>CAZBDE010000008.1:0-31254 GCA_964490415.1 uncultured Pseudoxanthomonas sp. | reverse complement strand
ATCTGGTCGAGCTGTTCGGTGCCGAAGGTCGCCGGGGCCGCGGCCTTGGCCGCGGACGTCGACGCGGACTGCGGCGCGGCCCAGGCGGTCGCCGGATTGGAACCGCCGGTCATCGCGAGCAGCAGGGCGGTGGCCAGCAGGTGAGGCGCGGAGATGCGCATGGGATCCTCCAGTCACGCGGCGGCGGGTCCACGCTGGACCCGCCCGTACGGGGTACGGCCGGGGTCGCGGCCGCTTACTTCGACTTGCCTGCCTGCACGCCCTTGTCCACCACCAGCTTGACCACGACCTTGCGCGCATTGGCGTTGCTGCCGCTGCCGGCATCGGGCGCCACGCCCATGCCGTCGCCGGCCCGGACCCGCCCGGGCGCCAGCCCGGCCTGCTGCTGCAGGTAGTTGGTGACCGCGGTGGCGCGACGCTCGCTCAGGCGCTGGTTGGCCGCGGCGTCGCCGGTGGCGTCGGTGAAGCCCTGCAGCACGACCTGGTAGTCGGCGGTGTCCTTCGCCTTGGCCGCCAGCGCGTCCAGGTCGGCCTTGCCGGCGGCGGAGATCGCCGCGCTGCCGCTGTCGAACAGCACCTCGGCGGTGGCCAGGGCCTCGTACTTGCCGAAATCGTCCAGGCGCGCAGTGGTCGGCGCCAGCCCGGCCTCCACCTGCTGGGCGACCTTGAAGTCCTCGGACTTGAAGCTGACTTCGCTGGCGGCGAAGCCGCTGCCCGCCGCCACGGCATCGACCGTGACCGGCAGGCCCGGGATCACCGCGCCCGGCCCGACCTTCTCGTGGATGGCGCCGGTCAGGCCCTTGGTCTTCTTGAACACGGTGTCGGCCGAGACGGTGACCGTCTGCTCGACGTTGTCGGCGTCCTTGACCGTGATCGTGTCGCCCTGCACCGCGGTGACCAGGCCCTTGATCTTGGTCTTGTCGCCATCGGCCGCGGCGGCGGGCAGCGCCACCAGCATGACCGCGAGCATCGCGGCACGCAGCAGGCGTTGGGGATTCGGTGTGGCGATCATGCGTATGCCTCCAGCATTCGTGAAGGGAGCCGGCCTTGCCACGTCCGCAAGGGGCGCGCGTGCCGGCTGGGAGTTCCGTCGAAGGGTGCGGCGCGTGGATTCACGGGCGGCACCGGACCGGCTTGACGCTACCCGCCGCGTCGGAAACGGCTCAATTGGCCTTTGGCCCCACGCGACAGGCCCGGACGGCGGCCGGGCGGCGTGGCACCCCGGCGATCCGGGCACCGCCACGGGGACCGCAGGCGGGCACGACCCGCGCTGCGCCCGACCTACTGCGACGACACCGCCGCCACGCGCAGACTGACCAGGCGCGCCACCATGATCGCCAGGTACAGCTGGCCGATGATCGCCTCGAACACCGACAGTCCGCGCATGACCGTGGTCGCCGGGGTGAAGTCGCCGTAGCCCAGCGTGGCCAGGGTGACGAAGCTGAAGTAGATCGCATCGCCCATGCCCAGGCCGCGCGTCAGCGGCTCGCCGCCGAGCAGCAGCGCGCCCGGGTCCAGCCGGACCATGGCCACGTAGATCACGCCCCAGCACACGCCGATCAGCAGGTAGGCGCTGAGCGCCGCGTACAGGTGCTCGGCGTCCACCCGCGCGCTGGACATCGCATAGCGGATCGCGCCGAACACGGCCACCAGCGCCACCACCCCCCACAGCAGCGCGCCGACCGCCGAGATCTTGGCCAGGCCCAGGTGCGGGGACAGCCAGCGCAGCAGCAGCGCCACCGCGACGATGGCGAACAGCGTCCGCCGCTTCTCCACCACCCCGATCGGGAACACCGCGGCGACCAGGCTGGCGGTGAGCAGCACCTCCATCGCCACCCGGCCGATGTCCAGCGCCTCCAGCAGCGGGCCGACCGCGATGGTCGCCAGCAACGCGTAGAACAGGACCGCGTAGCGGTGCCGGGTGATCAGCGCGGGCGCCGTGACCGACTTCACGCCGTCACGGCACCGCGTCGGGCACGAAGAAGAACACCGTGGCCAGGATCAGGTACACCGCCAGCAGCTGCACGCCGCGCAACCAGTCGGCGCGACCGTCGCTGGCGACCTGGCCGGCGATGATCACCGAGAACAGGATGGTCAGCACCAGGCCGGGGCCGAACACCAGGTCCATCGGGTGCGGGCCGATGAAGAAGCTCAGCAGGACCAGCAGCGGCGCCACCAGCAGCGCCAGCTGCACGCTGGCACCCAGGGCGATCGACATCGACAGGTCCATGCGGTTCTTGCGCGCCGCCACGATCGCGGTGGCCTGCTCGGCCGCACCACCGATCACCGCCAGCACGAACACGCCGGTGAACGCGTCGGAGAAGCCCATCGCCTCGCTCGCCTCCTCGACCGTGCCAACCAGGATCTCGCTGAGCCAGATGATGCCGAGGGTGACCACGAACAGCACCGTCGTCGCCTTGCCCGGGGCCCATTCCGGGCCGTGGTGCAGGTCGGCATGGCCGGCCGCGGCCGCGGCATCGGCGCGGCTGCGGAACATGGTGAAGGCGACGTTGGCCAGGTAGACCGCGAGCATGATCACGGCGATCAGCGTGCTCATCTGGCTCATCTGCACCTCGGCCCGCGGCACGATCGCCAGATAGCCCGCCGGCAGGACCAGCGCGGTCACCGCCAGGGTCAGCATGATCGCCTGGGTGCGCGCGGAGCGGGCGTCGTAGGTCTGGTCGCCGTGGCGGCTGCCGCCCACCACCATCGCCACGCCCAGCACGAACAGCACGTTGCCGATGATGGTGCCGGCCAGCGAGGCCTTGACCATGTCGTGCAGGCCGGCGCGCAGCGCGGCCAGGGCGATGATCAGTTCGGCGGCGTTGCCGAAGGTGGCGTTGAGCAGGCCACCCAGGCCGGGGCCCAGGCGGGTGGCCAGCGCACCGGTGGCCTGGGCCATGATCGCGGCCAGCGGGACGATGCCCAGCGCGGCCACGGCGAACACCAGCAGGGCGTTGCCCGGCGCGAAGTGCTCCAGCGCGATGGCGATCGGCACGAACAGCAGCAGCCACTTCATCGTTGAATCCCAGCCGTCGCCGATATCGGCGGCGGTACCGTCGCCCCTCGCGCTGGCGGCGGGCAATTGGCCCTTGGCCCTATCCACCGGGTCGGCCGCCGGCCGCGGCTAGTGCTGCAGCGGGTAGGTCTTCTCGCCCGCGGCGACGCGCAGGTCCAGGCGGTTCTCCGGCGGCGCGGTCGGGCAGACCACGTGGCCGTTGAGCGCACAGGGCGGGTTCTGCGCCTTGTTGAAATCCAGCACCAGGGTGTCGCCGGTGGGCGGCGCGACGTAGAGGAAGCGCGCGCCGCCGTAGGTTTCCTTGCCGCTGGTCCGGTCGGCGATGATGAAGAACAGGTCCTCGCCTTCCTTCTCCTGCACCGGCAGCAGGGTGAAGACGCGACCGTCGCGCTCGAACTGCGCCTGACCGGGCACCCGCGCCGGCTCGATCGTGCCGTTGCTGGTGACCAGGTCCAGGGTGCGCGGCTCGGCGAAGGCCTGCCACTGCGCCTCGATCCGCCAGGACGGGTCGACCGGGAAATGCGGTACGCCGGCGAAGGCCTGCAGCGCCGGCGACTGCGGATCGCGGAAGCGCCAGCCATGCACCTCGCCGGTCTTCACCACGTAGAAACGCTGTGCGCCGGAATGGATGCCGGTGGGGCCGCCTGCGTCGAGCTGGGTCAGCAGCGCGCCGCCCTGGAACGGCTTGCCGTCCACCACCAGTCCCGCCTCCGGTGCGGCCTCGAACACCGGCGTGCCGTCGGCGCCCAGGGTCAGCACGCCCCAGTGCGCCGGCCCGCCGGGCACGACGATGCTGTTGTCCGCCGCGCTGCCGACCCGATGCGCGCCCGGCGCCACCTGGCCGGAACCGGTGAAGCTGAGCCAGCCGTCCGGCTCGCGCAGCTTGGCCTCGCGTTCCCGGCGCCATTGCTCGATCGAGTCCAGATAGGCGCGGTCGGTGGTGCCCGTCGCGGCAGCGGCGGCCGCGGCGGCATCGCCGGCCTGCGGCGGCGCGGGCGAACAGGCCGCGAGCGCGGCGACAAGGACGGTGGGCAGCAGCAGGCGCATCGTGGCAGGCATCCAAGGGAACCGGCCGCCACCATACCGCGCGTTGGCGACCGGTCTTGATAACCAGCGAGCCATGCGAGGCCGCCGCCGGGCATCAGCGCTCCGGCGTGGCACGCCGCCACACCTCGCGCTCGACCACCGTGCCGGCGGCATCGCGCCGCTCCAGCGTCCAGGTGTCGGCGTCCAGGGTGTAGTCGAAACGGTAGCTGCCATCGTTCTCCAGCGGATAGGACGCCATGGTCGGCGTTTCGATGTAGCGGCCGCCGTCGAGCCCATCCGCGGCGACGGCAGCCGGTGCGAGGCACAGCAGGACCGCGATCGCGGCGAGGCGGAAGGTCATGGCATCGGCTCCGGGCAGGTCGGTCGGATCCGGAATACCACAGCGTATTGACGATGATCCAGCGTTCGCCGAACCGGCCCATGTGGAAGAAGCCCACGAACCAGGGCGTCGCGGCGCGTGCAGGCGCGATCCCGGCGCCGGGCGCTAGACTTCCCACCCGGCGCCCCGGCCGAACGACAGAGCACCCCGCGATGATCAACAACGACGTCCTGCGCAGCATCCGCTACATGCTGGATTTCAGCGACGCCAAGGTCGTGGAGATCACCCGCCTGGCCGACCCGGAGTTCCCGCTCGACAAGGCCGACATCCCCGCCCTGCTGAAGAAGGAGGACGAGCCCGGCGCGGTCGCCTGCAGCGATGCCCTGCTCGCGCGCTTCCTCGACGGCCTGGTCACCTACTACCGCGGCCGCGACGAAAGCCAGCCGCCGCGCCCGCCGGAAAGCCGCATCACCAACAACCTGGTGCTGAAGAAGCTGCGCGTGGCCTTCCAGCTGAAGGACGTGGACATGCACGAGACCTTCGCCGGCGCCGGCTTCCCGCTCGGCAAGCCGGAGATGACCGCGCTGTTCCGCCAGCCCGGGCACAAGAACTACCGGCCCTGCGGCGACCAGATCCTGCGCAACTTCCTCAAGGGGCTGACGCTGCGGTTCCGGACCGGCGAGTAGCCGGGCCTAGTGGCTGCGCTCGCCGGCGATTTCCCAGGGGATGCCGAAGCGGTCGACCACCATGCCGAATCCCGGCGACCAGAACGTGCGCTCGAACGGCATGCGGATGCTGCCGCCATCGGCCAGCGCGGTGAACAGGCGCGCGGCCTCGCCCATCGGCGCGCCGATCGAGACCGAGAACCCCTGCAGCCGCACGTAGCTGCCCGGGAACGCGTCGGAACCCAGCAGCGCCTGGTCGCCGAACACCAGCGTGGCGTGGAGGATCCGCGACTGCCAGGCGCGCGGCAGCTGCCGTGCCAGCGGCGACTCGCCGTAGGTGAGCACGCCGGTGAACTCGCCGCCGAGGATGCGCTGGTAGCAGCGGAACGCGGCCGCGCAATCGCCGTCGAAGGACAGGTGGCAGCCGATACCCATGTGGCCTCCCTGGCCCCGCCGGCAACCGTTGCCGTGACTCTTTCTTCACGTAATCCGGTGCCCGTACCGGACTCGATGTCCCCCGGCCGGCAGCCGGAGGCCGGCGCTAGTTGCCGGCGTCGCCTTTTTCCTTCTTCTCCTCCATCTCCGCCACCTTGGCCAGGACACGGGTGGTGCCGAGGACCTCGATGCGGCCCCCGGTGCGCTCGAAGGCGACCAGGTCATCGGAGATGCGCTCGCTGGTGAGCGCACCGGACGACCTGGGTGCGTCCGGCTTGCGGGGAGAAATGCTCTTGACGGGCTTGCGCGTGGCCATGGTCTGGATACCTCCGGTCAATACAGGGTCAAGGGGATGCCGCGCAGCCGCTGCTCGCGGTAGGTCGCGCGGATGTCCAGGCAATACGAGCCGCCCATGGCGAAGCGACGGCAGATCGCCGGACGGTCGGCGTAGATCGAACAGCGCAGGTGCTGCGGGTCGACCGCCGCGCACCACCCGTCCTCGTCGCGCGCCATCACCTCCACACCCTGTGCATTGCGTGCGACCAGGTGGCGCGGCACGCCGCGATCCTCCGGCATCAGCACCACGGTGAGCCGGCAGCACACGGCATCGCAGCGCCGGCATGAGACTTCGGCATCGACGGGAGTGCGTGGCGGCGGAGACGGGCGAGCGATCGTGGCATTCTCTCCCGGGCGCGCGGCCGGCCCGGGAAGCATTCAGGTGGAGGAAGCGAAAGGCGCCCGGGCAGCGGGCGGCAGGTCGCGCGGTAAAGACGCGTGGCCCACCTTACCCCATCCGGCATGAACACCGTGTTGGGCCACGGGCCCGGAGGGGTTCAATCCGCTGTTCCGGCGTCTCCCCAGCCCAGGTCCGGCTCGGCGTGGTAGCGGATGCCCAGTGCATCCAGGTGCGGGCGCAGCGCGTCCATGCGCCGCAGGAACCCGGCGTAGTCGCGCTGTCCGGCCGGGCTCCAGGCCACCTCGGACACCGCCGCCAGCCGCGGCCACAGGCGGTTGTCCGCCGCCGCGTCGGTATGCACCAGCTCCGACCACAGCGCCGCCTCGACGCCGACCGCGGTCCTGAACGGGGTGGGATCGAAGCTGTAGACCCGCTCCAGCGGCACGCCTTCCTTGCGGCACCAGTCGTAGGTCTCGGGCTGGCCGGCGTAGTTGCCGTGGTCCAGGTAGAAATACGTGCACGGCGACAGGATCAGCGGATGCCCTTCCTCCACCGCCGCGGCGATGTCGTAGTTGTCGTTCCACAGCTGCAGGAGCATGTCGGGGCGGGTGTCGGCCACCGAACCCTCCTCCCAGACGATGGGGGTGCGTCCCATCTCCTGCACCATCGCCGCGGCGCGGGCGACGAAGTCGGCGTACAGCGGGTGCTTGATCTCGTCGCCGCCGATGTGGATCTCCTGCGACGGGAACACCGCCACCACTTCTTCAAGCAGGTTGCGGACGAAGGGATGGACCACCTCCGGCTTGGACAGGCACAGGACGCTGAAGCCCACTTCCAGGCCGTCATAGGGGGACAGGTTCTCCACGTCGTCGCAGGCCAGCCCGTTGTACGAAGCCAGCATCGCCTGCACGTGGCCAGGCAGGTCGATCTCCGGCACGAGGGTGATGCCTCGCGCCTGCGCGTAGGCCACCAGGTGCTTCAGTTCTTCCTGGGTGTAGTAGCCGGTGCGCCCGCCCTTGACCGCGCTGGCGCCGCCGATCTCCACCAGCTTCGGATAGCGCTTGATCTCCATGCGCCAGCCCTGGTCGTCGCTCAGGTGCAGGTGCAGCCGGTTCATCTTGAAGAACGCCATGCGGTCGATGTGCCTTTCCAGGTACTCGACCGGCAGGAAGCTGCGGGCCACGTCCAGCGACGAACCGCGCCAGGGGTAGGCCGGCGCATCGGCGATCGCGACGCGGGGCAGCCGGTACTCCGGTTGCGCCTGCGCGGGCAGCAGCTGGCGCAGGGTCTGCACCGCATGGAACAGGCCGGCATCGGTGCGCGCGGCCAGGTCGATGCCGTCGCCGACCGTCAGCCGGTAGCCTTCCGGCGCCAGCGTCGCATCGTCCACCAGGCGCAGGCGGATGCGGGTTGCCGCCGCATCGTCCCGGGCGAGGTCCAGCCCGGCCAGCAGTTCTTCCAGCGCACGGCGGGCGTTGGGTGCCGCCTCCGGCGCTTCCAGCGCGACCGCACCGGAGACAAGCAGTTCGCCGGACCGCATTTCCACCGACTGCGGCAACGGCACGATACGGGCCACCGGGGCAGCGGCCTGCGCGACGGCGTCCGGCGGAGCCTTGCCGCAACCGGCACCCGCGACGGCAATCAGACAGGCCAGCAATGCTTCAAGCTTGATCGGCAACTTCATTTCAGGATTCACCCAGAGAAAGGGCCGGATGCACCGCACCCGGCCTGTCGTCCTGTCCGGAAGGAGTATCCGGACCCTTATTCATTCCCGACCCGGAACGGGATGTTCGCATACGCGGCATGTCCCTTCCCGTCGCGCACTTCCACGAACAGGCGGTAGTCGCCGGGTGTGGCCGGGGCGGTGAAGCGCAGTCGCCCGTCGCTGTCGGTGGCGGCGTGCAGGTCCACCTGCGCGGGCACCGCTTCCGGATCGCCGCCGATGGAGGTGGCGCTGCTCTCCTCCAGCGCGTACCAGCGCCATTGCAGCGCGTCGCCCTCGACATCCTGCGCCGGCGCGGTGGCCGCGTGCGCGGATCCGGGCGCGAGCACGACGCTGTCGGTGGCGAGGCGGCCATCGATGCGGGCCGGTTCGATCGACGGCGCGCGGTTGTCCGGCCAGTGGCCGGTCCACAGCTGCTGCATCGCATCGACGGCCGGGGTGGACTCGCCGGTGGGCAGGAACAGGCCGTACCAGGTCGGCGTGCGCTCCTGCTTGTTGCCCCACAGGAACACGTACGAGCCCAGGCCCTGGCGGGTGTCGGCGGCGATGGTGCCGCGGTAGCGCTGCCGGAACAGTTCGGCCTTGCGCGAGGCGTCGTCCTCCACCGGCGCGCCCCAGGAGGTGAGCGGGCTTTCCCAGTGCCCGGTCGGGCCCCATTCGGTGACGATGTACGGCCCGGTCCAGTCGGCGGCGCGCAGCTTGGCCGGCAGTTCGCCGATGTCGCCGTAGAGCTGGACGCCGATCAGGTCCAGCGACGGCGCCCGCGCCTTGATCCGGTCGATCAGTTCGCGGTCGAAGCCGGCCAGCGGCGTCATCACCGGGTGGTTCGGATCTTCCTCGTGGATCATGTCGGCGATCCGGCCGACCGCATCCCAGACCTTCGGGTTGCTGTATTCCAGGTTCAGTTCGTTGCCGACCAGCCACATCAGCACCGCCGGGTGGTCCTTGTACAGGCGTACCTCCTCGCGCAGCGCGGCCAGTTGCGCGGCCACGGCCTTCGGGTCGTCGTAGTCGAAGCCGTGGCGTTCCTTGCCCACCGCCAGGCCCATCGCCACCGTCAGGCCGTTGCGCTGCGCGCGGTCGAGCATGGCGCGTACGGCGCCCGCATCGGTACCCGTGCTCCAGGTTCGGAACGAATTGCCGCCGCGTGCGGCCAGCTGCTCCAGGTCGCCGCTGGCCGAACCGGCGCCGCGCACGTAGTAGGGCTGGCCATCGACCGTCATGCGGTAGCCGTCGGCGTCCTGCACGATGCGCACCTGCGCCGGGCCGTCGGCCTTGGCGCTGCCCTGCGCCCACGCGACGGACGACAGAGCGGTTCCCAGTGCCAGCAGGCAGACCATGACTGCACGCATGTTCCCTCCCGGGAAACAGGGGAAACAGGGGTCAGAGTGTACTTCCAGAAAAATCTATCGCTGATGGCCTGTCTCAGAAAGTGCACTCTGACCCCGGTTTCCGGTGGACGCCGCCGCCATCACTTCGTCCTCGTGCTCCGAGAACCGCTGCAGGTCGAAGGCGTCCAGGCGCAGCGCCTGCGCTGCGGTGGAGAAGGCCAGCGTCGCCAGCACGCGTTCCGGATGGCGCGCCCAGGGCGGCACGTAGTGGGGACCAGCGATGAGGCCGCTGTCGCGGAGCGCCGCCAGCGCCACCAGGTCGCCCAGGGCCACGCGCCCGCAGAAAAGCAGGCGCAGGGTGTCGCCGCGGTTCTCGTGCAGCGCGCGCTTGACGAAGGCGGTCACCAGCAGGAGCCCTTCGAGGTAGGCGCCATCCTTGGTGAAGCAGACACCGCCGCGCACGTCGCCGCCGCGGAAGATGCGCGCCGCACTGCGGTAGCTTTCCACCTCCGATTGCCCGGCGTCGAGGAACGCGCGGAACACCTCGATGAAATCGGCCCCCTCGAGCGCTTCCTGCAGGCGCAGGACGCGCAGCGCGAGCCGGCGCAGGCGGTTGATGTCCATGGCGCCGGTGATGATCTCGGCGAACGTGGCCAGCCCCTCCTGGGTGCGCGTCGTGCGGGGGGCGCCGGTGCCCAGGCAACGCAGCCAGGGCTGGCGCTTGCCGTTCAACATCGTCGCCGAGTGGATGAATGCCTCGTGCTCGAGCAGCTGGTCCAGGTCGAGCCCGGAGAACATCGCATCGGCACGGATGCGGATCACCTTGCTGCCCGCCGTGGCCTTGGACGAAAGCTGCGGATCCAGCACGACCTCCACCGCGTCGTCGGTGAAGAACCGGCCCATGCGCTCGCGGAGCCTCGCGGCGAATTCCGATGCCGGGATGTCGTAGGGCACCGTGGGCACGTAGCGTGCGTCGATCAACTGGTCGGTGATCGCGAGCATCTGCCCGGCGGACTGGAAGGTCGTCGCATCCTGCGACCGGTACTGCGTCGAGGGGCGGCCGTAGAGCAGCACCGAGCATTCCGTGAAGCGGGGGTTGCCCACGTTGGAGAGCATGGTGGCGGCGACGCGATAGCTCCACGCGGTTCTGTACAGCCAGTCGCCGACCGGGTGGCCGCGATCGAGACGACGCAGGATGGCGTCGAGCGCCTCGATCGTCGCGGCGTGGTCGACCGGCTGCGTGGGCGGTTCCGGCAATTCCGGACTGCCGGCGCGCCAGCGCTCGAGGAAGCGCGCCTCCATTTCGACGGGCCAGGTCAGGCCGGAGAGGATGCGGATCCTGCCGCCGAGCCTGGCGATCCGCGCGTCGTACTTCAACAGTGGCGCAAGGGCGGGATCCGCGCTGGCGGGATTCATGGTGTCTCCTGGAATTACACGCCTGCCCATTATTCCTTCCGCTCCACCCAACCCAGCAACGCATCCAGCGCCGGACACAACGACTGGCCCCAACCGGTCAGACGGTACTCCACCTTCGGCGGCACCTCCGGATGGACCTGCCGCTGCACCAGGCCGTCGGCCTCGAGCTGGCGCAGCTGCTGGGCCAGCATCTTCTGCGAGACGCCCGGGATCGACCGTTCCAGTTCCGAGAAGCGCAGCACCTGGCCACCGAACAGGTGGAAGAGGATGACGAGCTTCCAGCGACCGTCGATCAGGCGCAACGCCTGGCCGACGCCCGCCGCGGCCGATTCCGGCGTGTGGACCTTACCCATGGGTGCGCTACCTACTTCGGGGTGCGTTCTTGTGGAAGCGGAAGTGTCTCCCCAGAATTTCCGCATCGCAAATACCCGGCCATCCGACATGAAGATCCAGCTGCCCGAGGCCATCGAAACCTTCTTCGCGACCGGCAACAGCGGCGACGCAAGCCGGCTGCCGGCATGCCTCGCGGCCGACGCCCTGGTCCATGACGAACACGAGGAACACCGCGGCCTGGAGGCCATCGGCGCGTGGCTGCAGGCGACGCGGACCCGCTATGGCTTCCATGCGCGGCCGCTGTCGGTCACGCGCCTGGACTCGACGGTCGAAGTGATGGCCACGGTGGAAGGCGACTTCCCCGGATCGCCGGCGCGGCTGACCTACACGTTCGTCCTCGAGGGGGACCGCATCGCTTCGCTGAAGATCGGCTGATCACGGCGAGGCAACTGAATCGGATGCTTGCCCGGGAAAGTCGACTCCGACCCCTGGTTCCTCCACACCCCGGTTCTCGCCCTCTGCCATGCGCGACGCCGCATACGTGCCTAGCCGGCGGGCGACGGACCGGTGGCCGCCGCGCCCTGCACCTTGCCCTGCTCGTCGGACGGTAATCCCCCCGCAGGTTAGATGTCGCCAGAAGCGAAATCTTCTCGTACCCTTTCCCGGTCGCTATGGACATGCCACGAACAGTAGTGCTTGAGGGCCAGAGACATGGGTATTGAGCGAGAAAAGCGCCTTGGGCTTCTAGGGTTGACCGAAGAAGCAAAAAATATAATTTTGCGCGAGAGACTCAATCAACTGAAAGAGAAAAGGCGGCTGACGCCACAGCCAGCCAGTGTGTGGAAGACTCCTGGAGTTAGCTTGAAGCCTATAGAGGAGCTTGTCGTCGCACTGACGGAGGGCGCGGATCCGAACGAGAAGGCAAGTTGCAAGAAACTATACTTCCCGCACTCCGAGCTTTACAGCTTGTTCGGAATCCAGTTTGCTCTAAACGGTCAGTTTCAGGACAATGAAATTGCAAACATCTCGCCGCTTCACATAGCTGACACTCACGAAGCTGCCGCGCTTCTGCTCAAATCTGGGGGCGATCCACTGGCGAGAGATAGCCTCGGAATTACGCCGCTTCACCTTACCAAGCGCGCTGATGTAGCTTCAATCTTACTTGCTGCTGGCGCTGATCCTAATGCCCTAGATGGCCTACGTCGATCGCCACTGCACACTACTAGTGACCCTGGTGCCGCACGAGCACTTCTGGCGGCGGGTGCGGATCCCCATGCGATCTATACAGGTGGAAGATCTGCCCTTCATTACCAAAATAATCACGAGACCGCGCTTCAGTTGATTGCTGCGGGTATCGACCCATCGTCATATAACAAGAGCAGCAATAGCCCGCTTCACTACGTATCAGATGCCCAAGTCGCCGAACTCCTCTTGAGCGCGGGCTGCGATCCGAACGCGAGCGATGTCTTCTTCGATTCTAAGGGAAGAACTCCACTTCACTTGAACCGAAATCCGGAGGTCATCCGAAAGCTCTTGGCCGCAGGCGCCGAGCCCAATTCACGCGACGAAGACGGTCAATGCGCCCTTCACTTAGCCTGCCATCCAGACATCGTCCTCCAACTGCTCTCCGCGGGGTGCAATCCGAATGCGCGGTGCAGATCTGGCCGCACTCCCCTCTTCTATGCAAATTCCGAAACAGCCCCAATACTTCTTGCATACGGCGCTGACCATTTAGCCACAGATGGAGAGGGTTATACGCCTCTGCATTTGTCATCGAGCGACGCCGCTATGACAAAGCAGCTCCTTGAAGTCGGCGCCGATCCAAATGCAAGGGCGACGAGGCACAATTTTCGCCCACTTCATGAGAGTAAGAACGCTGACGTTATGCGCGCGCTCCTGGCGGCAGGCGCTGACCCGAATGCAGTTGGATTCTTCGGTGGCACGCCCCTCCATAAGCGCAATGACTATCCGATGGTGGAAGCGCTGATTCTTGGTGGTGCGGATACGATGGCACGAAACCGTAGCGGGAAGACTCCACTTCAGTTTGCACGAGATGCCGGCGTGGCCAGACTTCTTCTCGCTTCAGGCGCGCAGATTGATGCTAACGACAACGACGGCAGAACTGCACTTCATTCGGCTGCATCATTAGGCCCTCGCGGTGGATTTCGAGATCCGGACGAACAACTAATAATTGCGCGACTCGTACAAGAGCTCATTGAAGGCGGGGCCGACACGAATCGCCGCGACAGCAATGGTCAAACGCCCTTGCATCTCGCTAAGTCTGCGCTGGTAGTGGAGCAGCTTATCAGCGCTGGCGCCGACGTGAATGCCAGAGACAAAAGCAATAGCACGCCTCTGCATTTCGCTGAGAATCGCGATAGCGCCAGACTACTGCGCGCATCAGGAGCGCTCGTGTAGGCGTCTTGGAATGCCGTGGTCACTCACCCCCTGCAATGTGGAAAAATGAATGAGCGATCATACTGGAGTCCGTCGTGCCTCCAGCGAAGGCTTGATGCCAAGGATCGACCCTTTAGACCCTTAACCCAAGCGTCTGTGCAAACGGCGTAGAACCCGCTCAAATACGGTCGGCCGCCGATCGGCAAGCGTCACCCGCATGTGACGTGCGCTGCGAACTGTAAGACTGCAGGTGGATGCGACCGCTGTTGCACAGCCATTTCACGAGCGGCGGAAGAACTACCGAGGCACGAATTTCACCAGAGCGAAACGCCAGCGGTTCCTCAAAGACTATCCCCTGACCAGCAGCATGAGTGCGGTCGGTCGCTGCGGGGACAATGCAGCGATGGAGGGCTTCGTCGGCCTAATTAAGCGCGAGCGCTTGGGTCGCCGCGCTATGTCTCCTTGGCTCACGCCAAGGCCGAGGTGTTCGACTACATCGAACGCCGCAACCCTCGAATGCAACGCAGAAGGATCAGGCCTTCACATCTTTACCTCCACCGTCCCTGCGAACACGGTAGAGCCCAGATAACGCGATCAGCCGTTGTGGGTCAGGCGATTGGTCAGGTGGGTGGGCATGTGGCCGACCAACACCTTCTCCGCATTTTCGTCGTAGTAGAAGTAAAGCCGAAACTGGAACTCACCGCCAAAGCCCACACCGCGCTTGAGGTGACGATCCAACGTAACTTCCCTGCCGTCGTACAGGCGCTTGTACTCCTGCTTATATCTTTTGATTTCGTCGGCCGTGCCGACGTCCGATTCCTCCAACCCAAGCTCAGCTAGTGCGATGCCATGCAGGCGCGGCATTCCGCCGACCGGTGGCAGCGGTCGCGCCGGGTTGAGCGGGCTGTCCCAGGCCAGCGCGCGCGCCAGCGTCGAGACGGGAAACGGGGCGAACTCAAGCCGCTCCTCCAGCCGCCGGGCGGCCCGGTAGATCGCCGTCGGCTCGACATAGCGGCGGAACTCCGGCCGGTAGGTCTGCATCAGCCGGTGCGTGTGCCGCTGCTCCCAGCGAAAGCCCCGGCCGACGAACAGCCGTTGCTGACTCACCGGTACGTCGCGGCTGGTCATCACGTAGCGCGGCAGGCGGCGGATGTTGCGGCGATAGCGCAGGATCGCCCAGGCATCGCGCAGGCGAATCGCGCCGAAGGTCAGGAAAGCCAGCGCCGAGCCCAGGCCGAGCAGCGGGTTCAGCGCGAGCGACCACGGTGCCACCAGGCACAGAATCGCGGCGCCGGTGCAGACCGCCACGGTATGAAGCTCCACCGCTGGCCGCAGCAGAACCTCGACCGCATGCGGTTGGGCCATTTGCGCACCTACTGCTCGACGCCGGTGGACGTGATGAGCACCGGGTAGTGGCGCAGGCCCAGGCGCTGGGCCAGGTCGTCGCCGGAGGCCGGCGAGAGGGTCAGGCCGGGAGCCAGCCTACGCAGCGCCGTCAGCGCGGCCATCGACTCCACGTTGACCACCAGGCCCACGGCCTGCAGCTCTCGCAGCGCGGCCTGCCGCTGCCGCAGCCAGGCGCGCGAACGCTCGTCGTCGCCGATCAGGAACAGCGCCGTCAGGCCCGGCGCCCGGATGACGCGGCGCTGCACCTCGCCCGGCGACAGTTGCGTCGAGCGCACCGGCAGCATGGCGGCTTCGGCGTCGGCCGCGTTGCCCGCGCGAGGGGCCGGCATCGGTGCCGGCGGTGTGGCCTGATCCGACTGAGGATTCAGCGACCGGTAGTACGGCAGCGCGGAGTCGCCGCCGCGGTCTTCGACGACGATCAACGGCGCGGAGGCGGTCTGGGCGAAGACGGTGGTCGTGGACAGCAGTCCGATGGCGGCGATGAGAACGATGTGGTTCATGGCGTGGTGGCCTGGAGGGTTGGAACGGGAACGTCGGGGTCGAGCACGCGGGTCAGGTGCCGATGCACACTGCGCCGGTAGCGCGCCGCGGGTGCCCCGCCGGCGGGCCGGTGGTAGCGGCCGATGGCAAGCAGCCAGTCCTCGCCCGGCGTGTGCTGTTCGCGCAGGATTTCCGCAGCGATGGCGAGGTTGCGGTACGGGTCCAGCAGCTCGCAGGGCTGCGTGTAGCGATGCGTGTGGTAGCCGAGATTGACCTGGCCGAGGCCGGCGTCGATGCGATTGGCCGGCGTGCGGGCGAGTGCCCGGCGCAGCCCCGCGCAGGCCTCGGCGCGGGTGGCGTAGCGCTGCGGCGTGCCGGCGACGTTGAGCGTCCACGGCCAGGGGATCAGGCGCCCGCGCAGCATGGCGCCGCTCTCCTGCAAGGCCACCGCGTACAGCACCGCCGCCGGCACGTCTGCACGGTGCGCCGCCAGTTGATAGGCCGGCGGCGGCACTTCCCGCGCCAGGGCGGCCAACGCCCAGCCGCCGCTGGTGAGCAGCAGCACGGCGCCGGCGCAGCGGATGGCGACGCGGGATGGCCGACGCTCCCGGCCCGGAGCACCTATTGCCGCTGCCATTGGCCGTTCACCTCGCGCACCACGGCCGGCAGATCGCCGGGCAGGCCGAGCGACAGCCAGCGCCCCGCATCGTGGTTGAGCGTGATGGTGCGGGCGCGCACCCTGGCCGGGTCGATGCCCGCCTGGGTGGCCCACTGCCGGATGCGCGCGTCGTCCTGACGGCTGCCGACCATGTAGAGATCGAAGGCTGTGCCGGCCGCCTGCAACTGCTGCACGCGCTGCGCGCACTGTGCGCAGTCGGCCTTGACGAAGACCGCCAGGCGCCCGGAGCCGGTGTTGCCGGCACCCTGCGCCTTGGCGCCGGGCAGGCTCACGCGCGGCTGGCCGGGAAACAGGCGCTGCCACGCCGCGTCGTAGGCCCGCTGGTAGGCCAGCGTCTTGCCGACGCGCCGGGCCTCGGCCTGCACCTGCAGCTCGGCGTAGCGCCTGCGCTCCTCCTCGCTGCGGGCCTCGATGCCCAGCGTCGTGAGCGGATCGAGCTGGGGCGAATAGACCCCGAGCGGCCCCTGCATCAGTTGCCGGTAACGCGCCCACTCCTCGGAGCGAAGCCCCCACTCCCGCGCCTGCCTCTCGTCGAGCGCGGCATCAGCGCCCGGCTGCACTTGAGCGGGCACCATGCGCGAGTTCGTCACCGGGGCCGGTTGGGCGGATGCGCCGAAAGTGGCGAACAGGACGACGGCAGCGAGCAACGGCCGCAGGTTCATGGCGACCTCCTACGGCACCGCAACGCGCTGCGTCTGGCCGTTCACCTGGAACACGCCCGCCTGCGCCTCGATGGACTGCAGTTGCCAGCCGCCCTCGGCGTCGCCCTCGCGCAGCAGCCGGGCGCCCGCGAGCGAGGCCGCGGCGGTGGAGGTGATCGACAGAAAGCGCTCGCCTCCCCGCAGCTCCACGCCGAGCACCCGGAACGGCGGCTCCGGCACCTTGGGCTTCGTCGCAACCGGAGTGCGCGGGCGAGCGGCGGATGCCACCTGCCGGGTTTTCTCCAGGCGGGTTTCGATTGCGTTCACGCGCGCCAGCAGCGTCTGCAGGTCGACGGCCAAGGCCCTCGCCTCATCGGCCTCTTCGAGGCGCGTCATCCGTTCGTCCAGCGCCTGCCGCGCGTTGGCGAATTCGGCCTGGCTGATCGGCACCGGCCGGCGCTTGTCCGCATTGGCCTGGTGTTCGAGATCGGCCACGCGCAGGCCCAGCGCCTTGACCTGCGCATCCTGTGCGCTGCTCTGGGTCTGTTCGGCGAGCCGAGACAGGCCGACGCTGTTGATGAGTGCCACGGCACTGATGAGCAGCAGCCAGAAGGCCGCGGCGATCTTGAGCCAGCGCGTGCGGGAATTGCGCTCGGATGGCGCCTGGGGAAAGGTCATGGCTGCATCTCCTCGGGCCGGTCGGCGTCCGGCACGGGCGTGGCGGTGCCGGGCGGGTTGGCGGAAAGGAAGGTGGGAGTACCGTGCCGGCTGAAGCAGACCTGGCGGGTCAAGTCATCGACCGACAGCTCCCAGGCGGGGCCGGCAAGGGTCAGCAATGCATCGCGCAGCATCAGCGGGCCCAGGCGCAGGTGTGCGACAGGCAGCGGCAGCGCGTAGAGGGTGGCGGCCTCGGCCGCATCGCAGAGCCGATAGCCGGAGCGCAGCAACACGTGGCGCATGGCATCGCCCACGCTGGCATTGAGCATGGGCGGAATCGAGACTTCCACCGCCTGCTGCAAGAGATCACGCTGCGCAGGTTCCGGTACCAGCTCGACCAGGGTGTAGCGGCCGTAGCGGGCCACCGGAACCAGCCCCTGGTCCACCACCGAAGCTATCTCGTCGGGTGGCGCTTCTAACTGATCAGGGGTGGCCGGTGTCGTCGTGCAACCGGGCAGTAGGCCGCTGAGCACGGCGAAGATGCAGAGGAAACGAGGCAGAGACGGCAGCATGTGGCACCCCACTGTGACGGGATGCCTTCACCTTTGCAGAAACGTGCTGCGCGGGATGCCGAAAATCCGAAACGCGCGGCACCCCATTTCCCAAGGGAGGGGCACATATCAATCAGCCAGCGTGACTGGCTCGCTGCTGGGTCGGAACTGCGACGATGGATCTATAGAGGCTGGAAAGTGCTGCCGGGGCTGGCAGCTCGGTGGGAGGCAGGGCAACGCTCTTTCTCACATGGACGGAAGACAGGGGTCATCGAATCATCGCCAGGAGGCCAATGGCGACAACGACGCCAATGACGCCTGAAACAGCGACAGCTCCCCATGTTCCCAGCTTCGGCTTGAGCCAGTAGTAGCAGCCAAAGGTGACCAGTCCACCGACGAGACCGAACAGCTTGACGATGATCACCGCCACGATGGACGGCCACAGCCAGTCCCACGAGCCGGACTTCTTTTCGGGTGCAGCGACTGGTGTCGTTGCGGGTGCGGGCGTCTGCGGCTGCGACGGCGCGTTCGGGTCTTCGTAAGCCATGGGTTCCTCCCCTGTTGGTTATCACTTTCCTGCCGCGTTCAATGCGCTGATCAGGATCAGCACGGCGAAGACGGCGGCGGTACACACAAGCGCGCGAAACACTCCCCACTTTTTATGGAGCACCACTGCGTTGGCGGATGTATCCCACAGGGTCGTGCCGGTCTTCGTGAGCCGCCGATACGCAAACAGTTGCGTGAACAATGCGACGAACGGAATGCCCAGACCGACACCCTGAATAAAGACAAGAAATGAGCGGTTCAGCGCCTCTGAAAAGTTCAGCAGGTCGCCGCCCGGATGTGCGACCCTGATGCCAAACAGCCACTTCGCCGGAGTCGTCCCGAACAGCGAGAGAAGCAGAGCCTCGGCGGGCAGCCAGATCAGATACAGCACGACACTGGCGATAATGGGATTTTCGATTGCCTTTGCGAAGCCCGCTGCCTGTTCGGGCATCGTCGCGCCGAAAGCAAATATCAAAAGAAGGAACAGCACGAAGCCCGCGGTGCAAATGTCGACCGTGCGCGCAAACAGTCGCCGCCACGGGTGATGCTGCCCTCCAAGAAAGGTCTTGCTTTGATCGACGGGCGAGGTTGATTGTTGGGCGTAGCCGCTGGTGGCAGGCGACGGGGCGTTGGGGTCTTCGTAGGCCATTGGCTGTTCCTGTTCTTCTTATCGAATCACGATGCTGCTCTTCAATCGGTTGTGCGCCGCCGTTGCCTGCGGATCGCCCTCAATGTACGAAAGCGTGATCAGGGCTTTCTCAGCGCCCAGCGGCACATGGTATTGAGTCACCCGCATCGTCTCTGCCGAGTTGGCCGACGATGTGCGTCCGTAGCGAATGATCAGGGCGGTCTGGCCTCCAATTGGTTCGACGGCAAAGCTCGGGCGTCCAACTTCCTTCATGCCGTACTTCGCCATGCCCGCCCACATCGTTGGGGACTCCTCGCGCCACACGTCCGCCAAGTCCTTGAGCACCTGCTGCTTGTTGGCCAGAACCTCCTGCCGGACATCCGCTTGAGTAAGCGGCGGCTCCATCGGGATGAACGACACCCGGACAAAGACCCGCGATGGTGCTGGATAGGACTGCGCCGAAAGCGATGCCACATGCTCAGTGGCAACCCCGGTGACCTTCTCCGCAAACTCCTTGACGCGCCTGCGCTGTTCCGCATCGCTGATCGTCCAGTCGCTCGGAACCTCAAGCTGGACTCGGCCTTTGACGTTGAGCTTGGTGTAACCGGCCGACTGCGCGGCAACCGACAAGGCGACCGAAGCCAACAAGCAGAAGCACAGGGCGGAGAATATTGTTCTTACTTTGTTCATCATCAGTTCTCGGTGAGGAGGCTGTTCAGCAGCTCCTGCTGGACAGCTTGCAACTGACCACGGCTCTGCGGCGAGCCGGTACCTTCGTAAACATTGATCGAGAGCGGGAGGGAGTTCAGGAGCGTGATCCCGCTGATCCCCGTGACCGGTCGGCTGGTTTCCCCAACGCTCATGTTCATCCGCATGGAAAAATAGACCGCGTTCCCGTCCCGCCCAATCGGCTCAAACTTCATATCAGACAGGCTGATGTCGCTGTTCTCGAACGACGCTTTCAACCGTCGATTGAGTTCGGCTGCGTTCACCCGCGGACTCGACTTGGAAAGACTGGAAAGGAATGCCTCTCGTGGCATTTCGATTCGCTGGAAATTCCCCTTCGGGCCGATGAGCTGGATCTGCAGCCAGTGATCCAGCATTTCCCTCCGGCCCTCGCGGTAGTCCTCCAGCTCGGTACAGCGGACTGCCGCATGCACGAGGCGGGAACCTTCTCCGAGGGAGCGTCGTGCCAAGTCCATCAGATCCACTTCGCGCGCCGATTTTCCTGGCGTGCAGTAGCCACTCGGATTTGAGAACACGATCTGCTGGCCGAGCACGTTCACGGATTCCGTGGCTGCGTTCCGGTGGCTGAATGCCTCCGGAGCAGGCTGCTGTCTCGGTGTGACTGGCACAGCAGTCGGCGGTGGATAGGCGGCGACAGCCGTGGTGGGTGCTTGCGCAACCGGAGCCATCGTCGAAGGGGTGGACTCGTTCTTGGTCGCGTTGACGAAGATGATGAGCAGAAGCCCGATTCCCAACCCGATGCCGACCATCCACTTGCCGGTGGTCACATCGGAAGAAGTGTCGCCCTTTCCCGTTGGCGGCTGAGGCGTGGCGGAAGCAGCCGGGCTTGCCTCGGCCCGCACGGGAGGAGGCTCTGGAGGTGGTGGGGCGCTCGGCGGCGGGGCGACTTCCGGAACAGGTTTGCTGGCAGGACGATCCTCTTCTACATCCGAGACGAGTGTCGAGAGGCCCGAGAAGCCCGTGGCGTTTCCTTTTTGTTTGTCGTCAGCAGCAGCCACGGCTCCTCATCTCCATCTCATAGCCGCAGCTTGGTGTAGACGCCTTCGACCATGCAGTCGTCGCCATCCTCAAACCGCAGCCTTCCGAAACCGGAAGGCGAAATCGTCAGGTATGCCTCCTCGCCGAGCGCGAGGGACAGGCAACTCGATGTCTTGATGTACGAGTTCGTCCCGAATACCTCATACCAGTCATCGTCCTCGTGACTGACCGTCACCACGTATTTCCCTGGCTCCTGCTTCGACAGGCCAAAGACCGCCTTTACATCGCACTTGTCCTTGCTGTCGAAGAAGATGACCTCGCCGCCATAGCCTGACGTCTTGAGGATGGCCTCCTCGGAGTAGGCGTAGACGTAGCAGTAGCGCGTCTGGATGAAGATGTCCTTGCCATCGATCTTGTAGACGTTGCTGCCCTTGCGGGTCAGGTTGACCTCGTAGTTCTCGGCCAGAGCAGGCGCTGCCTGAAGGCTCATCAATGTGGCGAGCGTCGCCAGAAGTGACTTCTTCATCGGCATCACCTATTGGGATTGGACGCTCGACAAGCGGCTCTTCACGAGGTCGAGCTTGGCCTTGTGGGCCAACGGCCTGTTGAAGACACGGTTCTGGATTTGATCCGACACCTTGCTGATGGCGATGTACGCCATGCTCAGGCCCGACTCGCGCTCGGACGCCTTCTTCTCGATGAAGTCGTAAGGGAAGTTCTCGCAAAACTTGTGGAAGCCGGAGAACTGGGCGACTTCCTTCGTGAACCGGAAGCCGTCCGGGGTGAGGCGCGAGCGCCGGGGATGGTAGAGGTCGACGAACAGGATGAACCACTCGGCTCCGTTGAACGACACGGCCTCGAACACGTCCACCGTGCCGATGGCTCCGAGGCGGTGGAAGAGGATGCGCTGTCCGGACTGGGTTTCGAGTCTGGACAGATACGCCAGTTGGCCGATTGGCCCGTTGACGGGGATGGGATTGGTTTCGGTGAAGCCGAACGGGCCGGTGCCGTTCGGGTCTCTGTCGTAGGCCGGAGCGGACTCCAGCATCGCCTTCATTGCCGGATGCACGAGTTCCAGTTGAAACGCCTCGTCATCGAGGATGCGGTGGATGTGGGCCAACGCCTCGCGCAGCGCCTTGTCCTCCTTGTTGCCTCCGAATAGGTTGGAAAGAAATCCCATATCGCTGCTCCGCTGAATTCTTGGACTAAATCACTGCAACAAATCGCTCAAACGGCGCATTCCCGGCTTCTTGAAGGCCATGCGAATTGCTTGCTCCAGAATGTGGGTGTTCGCCCCGTGGATGTAGGAAATACCGGCATTGACCTTCTTGTCGTCCTTGGCCCCGATGCAGAACGAGCCATCTGCGCTCCATACATGGACTTGCCCCCATGAATAGCGCACCCTCTCGTTCGAGCCGAGGAACTTGCGCTTCACAAGCGTGATGCCATCGTCGTGCAGGAGCGCATCGCCGAAGTGCAAGTCGCGCCCATCCTTCAGGGCTTCTAGCATCTCGGTGAGCAGGCGCACGCAGACTGCCCGCCAGAGCTTGTCGAGGAACGTGGTGTAGATGTCCTGCTTCTTCAGTTCCACGACCGCTTCGGAGTTCCGGTTGCCGAATGCAATCGTGTAGGTCGTCCCCGTGGGGATGCCGTTGACGGAATGGCTGACGCCACCCCAACGAACGCGGGTGATCGAATCCAGCGGGAAGTTCTGGCCTTTCCACGAGACGCCGTGGGGCGAGATGCTCAAGGTGTCCTTGAACATCACGCCAATCTCGGCACGGTAGGTGATTTCGCGCTCCCACTCGCCATGACGCGCTGCTGCCTGCTTGCGCTGCTGGAAGATGTCCGCGAGCGCGTCCGCGTCTTCCTCGGCTCGATCCGAGATTTCCGGCACTTCAGAGAAAAGCTCCTGAATCAACCCGGTCAGTCGCTGCGACTGGGCGAGCATGTCGTGCTTGTTGAAGAGGTCGATGGCAAGGCCGCGAATCTCGTAGGCCAAGTCGCGGCTCGCTTCGTGGTCGATGCCGCGCGCCTTCGCACTCAGTTGAATGGGCTGCGCGATCTTGTCCCAATTGCGCGCAACCGCATCGAGCTTATCCACGTAGGGCTTGACGGCGGCCTCACCGGAACCGGCATGGTCTCTGGCCGCCTTGATGAGCTTGTGGACGTTCTCGGCTTCCTTTTGCAGGATGCCGTGGGTTTCCACCTCGTAGCTGTCAACGAGATCGTCGACCAGCCCAGGTGCGTGATCCTCACCACCCGACGTCACTCCATCCACCGTCTCGGTCATCACTTGAATGAGCGTCATCGGCGGCAGCCTGTCGAGCGCATCCTTGATGGCTCCACGGTAATACCGCTTGCGCTCCGCCAGTTCGGTTTCGATCTGATCGAGCGCTCGCACCTCAGGAAAATGGGAAACGGCGCGATCCTCATTGATGTCCCGCAGAACCTCCTCGGGGTTCAGATCTTCGGCGAGGTAGGCGATCTCCTGAATGAAGCCGGCAAAGTCGTCTGCATCGTGATCGCCATCCACGGCTTCGAACGCGGCAGCCAGCAGATTCAGATGGGCGAGCGTGGGCAGGCCCGTTTCTTCCCGCACCGCCATCGGGTTGTTGAGCAGGCTCTCGACCAACTGGGTCGCTTTGCGCGGAGAGACGCCGGGAAGCCAAGCGATCTCAGCGCTCAAGCGGGTGCGGGGATTGGTCAGGTCGGAACGGGCCTTCTGGCAAATGTCGTGATCCAGTTCCAGGGACTTCTCTTCCGCCAACTCAACGATGCGCCTGCGGTCGTCGCGGGCCGTTGCCCCCAGGACCGCGAATGCCGATTGATGCAGCGCGGTCGTGGTGAGGCGGGGTTCCGGCTTGGTGGGCGGTGCCGGCGGAACAACCTGCTGCGGGGCTGCCGGAGGAATAGGCGGAGGCTGCCGTGTCGCCGCAGGTGCCGCGGGTGCCGGAGCAGGGGCTGCCGGTTGAGCACCGAGCATCGCCAGAAGCTGCGGGTCTTTCAGCGCATCAAGCGCCTGCACGATTGCTTCGCGCGGCACGGACAACTTCTTGCCGTTGCGCAACTCGTGGCTGTACTGCGCAATTTGATCTTTGGACGACAGGTGATCGGACAGGGCGAGCGAAACGGCGTACTCGCTGTTCGCGCGCGGAGCAGCATTACAGCTCCGGCAGGCAACCAGTGCGCCGGACTTCGCGGAGCCGCATTTGAAGCAGATTGCCATGCCCATATCTTTGCTCGCTCACTCACCGTAGCCTTGCCAACTGCTGAGACAGGCATCTGTTGTATGCCGCTGGCCCATTGACATATTTGTCCGTTGAACAGGCAGACTCGATCGACCTTCTATCTGCCGTCGAAAGCCGGGACAAGTCCGGCCCGCCTCCTTGTTGATCTAGCGCGGCAAGTTGAGTATTGAGGCATCTGTTATATGCAGCGGGGCCATTTACATACTTGTCAGTCGAGCACGCGGCTTCGATAGATTGCCGCTCAGAAGTGGAGAGTCGGGAAAGATCAGGTCTCCTGCTTCCTTGTCCTGACATGGCTGCCAGTTGGCGCGATAGGCATTGGTTGTATGCCGCTGGCCCATTGACATACTTGTCCGTCGAACAAGCGGCCTCAATGGACTGCTGCTCGGCGGAAGACAAAGCATTGAGGTTGGGCCTCCGCACACCTGCCGCCAAAGCTGCCTTTTGGCGCTCCACACACGCACGATACGCGGCAGGGCCATTGACGTACTTGTCAGTTGAGCACGCCGCCTCTAACGAAGCCGATTCTGCGGATGACAACTGAACTGAAGTGCTGGCGGGACGGCTATCTACCGATGGAGTTGACGTGAGGGCGGGAGCACGCTGTAGCTGGAGCAGCAACGCTTGATCCGCCACGCCAGTAGCGGCCAAGCCTCTGTCCTGCTGGAAGGCGATGATTGCCGAACGAGTACCCCTTCCCATCAAGCCGTCAGCGGTACCAGCTTCGTAACCGAGTTCGTTGAGCTTTCGCTGGATCGCTTGCACCGTCGCATCTGGGGCAGGACGCGTAGGCGCTGGGGCGGATAACGAGCCAGTGGAGGGGCTGCGAGCAAATCTGCTCCTGCCTTCGGACTGAAGCTGGCTTCGGTACGGCTCAATGTCCCGCCGCGCACTCTCCAACGCGCCACTGCGATAGCGGAAACTCCCGCAGCGGCTGTTGTAGTCGGCCACCATCGCGTTGAACCGGTCCACATCGGAGTCGATGTAGTTGTCAACCGCAGACTTCGCGCCGTCCATGCGGATGTCTTCAGCCAGGCAATATCGAATCTGCGCCGTCGAGAAGACGAGGTCTTGCCCGACAGGGGGCTTTGATTCCTGCGGGCGCGACGGCGCTTGCGGTTGCACTGATGGCGAATAGCTCGGCGCAGTGCTCTGCGCAGGCGGGGAGTAAGCGGGAGCCGGAGACGTCGTGGTCTTGTTGGACTGGCCGATCAGCCAGAGCACGCCGATGACGGCGGCGATGCCCAACACCCACTTGCCGCCGGATGAGCCAGAGGACGGCTGCGCAGGCTCCTGATACGTTTGACGCTGACTCGGCTGTGGTTGCGTTTGAGCAGGCTGCGAAGCAGGACGCCCGGCGCTCGGCGCAGCGGCAGGAGGCTCTTTCTTGGCGGCAGGGGGCGGCGTCGTGTCCACATCGGACACGAGCGATGAAAGACCAGCGAAGCCTTTGCCTTCCCCCTTCTTCTGTTCTTCTTCTCCCGCCACAACTGCCTCCCCTTAAATGAATCCGATGCGCCGTTTGGTTTCCCCGCCCTCACGTTCCCGCGCCGGTGACGAATGCAGTGCGGCCAACAGGCTGGCCTGATCCAGCCGATCCTTGCCGGAGCGCGCCGCCAGTCTCGCTCCTTCGCGCACCACGAACGAAACGTCGGACAGCGGTCTGCCCGCCAGCTCCTTCGCCAGCGGCTTGGAATCCACGTCCGTTTCCTTCGGCAAGGAGGTCAACAGCTTGTCCAGCAGCGCCTGCACTTCGACTTCGCTGGCGAAGTCCACCTTGATGACGTGATCAAACCGTCCCCGGCGCTGAATGGCCGGATCGATCATCTCGATGCGGTTCGTCATGGCGATGATCAGCACATCGTTCTTCACCGCCTCCGGAATGCGGCGCAGGAACTCCGCCACTTCCTCGACGCGGTGATGGCCCGACCCCATCTCGCGGTCGGCAAGGAATGCTTCCATCTCGTCGATCACGAGAACGGATGGCGAGTTTTCCATCGCCTTGTCGAACACCTGCGCGACCTTCTTGCTGGTCTCGTGGATGTAGGGACTGGCCACGCTGGAGGCGTCGATCTGAAAACTCGGCCAGCCGAGAAAATCCACCAGCCGGTCGACCGCGAAGGTCTTGCCGCAGCCCGGCGGGCCGTGCAGGATCACCGCCGACGGGAATTCGATGCCCAGCGCCTTGTAGCGGTCGCGGTGCAGGATGATGTCGACGATGTGCTCGTTGAAGAAGGTCGCCAGTTCGGGACGCCCGGCCAGCTCGAACACCTTGTTCGGCTCTGGCGCGGTGCGTTTTGCTTCGATCTCTTCTTCGGCGGGTACTGCCTCGGTCTTCTCGGACGGCTTTTCCGGCTTGCGTGCGAGCGGAATGACCTCGCTGACCTCGAAGCCCGCTGCCTGCACGACATCTTTCAAGTGGCTCGCTCCGAGCCAGCTCATGGTCTGGCGCAAGCGGCGGAAAGAGGTAACCGGAATGCTGGCACCTCCCGTCAGCCAATAGCCGAGCACGACGTCATCGCCGGTTCTGGAACTGATGCTGTAGGTGGGCAGCAGCCGGGTGATCTTCTCGATGTAGAGGGCGTCTTGTAGCGGGGAGTCCGCATCGATGTCGCGCGTCGCCTTCAGCGCCAAAGCGAAGGAAAGCGCCTCCGCCTTGTTGTCGGGAGACTTCGCCTCGCTGACCGGGCAAAGCGTCTGACTCGGCCCACACGAGATCGAACGAAGCTGTCGGTCGCCGAACTGAGAGGCACTGAACGTCCCGTCCTCAATCAGTCCTGCGTCCAGCCATTGCTGCGCCAGCGTGTCCAACACGACCAGCGCACGCCCGCCACCCACCGTTTCGTAAATCTGCCAATCCGTGCCCTCGAACAGCGCAGCGCGAACTTTCGCGCCGTCAGGCAGCTTGAATCCGATGGGAAGCCACGCGTCGAGGGCCATGAGAATTAACTCCGCACGATATTGGCACCGGCCATCATGTCGTCGTCGCCCACAGAGCCGATTCGAATCGAGTCGAGGTTGACGACCACTGCGCGCAACTTGTCGATGTCGTTGGCCTTCAACGCCTCGACCCCAATCGCCACCAGCTGCGCGTGCTCTCTGGCATCGGGGAAGAGGTAGACGTCCTGCGCCAGCCACTTGAAGCGTTCGATCACGAACCAGTCCTGCCTCCACAGGATCATGAAGTTGCGTCCGCGCAGATCGTCCAAATGCGACTCGAAGTCGCTGCTGTTGTTTTCAATCGCGCGCTGCGCCGTTTTCACCAAGTTGTCGAACGACGTAGCCTCAGTGGGACGGGCATGCTGGCGCACGGTCTTCTCGAAGAAATCGACCGCTCTGTCCAGTTCGAGTTGGCGGATGTCCTTCAAGTGCTCCTTGCGAGTCAGCGCCAGCAGGCGCTTGGCCTCCTGCACGTTGTCCATCGCCTGCTTGGCTGTTTCCGGATCGGCCTCGTCCGACTTGATGGTGCCTGCCTGTTCCAATTTCTCGCGGGCTTGCTCCAATCGCGGGTCGTCCACCTTGGAAGCCATCTCTTCGAGACGCTCCAATGTGTGCTCCGACTGCTCCTGAATGTTCTTGGCCTGATTGGAGTAGTCGATCTTGCCTTCCTGGCTGGAGTAGTAGTTGCGCCCGCTCTTGAACGATCCGCTAATGGACGGCACCGAGACTTCCAACTGAATGTTGCCGGAGTCGAGCACTTCATACTCACAGACCAGCTCCGCGCCAGCGGCGATGACGCCGTCGTCGAAGTCCGAACCCCTGATCTCGAACATGCCGATGAAGCGGTTGTCATTGATGGGATCGGATACTTCACCTTCCCACAGCTTGAACTTGATCGAACCGGCGCTTCCGGATTTGAGGGACTCGCCCGCCTTGAAGGTCTTTTTGCCCTTCTTGGGGAGCTGGTCGCCTTCGCGCACGAGGTAGTCCAGCACCAAGCGGCCACCAACCTTGTCGCGGGCCTCGACGCCGATGGAGTGCGATGCCGGAATCGCGTCTATGCTGGCGGCAGTGCGGGCGATGACGATCTTGTCCTCGCGCAAGGCGACGGGCGCGCCGTTCGAGTCGAACACGAACACCTTGAAGATGTTGTCGCCGGGCTTGGTCAGGCTGAGTTCGACACTTGCACCATCCTTCAGCGCAACGCGGCCGGACGACCAACCGGTGTCCAGGCTGTCGATCTGAAACTCGATGCCCGCGGGCGCGCGGCCGCCGAACTTGGCGACGATCTTGGCTCTCGGTTCCGGCGTGCGCGCGATGTAGTTGAATGAGAGATCGATCCCGCCCCCGGCACTGAGCGCGCCACGGGCGCTCTTGCGCCCACGGCTCTGCGAGGCCCAATCGATGGACTCGGCGAACACCGCTGCTCCTTCGGCAACCGCCGTCATCGGGTTCACGTCGGTGGAGGGCGCGATGCCAAGCTCGAAGGCAACCTTGTCGCGCAGCGGCTTGTAGTGGGTCGGGCCACCGACAAACACAACGCGCTCGACATCGTGCGGACTCAATCCGGCCTTTTCGAGCGTTTCACGGGCGGACTGGATGGACTCTTCCACCTTCGGCGCGATCAGCGCGTCGTAGCGTTTGCGATCAATGGCGATGTCGATGTAGATCTCCTCGCCAGCCTGATCGCGGACGCCCAGCTCAGTTTCAGGAAGGCTGACGACGGCGTCTTCCTTCTGCGACAACTCGATCTTGGCCTTCTCGGCAGCCCACGTAGCCATGCGCAGCAGGGATTTGAACTGCGGGTTGGCGGCCAGGTCTTCAGGAAGATCGAAGTTCTCCAGTAGCCACGGCTTGACGACATTGTCGAACAGGATGCGGTCGAAGTCGCGCCCGCCGCACATGGCAATGCCGCCGTGAGCGAGCAGGTTCACCCGACCCGCGATGCTTTCTGCGATGGCAATGTCGAGCGTGCCGCCACCGAGGTCATAGACGACAAACACACCGTCGTTCTTCCGCTGCCGCATCACACTCATCACGGCAGCGACCGGCTCCTGCATCAAGGCGACGCGCCCGAGGCCCGCTGCATCGGCGGCGGACATCGTCGAGTCCTTCTGCATCTGGTTAAACGCAGCTGGAACCGTGATGACGGTGCCGGTGTCGCCGTCGCCACGGATTTCTTCAGGCAAGTAGCCGAACAGGGTACGCAGCACCTCGGCGGAGCACTCCTCCGGCGTCATGGTGAGGTTGACTGCGGGCAGCTTCACTGGCGTGCTCGTGCCCATGAGGCGCTTGAACAGCACAGCAGCGTTGTCGGGATTGCGCGCGGCGTTGTTGTATGCGCGCGAGCCGACGTATTTGTTTCCGCGCCGGTCGATGAAGATGGCGGATGGAGTGACGTCGTGCTGCTCCGGACTCTTGAAGAGCTGAATCTTTTCTCCGTCGAAAGAGGAGATGGCACTGTTGGTCGTGCCGAGATCGATTCCGACGTATTTCATGCCCCCACCTTCCTCAGCATTACCGTGCCTTGTTTGCGCAGGCCGTTCGGCCCCATGATGATCGGTTCCACCATCTGATCGACGAGGAGCACGTCGTCAGGGCCGAAGTCGCCCACGTTCAAGGCGGAAGCCGCCATGCCTGGGTCGAAAGGTTGCCCCTCGACGTTGACCAGCTTCAGGCCGTTCGACTCGAGGCTTTCCTCGACCTTCTTCTGGAAGTAGCGGAGCTGGTTGGCATAGCGGCCCGACTCGCCCGCATCGAGCTTGCTGACGACCTTTCCGAACAGACGCGAGAAGCGCCAACTCTCGACAGCGATGTCGATCAGCGACTGCTCCATCTGCTCATTGCTTTCGGTCTGCTGAGTCATCAAGCCCTCCTGTGGTTACGTCTTGTCTGCTTTTCCGCCCTTCGACTGCTGCTGAATCCATTCAGTGATCTCCGCCTTGGAGAACCGCCATGTCCCACCAACCTTGAACGCGGGGATCTTCTTGGCCGCGGCCAGCCTGTAGATCGTCCGCTCCGTGACCTTCAGGAACTCTGCGACCTGCTTGAGGGTGAGGATCTCGCCCTCGCTGGTACTTGTAGGCATGGTGATGGCCAGTCTAGGTAAAACTATGACAGAATAGTGCAGAATTTTCAGGGCAGCAATGACATACGTCACGGCGGTCACCGCGCTGTGTGCTGCCCGAGGGCTTTGCTGTAAAAAGGAAGCGGCCCCCGAAGGGGCCGCCAAGTTCAGCAACGCTCAATGCACCAACTGCCGTGCCAGTGCCACCTCCACCGAGTCGCCGTCCTGGTTCAGGACATCGAGTCCGGACTCGGGCACGTCGCCCGACGTGCTCTGCGACACCATGATCTTCCGGGCCATCAACCCCAGGCAGGTCATCTGCGAGGAGTTGGCGTAGCCGAGGTAGATCACGCGCACCGGCTGCTTCTGGCCGATGCGCCATGAGCGCCGGGCGGCCTGCTGCAACGAATACACGTTGTAGCCGGACTGGAGGAACACGATGGTCGGGAACTCCAGCAAGTCCAGGCCGGTTTTCACCAGCTCGGGATTGGTGATGAGCACGTCGACGCCGCGGTCCAACTGCTCGGCGATCCAGTCTTCGCGGCGGGAGGCATCCACGCTCGCGCGCAGTACCGCCACCTTGAAGCCTTCCTGCTCCAGCAGCACCTTCAGACGCGACGTGGTGTCGCGCGTGCCGGTGTAGACCGAATAGACCAGGGTCTTGCGCCCTTCTGCCTTCTCCTGCTTGCAGATCTCGATCAGCTCGCGTTCCTTGGGCATCACCTCCAGCTCGTTGAACTGAGCCGGAACGAACGCCAAGGTGTTGCGCGTGCGCGGATGCACCACGGCTTCCGACCGGAAGCAGCAGTCCGGCCAGGCCAGCAGCACGTTGAGGACTACACCGAGCAGCGTCGTGTCGCGCTTCGCCAGGGCCTGCTTCAGCTCCTGGGTCAGCCGACCCGCCAGATCGCGGTAGGCCGCGGCCTGCGCCGTGTCCATCGCGACTTCGCGGAACTCCTCGTCATAGGGCGGCAGCACGTTGCCACCGATGTCCTTCAACTCAGCTATCCCTGAGCTCAAGGCACATGCAAATGAAGTTCAAGCCTGGATTACGACGACGCTGAAGCAGTGCGCCCCTCCCATGAGCGAACCGGTCCGGTTCTACGATTCAATTCCACCGCTCGTGATCGGGCGCCTGCCTGATCCTTTCTAGCAAGAAAAAAGGGCCCCGAAGGGCCCTCTTGAACTCGCGCTCTAGTAGTGTCTACGGGTGCCCGGGATTGGATCTTATGGGTGCCCGAATCGGGCCTTATGGGTATCCGCACAACTCTTCTGCCACCTCACAGGCTCGCTTACCGGCTCACCCGCACTTGCTATACCC
>CAZBDE010000007.1:4490-32651 GCA_964490415.1 uncultured Pseudoxanthomonas sp. | reverse complement strand
ACCGGGTACGACGCGGTCAGCCTGCAGCCCAATTCCGGCGCGCAGGGCGAGTACGCCGGCCTGCTGGCGATCCGCGCGTATCACCGCTCGCGCGGCGAAGGCCACCGCGACATCTGCCTGATCCCCGAGTCGGCGCACGGCACCAACCCGGCCTCGGCGCAGATGTGCGGGATGAAGGTCGTGGTCACCAAGTGCGACGCCAACGGCAACGTCGACGTCGAGGACATCCGCCGCGCCGCCGCGAAGCATTCGGCGAACCTGGCCGCGATCATGATGACCTACCCGTCCACCCACGGCGTGTTCGAGGAGGACGTGGTCGAGATCTGCGGGATCGTCCACCAGCACGGCGGCCAGGTGTACACCGACGGCGCCAACATGAACGCGCTGGTCGGCGTGGCCAAGCCCGGCAAGTGGGGCTCGGACGTCTCGCACCTGAACCTGCACAAGACCTTCTGCATTCCGCACGGCGGCGGCGGCCCGGGCGTGGGGCCGTGCGCGGTGAAGGCGCACCTGGCGCCGTATCTTCCTCGTGCCGGCATCCATGCCGGCAAGGATCGAACAGCGGCCATCCATGGCCGCACTTCTCAAGAAGAGCACGGCGTTGGCATGGTGTCGGCCGCCAGCTTCGGCAGCGCCTCGATCCTGCCGATCAGCTGGATGTACGTGGCGATGATGGGCGGCACCGGCCTGCGCAAGGCGACCCAGGTCGCGCTGCTCAACGCCAACTACGTCTCGAAGAAGCTGGCGCCGCACTACAGGACCCTGTACACCGGCCGCAACGGCCTGGTCGCGCACGAATGCATCCTCGACGTGCGACCGCTGGAGAAGGCCACCGGCATCGGCGCCGAGGACGTGGCCAAGCGCCTGATCGACTTCGGCTTCCACGCCCCGACCCTGAGCTTCCCGGTCGCCGGCACGCTGATGGTCGAGCCGACCGAGAGCGAATCGCTGCACGAACTGGACCGCTTCATCGACGCGATGATCCAGATCCGTGACGAGATCCGCGCGATCGAGGATGGCCGCCTGGACCGCGAGGACAACCCGCTCAAGCACGCCCCGCACACCGCGCTGCAGGTCTCCGGCAGCGAGTGGACCCACGCCTACCCGCGCGAACTGGCCGCCTTCCCGCTGCCCTCGCTGAAGCAGCAGAAGTACTGGCCGCCGGTTTCGCGCGTGGACAATGTCTACGGCGACAAGAACGTGTTCTGCGCGTGCATCCCGGTGGATGCGTACAGGGAAGAAACCGCCTGACCCCGACCCCGGGGCACGTAGCGCGGGGCTCGCCCCGCTGCTCCGGCCCGGGTCCTTCGGAGAAGAGCAGCCGGGCGAGCCCGGCTCTACGGAGCGTCGGTGTTCGCGCCGCCAGGGTGCGGCGCCGCATTTCCCGCCGGCCGCGCGCGGAACACCACGCTCATCCGCGGCGGCACCGGGCGCGTCGTCTTCGGGATGCCGTGCTCGTGGGTGAGCTGGCTGGCGTGGCTCATCACCAGCAGGCTGCCGGGATGGAGCTCGATGCCCAGCGCGTGGCCGCCGGCCTTGGCGCGGATGTTCATGCGGCGCGGCGCGCCCAGCGACAGCAGCGCGATCGGCTGGCCCGGCAGCAGCATGTGCAGCTTGTCGTTGTGCATGGCGACGCTGTCGCGGCCATCGCGGTATAGGTTCAGGCCGACCGAGTTGTAGCCGGCCGGCACCACCGCCTGGATCCGCGCCAGGATCGCCGCCAGCGGCAGCCCTCCGGGCAGGCCTTCGCCGGACGCCGCGTCGAATGGATACCAGGCCTGCAACCGCGGCACGTCGACCACCCGTTCGTACATCATGCGCCGCTGGTGCCGCCAGTCGCAGCCGTCGCGCAGCGCGTCGAACCACGCGGCTGCTTCGCGGTCGTCGACGAAACCGGGCCAGTAGCGGATGCCGCCCTCTTCGTCGTCCACCAGCCGCAGCGGACCGCCGAACAGATCCAGGCCCGCCATCGAATCCTGAACATGGAAGGAGGCCCGGCTCAATGGAAATCCCTCGACTCGACCGGCAGTCCGCCGAGCAGGTCGCTGAGGTCGTGCAGGTCGCCGGCGACCAGGTGCTCGACCCCGTCCACCCGCTCCCAGCGCCCGCGCACCGCCAGCAGCCGCGACTGCAGCAGCGCCTTGCGCCGGCGTACCGCCAGGTGCGGCCAGACGATCACGTTGACCATCCCGTGCTCGTCCTCGAGGGTGACGAAGACCGTGCCCTTGGCCGTGGCCGGGCGCTGGCGCTGGGTGACCAGCCCGGCCACGTGCACGCCGCTGCCATGGCGCCGTCCCTGCAGCTCGCGCGAGCCGAGGATGCGACGCTGCACCATCTGCGCGCGCAGCAGCGTCATCGGATGGGCGCGCAGGCTCAGGCCGGTGCTGCGGTAGTCGGCGGCCAGCTCTTCGCCCAGCCGCGGCGCCGGCAGTTCGATCCGCGCTTCGCCGGGACTGCCGGGCAGCAGCGGCCGCCGCTGTTCGATGCCGGCCACCGCCCAGCGCGCGGCGTTGCGGTGGCCGGCCAGGGAATCCAGCGCGCCGGCCTCGGCCAGCGCATCGCGGGTCTTCGCACCCAGGCCGGCGCGCAAGCACAGGTCGCGCACGTCGGCGAACGGAGCCCGTGTGCGCGCGGCGATGATCGCCCCGGCCACCGCCTCCGACATTCCGGCCACCTGGCGCAGGCCCAGGCGCAATGCCGGCTGGCCGCCGTCGTCGTCCATGCCGCGGCGCGGCCGGCCGCCTTCCAGCGTGTTGTCCCAGTCGCTGTGGACCACGTCCACCGGCCGCACCTCGATGGCGGATCGTTCGCCACGCCCGCGCCGCGCGTCCTGCACGATCTGGCTGGGCGAGTAGAAGCCCATCGGCTGCGCGTTGAGCAGCGCGCAGGCGAAGGCGGCCGGCTCGTGCCGCTTCAGCCAGCAGCTGATGTAGACCAGCTTGGCGAACGAGGCGGCGTGGCTCTGCGGGAAGCCGTAGGAACCGAAGCCCTTGATCTGCTCGAAGATCTGGTCGATGAATTCGGACGAGTAGCCTTTCTTCTCCATCAGCTCGCGGATACGCAAGCGGTGCGGCTCCATGTCGCCGCCGCGCTTCCAGGCGGCCATCGAGCGGCGCAGGCGATCGGCGTCCTCCGGGCTGTATCCGGCATGGATCACCAGTTCCATCACCTGTTCCTGGAACAGGGGTACCCCTTCCGTCTCGCCGAGGATCTCCTTCACCCCTTCGGAGGGATAGGTCACCGTCTCCTTCTTCATCCGCCGGCGCAGATAGGGATGGACCATGCCGCCCTGGATCGGACCGGGGCGGACGATCGCCACCTGCACCACGATGTCGTAGAACTTCGCCGGCTTCAGCCGCGGCAGCATGCTCATCTGCGCGCGCGACTCGATCTGGAACACGCCGACGGTGTCGGCGACCTGCATCAACTCATAAGTCGGACCGTCGTCGCCAGGGACCGTGGCCATATCCAGCTTCAACCTCCGGTGCTGCTCCACCAGATCGAACGACTTGCGGATGCAGGTCAGCATCCCCAGCGCCAGGCAATCGACCTTGAGCAGGCCCAGCGTCTCCAGGTCGTCCTTGTCCCACTGGATGATGGTGCGGTCGGCCATGGCCGCGTTTTCCACCGGCACCAGCGCCGACAACGGCACGTCGGAGATCACGAAGCCGCCCACGTGCTGGGAAAGGTGGCGCGGCCTGCCCTCCAGCATGCGCGCCAGCGCCAGCACCTTGCCGACGAGCGGGTTGCCCGGGTCGAACCCGGCCTCGCGCAGGCGCTGCTCCATCGGCGCCTCGCCGTTGCCCCAGCCGAAGCACTCGGCCAGCAGGCCGATCTGGTCCGGCGGCATGCCGAAAGCCTTGGCCACGTCGCGCACCGCGCTCTTGCCCCGGTAGCTGATCACCGTGGCCGCCAGCGCCGCGCGCTCGCGTCCGTACTTGCCGTAGACGTACTGCATCACCTCTTCGCGCCGCTCGTGCTCGAAGTCCACGTCGATGTCCGGCGGCTCCTTGCGGGCACGGGACAGGAAACGCGCGATCAACAGCCGGGTCTCGGCTGGGTCCACCGCGGTGATGCCCAGGGCGAAGCACACCGCCGAATTGGCCGAGGAGCCCCGGCCCTGGCAGAGGATGCCCTTCGACTTCGCGAAGCGGACGATGTCCTGCACGGTGAGGAAAAAGGCCTCGTACTTCAGCTCGGCGATCAGGGCCAACTCTTCTCCGATCTGCGCGCGCACCTTGTCCGGCACGCCCCCGGGCCAGCGCACGCGCATGCCTTCCACGGTGAGCTGGCGCAGCCAGGTCGTCGGCGTATGCCCTCGTGGCACCAGCTCGCCCGGATAGTCGTACTTCACCTCGCGCATGCCGAAGGTGCAGCGCCGCGCCAGCTCCACCGTCGCCTGCAGCAGCGCCGGCGGATGGATGTTGCCCAGCGCGCGGCGCGTGCGCAGGTGGCGCTCGCCGTTGCGGAACAGCAGGGCGCCGGCTTCGGCCAGGGGGGTGGTGTGGCGGATCGCGGTCAGCGTGTCCTGCAGCACGCGCTCGCGCCGCCGGGCCATGTGCACGTCGCCGCTGGCCAGCGCGGGCATGCCCAGTTGCGCGGCCAGCGCCAGCAGCCGCTGCAGGCGCACGGCGTCGTCCTGCTCGCGGTGCAGTTCCACCGCCAGGTGCGCGCGGTCGCCGAACACCGACTGCAGCCAGCGGCCCTGCGCCGGGTCCGGTTCGGCGCCGGGGATCCACAGGGCGAACAGGCCGCAGGAGGAGCAGCCGGGCAAGCCCGGCTCTACGTCCGCTTCTCGTAGAGCCGGGCTTGCCCGGCTGCTTTCCACGCCACCGGCAACCACCCGCTCCACGTCCGCGCGCAACAGGCGATAGCCGCCCTTGTCCGCGGCCCGGCGCGCGACCGTGATCAGTTCGCACAGCCGCGTGTAGCCCGCGTGCGTCTCCACCAGCAGCACGCACTTCAAACCGCACTCGAGCACGAACTCGCTGCCCACCACCAGCGGCACGCCGCTGGCCTCGGAGGCTTCCAGCGCGCGCACGATGCCGGCCAGCGAACATTCGTCGGTGATCGCCAGCGCGCTGTAGCCGCAGTCGCGTGCGCGCTCGAACAGCGAGGCCGCATCGCTGGCCCCGCGCAGGAACGAAAAGTCCGACAGGCAATGCAGCTCGGCATAGGCCGGCAGGCCATCCGCCGCGGCCACGTCATCGTTGGCCGCGCGCAGGCCGATACGCTGCGCCACTTCCCACGCCCGCGGCACACGCCCGCCGGGCGTGTCGCGGTCCACGCCGTCGCGGGCGTCGTCCCGGCTCATGCGAACCACCCGTGCAGCATCCAGCCGCCCTGCCCGCCCGCCGGCGCGAACGCCCAGGCGCGCTGGCCGTGCGCGGTCTCCAGCACGTAGTAGTCGCGGCGCGCGTCGGCGCCGTCCCACCAACCGCTTTCCAGCCGCTCCGGGCCGGAGGCGATCCGCACCGCGCCGCGCAGCGGCAGCGGCTGCGGCAGCAGCCACAGCGGGCGCGGAGGACGCACGGGCGCCCGCGCGATCCGCGCCGCATCGCCTTCGACCCTGCGCCAGGCCCGCTCCGGCCGCGGATCGCCATCGGGTGCGATCCGGTACACCGCCCCGTCGCCCAGCCGCGCGCGCAGGCGCTCGCGCAGCTGCGGCCAGGGCAGCTGCTGCTGGCTGCAGGTGTCGAACAGGTCGCGCGCGGCCGGCACGAACGGCGGCAATTGCCGTGCGAGCAACCGCATGGCGACCACCGGCGCCGGGATCCGCACGCGCTCCAGCCGGCTGCGCGCCAGCTCGAACAGCAACGCCGGCTCGCGTTCGGCGGCGAGCAGGCCGACCTCCACGTCGGTGTGCGCGACCTCGTGCGCCACGCCTTCATGGCGCATGCCGCCGTGCTTCACGACCTCATGCTCCAGCCGCAGCACGAAGCGCTGCACGCCGCCGTCGCGGATCGACAGGAAGGTGCACAGGTCGCCGACCAGCCGGCGCAGCGGGAACAGCAGCGCGGTGTGGCTCTCCACCTCGTAGCCCAGTTCCACCCGGGCGTCGAAATGGTCCGGCGGCTGGTAGTACGCCAGCGGATCGTCGGCCTGGCCGTACAGGCGGTCCAGGTGTTCCAGCAGCGGCAGGCCGAAGCGCCGGCGCAGCGCGTCGCGCGGCAACCCGCGCAGCGTGCGCAGGTCGGCGATGCCCATGCGCTGCAGGCGCGTGCCCAGCCCGTCGGGCAGGCAGGCGCGACGCACCGGCACCCGGTCCAGCTGCGTGGCCAGGGTCGCCGCGTGCGGGATCGCCAGCCCGTCGCGCAGGCCGGCGAACACCCGCGCTGCGCGCGGCGTCGGCGCCAGCGCGATGCGGTGGCGGAAGCCGAGCGCCTCGAGTTCGCCGCGCAATCGCGCCTCGATCCGCGGCCACGGCCCGAGCAGGCTGAAGCTGCCGCGCACTTCCAGCAGCAGGCACCCCGACCACTGCGCGCTGACCAGCGAGCTGTGCCGGTAGGCCCAGGCGGCCAGGAACCGCTGCACGCGCGCTTCGACCGCCGCTTCGTATTCGACCAGGGCGAAGTCGCGCAGCAGTGCGTGCGCGGCGACCAGGCGCATGCCCGGCGCCAGCCCCGCCGCCGCGGCGGCCGCATTCACCGCATGCAGCGTGCGCAGCTGCGCCGGCCCGCCGACCAGCGCCAGCGGCGCCTCCGGATCAGCCCGGCGGCGGAGGACGGCGTCGAGCGCCAGCTGCGGCAGCAGGATGCAGGCCCAGAGCATGCCGCCGCCTCACGCCGCGCCCGGGAGGAAGGTGCGGGCCGGCGCCGGCCCGCCGCGGCACTTGCGCACCTGCCAGGCCGGTCGGCCCTGCGCGTCGCGCCGGCATTCCAGCCGCAGCGCGGCCGGCGAGGCATTGGCCGCATGCCGGCGGTCGCGCAGGGCGAAGCCCAGGCAGGCGCCGCTGTCGGCCGCCACCTGCAAGCGGCGCAGCGACGCCGCATCGGCCTGCGCGGGCCAGCCCAGCACCGCCGCGCAGGCGCCGCTGCGCAGGCACTGCTCGAACGCCCACAGCGCATCGCGCGGCGACGCCTCGATCACCTGCAGGCCGGCCAGGTCCACGCCCGCGTCCTGCCAGGCCGGGGCGTAGGGAATGTAGGGCGGCGCGACCAGGGCCACGGTGCCGCCGACGCGGGTCAGGCGCGCGAGCGTCGGCAGCAGCAGCGACAGCTCGCCGACGCCATCGGCCGGCAGCAACAGTTCGGTCAGCGCGCGCCGCGGCCAGCCGCCCTGCGGCAGCAGCGCATCCAGCGCGGCATGGCCGGTGGGCTCGCCGTCGGCCGGCAGCGCCGCGCCGCGCCCTGCATGCCACAGCGTGCGCGCGGCCAGCAGCGTGTCGAGGGTGACGACCTGCGCCATCTCAGCCGCGCCGCACCAGACCGCAGTACACGCCTTCGATGGCGAAGTCCTGGCCGGGTCCGACCTCGATCGGTGCGTGCGCGGGATTGCGCGGCAGCAGGCGGATCCTGCGCCGCGCCCGCTGCAGCCGCTTGATGGTCAGTTCGCCGTCCACGCGCACGACCACGGTCTGCCCGTCGCGCGCCTCCGGCGTGCGATGCACGCCGACCAGGTCGCCGTCGAGGATGCCGTCGTCGATCATCGAATCGCCCTGCACGCGCAGCAGGTAGTCCGGCCGCGGCGAGAACAGGCGGCGGTCCAGCCACAGCTGCGTTTCCGCATCGGCAAGCAGGCCCAGGCGGGCCACGCCTTCGGCGCTGACCGGCAGGCCGGCGGCCACCCGCCCCAGCACCGGCAGCGGCAGCAGGTCGGCGGTCCCACCGGGCAGGCGCAGACCGCGCTTCTGCCCGGGCACCTGCTCGAGCAGGCCCTCGGCGACCAGTGCCTGCACGTGCTTCTGCGCCGCGTTGCGCGAGGCGAAGCCGAAGGCGAGCGCGACCTCGGCCAGGCTGGGCGCGCGCCCGGCGGCCAGTTCGCGGCGCAGGAACGCCAGCACGGCGGCCCGCTGGGGCGGAAGGTCCGGATCGGCCGGACGGGGGTCTGGGGTGTCCATGGGTGTACATTTGTACACCCCCCGATCGCATCAGGCCAGAGGCCGCCCGGTCAGAGTTCCTCCAGGCACGCCCGCTTGAGGCGGTCGTCGCCACTGCCGGCGCAGCGGACCGCATAGACCTGTGCGGCCTCGGCATTGCCGGCCCTGCGGTTCAGGCGCACGCCATAGGGCAGCAGTTCCGGCGGATCGCCCAGGCTCCTGCGGCTGACCTCCAGCACCTGCAACGCCTGGTCGCGGTCGCCGGACCGGCTCACCAGTTCCAGCGCCAGCTGGTGCGCGGCGAACAGCGAGTCCTGCCGCTGCAGCTCCTGCTGCAGTTGCGGCAGCGCGTCGCGGCTGCCGAGACCCGGCTCGAGGAAGCGCAAGGCGGCGTAACGGCCCAGCGGCGTGGAACCCGCCGGGCTGGTCGCCAGCTGCTGCAGCATCGCCGCCTGTTCGCGCCCGGGACGCACCAGGCGTGGATCGTTGCTGCCGAGCAGCTGGTGCACCTGCGCCACCGATGCGAACAGGGCCTGCACCTGCGCATCCTGCTGCCAGGGCAAGGGGCGCATGTCCGGCCGTTCCAGGTGCGCGCCCTCGATGTAAGCGCCCGTCCGGACCACCCGCTGCGAAGCATCCTGGTGCATGCGCGAAGCGCGCTGCACGCCACTGCCGGCACCGCCGACCACCGCACCGATCAGGCCGTTGACGAGGTCCTTGTCGTCGACCTTGCGCCCGGCGTTGCGCGCCTGCTGGGTGTTCTGCAGGTACCGCGAGAGCGTGCCGGACACGCCGGCGGACTGCCGCTGCGCCGCCTGCGGCGCGGCGCCCGCCTCCCGGCGCTGCGCCTCCCACGCTTCCATGCGGCCGAGCAGGTCCACCATCCCGACCGGGTTGTAGCCCGCAGCCGCCATCAGGTCCGTACCCAGCCGGTCGGCTTCGTCCTCCTGCTTGCGCGCGCGGGTGGGCACGATCCCGGCCTGCACCGACTGCATCGCCGTCTCGCGCAACAACGCCTCGCGCATGTATGCGGTACCGGGCCGGCTCGCGTCGCCGGCGCCGCGGCCGTACTCGTGGTCGAGGTACATCGAGGTCAGGCCCGCGGCCATGCCCTTGGCGCTCTCCAGGCTGCTCTTCCCGGTATGGCCACGCAGGACGTGCGCGTACTCGTGCGCGATCAGCGCGGCCAGTTCGTCGCAGCTCTCCAAGCTCTCGAGCATGCCCATGGCGATGAAGATCGAACCGTCCTCGGCAGCGTAGGCCTGGAAGGAAGGATCGGGGATCACGTACACGCGCGCCTGCGGCGCCTTCGGGCCCGCGGCGCGGCGCAGCTCCTGCAGGACCTGGTCCAGCGACTGCTCCAGCCGCGGCTGCTGGACCACGCCGTAGGCCCAGCGTTGCCGCTCGATCGGCGCCATCGGTCGGTTCTGGCGGAAGCTCTCCAGCACCCCGCCCAGCAGTTGCGTGCCCCGTGCCAGGTCCTGCATGTCCTTGCTGTCGAGCAGCGGCTTGGCCGCCTGCGCGGAGCCGGCGGCCAGCGCCATCGCCGCCACGGCGAAGCGCAGGACCCGGGCGCTCACTTGCAGCCCTCGCCGACGCCGCGCACGCCATACTCGCGCGCATCGCTGGCGCTGCTGACCGCGCCGCAGCGCGCCTTGAGCGGCTGTCCCTGGCTCAACCTCACGCTCGACTTGCCGATCCAGAACGTGCCCTCGGCGGTGGTCACCTTGACATAGCCCTTGGGCGAGACCTCGTCCACCTGCGCACCGACCAGGTCGGGCAGCTGCTGCGATGCCGCGCGCCGGAAGCTCCCGTCGGCCGCCTGTTCATAGGCCACTGGCGGAAGGCGTACCTGCTCCACCGTCTGCGGCGCCTGCGCCATCGGGTCCGCTGGCGAGGCCGCCGCCAACGAAGCCTGCATCGCCGTCGCCATCGACAACGCCAGCGCCAGCCCCGGCAGGCGCGCCATTCCTTTCCGCAGTCCACTCATCGGCTTTCCCTCCTTCGCTTTCCGCCTTGTCGACCCATCTCTTGACATAGAGGCCCACCAGCACCGCCAGCAGGGCCATGCCGATCCAGTCCTGCGGCGGTTGGCGCAGCCACACCTGGGCCACCACCATCATCGCCAACCCCACCAGCACCGGTGCCACGATCACCAGCAGGGAGCGCAGCCATCGCGGACGCCGCACCAGCACCAGCACCCCACCGCAGGCCAGCGACATCAGCAGGCTGGTTGCCCACCCCAGCGCCTTGCCGAGGCCCGGCGTGGCATGGATGCGCTGTTCGCCCCAGGTCATCAGGTTGTCCAGCGCCATCGCGTGCAGGTACACCCCCGGCACCTGCTGGTGCACCGGCGTGAGCACCCGGTCGTTCAGGCCCAGCAGGTGCGTACCGACCAGCACCACCCGGTCCTGCAGCAGCGCCTTGCCCGAAGGCCCGTCGAGCAGCGCATCGGCCTCGACCTCGTCTTCAAACACGGTCAACGCATAGGGGCACGGCTCGCGCTTGCGGTCCTCGATGCCATCGCGCATGCCGCTGAAAAGGCTGTCCAGCATCAACCCGGCGGCTTTCGCCCAGCGTGCCGGCGCCGACGGCGGCGCACGCTCCGTGCAATGCAGCGCGGGCCACGGCTGCGGCAGCACCGGCAAGGTCGAACCCCAATGCACCGACATCGGGACGCCCAGCGCCCGCTTCGACAGTGCCCCGGCGGGCTGGGCGCAGCCGGCCCGCGCGTCCGGGCAGGCCGCCTGGTAGAGCGCCAGCGCCACCGAACGGCGGTCCACTCCGTCGTCGGCGCCAAGCGACTGCCCGAGGCTGAATTCGCTGTCTTCATCGATCGACAACGGATACGCATTGCCCGCACCCTGCCAGCCGGCGGCGACGTGCCGCACACCGGCGCCGGCGAACACCGAGCTGCGCCCGGGTGCGGACACCCCGAAAAAAACCGGCGCGCGCGCGTCTCCCTGCGCTTCGAGCGTGGCGCGCAGCGCGTCCAGCGCACGGGGGTAGCTGGCGTCGTAGTCGCGCAGTTCCTCCAGGAACACGTCCACGTAGACCGCGCGCGGGCGGTGGGCGAGGATGCGGCCGAGGAGTTCGTCGTAGAAGGCATATTGCGGCGGCCAGCCGATACCCCGGCTGCGCAGCGTTTCTTCGTTGATCAGCACCACCGCGATATTGTCCTGCGCGTCGCTGCGGTAGAACGGCGCCATCATCCGCGCGCTGACCTGCTGCGAACGGGCCTTGGCCGCGTTGTCCAGGCCGAACGGCTCGACGTGGTTGAGCAGCAGGCCGCCCAGCAGTGTGCCCAGGAAGATCGGCAGGCTGGCATCGAGCCAGCGCAGCACCGCGCATGCCGGCCTGTCGGGCCAGCGTCCGGGCAGGCGAAGGATGCCGCCCAGCCGCGCCAGCGGGACGGACAGCCACCGATGGTCCTCCAGCCATTGCCGGACAAACACCCTGGTGCCTGGATGGAACGGCTCGGCGCGGGCCGCGGGTGCGGTTTCGCCTTGCGCGTCCCGCTCCAGCGCCGCAGGTGGCCGCTGCCCGTTCGATGCGTCTTGCATCCCGCCCCCTGTCCCCCATTGCCGGCGGCCGGCACCAGCAAGGGGGAACATAGCCCCGGGGGGGGTGGCGGTTCAAGCCACGGCCCCCTTCCTGCGCCCGTGTCCTCGACCCGCGACCCCGTGCAGGGCGACGCCGGCCGCCCTGTCAGTCCTGCATCCGTTCGCGCAGCCGCCGCATCAACGCACCCCCGCGCGGCAGTTCGCCAGCCCTGCCCTGTTCGCTCAGCCAGTAGAACCGCCCGGACGGCAGGTCGGCCGGCAGTTCGTAGTCCATGCCGTCCCACACGTCTTCGCGGAAGGCATAGAACGCCCACGAGCCGCCGCGCGCCTCGACCGCATCCATGACATCGGCGAGGTACGCCGCGCAATCGGCCCACTGGCGCATGCAACCGAACTCGCCGGCCACGATCCGCGCCGGCGGCAGGCCGTGTCCGCGCGCCCAGTCGAACGCGGCGCCGACATGCGCGGCCACCGCGTCGCGGTCCCACGCCACGCCATCGACCACGCCCGGGTAGCGCAGCGGCACCTTGCGCTTCATGTTCGACGCACTGGTCGCCGCCCACGGCTCGTACATGTGGAAGGCGTACAGCACGCGCCGGTCGTCCAGCGGCCGCGGCCAGGCCGCCAGCGAGCGCGGGCTGGCGTACCAGCCGGCATCGACCATCACCGGGGTGAGCGGATCGACCGCGCGGATCGCGTCGATCACCCGTGCGTAGAACGCCGGCAGGTCGCGCCGCGTGCCGGCCTGCGCGTGCTGCCAGGCCGCACGCGCCCGTGCATCGGCATCCTCGCGCAGGCCACCCTGCTTCTCCGGCGCCGGCTCGTTGAGCAGGTTGTACGCGGCCACGGCCGGATGGTCCTTCAGCGCCCCGGCCAGGTCGCCCCAGAAGCGCACCGCCTGCGCGTCGTATCCCGGCTGCGACCAGAGCCGGTCGTCGAACCTGCCGTCGTTCTGCTGCGCCCAGCGCGCACCGGGCAGGCTGAGCGGCACGATGACCACTTTCAGCCCCGCCGCATGCGCGGCATCGAGCGTGCGGCGCAACGCGGCAAGGTCCTCCGGCACCAGCCCCGTGTAGGCGTCGGCATCGCCGACCAGGAAATCGCGGCGCGCCGACGGCCACTTGCCGAAGGCCAGCCGCACCCAGGTGGCACCGGTATCGGCAAGCGCGTGGAAATAGGCCGCGTCCGGCGGCGCACCGTTGAAACTGTTGCCGCCCTTGCGCGGCACGTCCCAGAACGCGTCGAGGTCGGCGGCGTGCAGCGGCAGCGCCAGCAGCAGCCCGAGCAGCACGGCCGCCAGCCAGGCGAAGCGCGACGGAAGTTCGGTCGACGGATGCGTCATGCGGTGTGCCCCGGTTTGGCGTGATGGTATATGCCCCCCAGGTCAACTTCCCCGCTGGGCAACCGCGCCGCCGCGGAGACCGTGCTGCCCGGCCGCCCTCGAGCGGATCGAGGCATTGTGGGATTCGCCGGGCCGGGCTCCGCGGGGACGCGAATGCACCACCAACATGAACGGGATGGCATCCACCGTTTGCTTTCCTCCCGGCATCGGCCTACCGTGGCCGTGCTGAGTTCCAAGGGTCACCATCGAATCGTGGCCCGATGTAGACCAAGATCCACTACACCGTTGCACCCGCTTCCCTCCTTGCAGCCAGCTCTCTGCCGCGTATGCGGCTTTCAATCTTTGCTCCAAGGAGAAACACCATGTCCCAGACCCAGACCGGCACCGTGAAGTGGTTCAACGACGCCAAGGGCTTCGGCTTCATCACCCCGGAAAGCGGCCCGGACCTGTTCGTCCACCACAATTCGATCCAGTCCTCGGGCTTCCGCAGCCTGCAGGAAGGCCAGCGCGTGCAGTTCGTCGCCGTGCAGGGCCAGAAGGGCATGCAGGCCGACCAGGTCCAGCCGCTCTGAAGCCAGCCTTCACCGGCTGACCGAAAAAGCCCGGCTCGCGCCGGGCTTTTTTCTGGTTCTTCTCCGATCCGAGGGAAAGCGTTGCGGCTTCCAGGTGGTGGGGCGCCGGCAATCCGGCAGCCCGGCCGTGGCCTGCAGGCCTCCGGGGCGAAGTCAAGGAGGAGGCGTCCGCCGCAGGCGGATGCCGGGGGACATGAGTCCCGGAGGCCTGCAGGCCACGGCCGGGCCCGTCAGGTCGCGTCGAACCAAGGCGATCGAATCGGAGTGCCCGGAGCACCTCGTTGTTTCATTGCCACGGTCGCGGTCATGTCCGCTCCTACAAGTCGCTGCGGGTGTAGTGCAGCAGCCGCCCGCGGTACGGCGGCTCGTCGCGGTCGTCCATCGGGCAGCGTTCCTCGGCCAGGCTGAAGCCCCGCGCCGCCAGCAGCCGGCTGAAGCGTGCGCTGTTGCCGCGGCCCGGATCGGTCACCAGCACCTCGGCATCGGGCCGGGCATGCCGCTCGACCACGCCCGCCAGCAACGCGGCATGGTCGATCTCGTACAGCACGTCGCTGGCGATGATCACGTCGAAGCGCCCCAGCGCCGGCAGCGGCGCGTCCCAGCGCAGCTGGCGGTAATGCAGCGCCGGCAATGCGTTGAGCGCGGCGTTGTAGGCCAGGAACGGTTCGGCCAGCGGATGCATGTCCGAGGCCACCACCTCCGCGCCGCGATGCTGCAGCACCAGGCTGGCCAGGCCGATGCCGCAGCCCAGCTCCAGCACCCGCTTGCCGGCGATGTCGAAGCGCTGCATCGCCTGCGCCAACAGCCGCCCGGCCGGCCACAGCTGGCCGAACAGGCACCACTGCGCCGAGGAGATGCCGAGCCGGTCGGCATGCCCGTCCGGATCGGAGAACTGCTGCTTGTCGCTGAGCACGCGCAGGCGCCACAGGTGCCCGCCGATGGAGACGCATTCGCTGCGGGTGGAATAACCGGGCATGGGGGCTCCCGTCAGGCGCCATCCCGGAACGGGACGGGTCACGCATGGAGGGAGCGAAGCGAAGGGCCATGCGGATGAGGAAGGCATGGGCCGTGCGGGACGCGCATGGCAGGAGCAGGAGCCTGCGACAGCCATGCTACCCCATGCGCGCTCCGCGTCCGGGAACGGGGCATGACCCGGTGCAGATGCGGCAGCCGCCGCAGGTTGCACGTCATTCCCGCACAGGCGGGGATGACGACAGTTGTTCGGATCCTCCCCGGGACAGCGGGCGGTCGACGCGCGGCAGCACGACCCCGTGTTCCTCCAGCATGCCCTGCAGGCGCTGCAGCACGTACGGCCGCTCGCCTTCATCCGCCTGTTCCAGGATCTCCCGCGCCAGCGCGTCGAACTGCGGCCAGAACTGCGCCGGATGGCGCAGCCGCGCCAGCCACGGCGGCAGCATCCGCGCCAGCCGGTCGAGCTCGGCATCCAGCGGCCCGCGCGCGCTCATGCCGCGCCTCGCGGCCAGCACGCCTGGACCCGGTGGACGGCGCCGTCGTCGACCAGCGGGAAGTCCAGGCCCGGCTGTTCCCGGCCGTCGAGCCGCAGCCCCGCCGCGCCGGCATCGACCTGCGTCACCTCGATCAGGTAGGTGCTGCCGCCATGGCGGTAGCGCAGCTCGTAGCGGTCCCAGTCGGCCGGCAGGCACGGCTCCAGTGCCAGGCGGTCGGCCGTGCGCCGCAGGCCGAGCAGCGACTCGACCAGCAGCCGGTACATCCAGCCCGCCGACCCGGTGTACCAGGTCCAGCCGCCGCGACCGACGTGCGGCGGCACCGCGTACACGTCCGCGGCCAGCACATAGGGTTCGACCTTGTAGACCGCGGCCGCTTCGGCATCCAGCGCGTGGTTGACCGGGTTGATCATCCGCGCCAGTTCCCACGCGCGCGCCGCGTCGCCGCGATGGGCGAACGCCATCGCCGCCCACACCGCCGCGTGCGTGTACTGGCCGCCGTTCTCGCGCACGCCCGGCACGTAGCCGCGGATGTAGCCCGGGTCCTTCGGGGTCTTGTCGAACGGCGGGTCCAGCAGCTGGACCAGGCCCGCCTCCGGCCGCACAAGATGCGCGTACAGCGAATCCAGCGCCTGCCGCGCGCGCTCCGGGTCGGCCGCGCCCGACAGCACCGACCAGCTCTGCGAGATCGAATCGATCCGGCATTCGTCGCTGCCGGCGGAACCCAGCGGCGTGCCGTCGTCGAACCACGCCCGGCGGTACCACTGCCCGTCCCAGGCATGCGCCTCCAGGTTGGCGCGCAGCCGCTGCGCCTGGTCGCCGCACCAGTCGGCGAACACGGCGTCGCCGCGTCCGCGCGCCACCCCGCCGAAGCGCTGCAGGATGTCGTACAGGAAGAAGCCCAGCCACACGCTCTCGCCGCGGCCGGCCTCGCCGACCCGGTTCATGCCGTCGTTCCAGTCGCCGGTGGCGATCAGCGGCAGGCCGCGTTCGCCCAGCAGGCTGCAGCCGCGCTGCAGCGCCAGCACGCAGTGCCGGTACAGCGATTCGCGCAGGTACGACGGCACCGGCAGGTCGTAATAGCCTTCCTCGTCCGGATTGACCGGGCGGCCGTCGACGAAGCCGACCACCTCGTCCAGCACGCCCGCGTCGCCGGTGACCTCCACGTAGCGGCACGCGCCCAGCGGCAGCCACAGGTAGTCGTCCGAGCAGCGCGTGCGCACGCCGCGGCCCTGCGGCGGATGCCACCAGTGCATCACGTCGCCCTGCGGGAACTGGTGGGCGGCGCACAGCAGCAGGTGCTCGCGCATCAGCTCCGGCTTCGCATGCACCGTGGCCATCGTGTCCTGCAACTGGTCGCGGAAGCCGAACGCGCCGCCGGACTGGTAGTAGCCGCTGCGTGCCAGGTAGCGGCACCCCAGGGTCTGGTAGAGCAGCCAGCCGTTGGCCAGCGCATCGACCGCCGGATCGGGCGTGCTCACCTGCACCGTCGACAGCAGGCCGCGCCAGTGCAGGCGCACCTCGTCCAGCGCGTCGTGCGCGCGCTGCGCGCCGCGCACCCGCTGCGCCAGCTCCAGCGCCTCGCCGTGGTCCTTGCCCACGCCCAGGCGGAACACGGTTTCCTGCACCTGCCCGTCGGCCAGTTCCAGCGGCACCTGGATCGCCGCGCACGGATCCAGGCCGACCCCGGTACGGCCGGACAGCCGCTCGCGGCGCAGCGCCGCCGGGTCGGCCAGGCTGCCGTTGCGGCCGAGGAACTCGGTGCGGTCGGCGGTGTGGCCGCAGCCGTCGGCGTCGGTGTCGAAGAACGCGACGCGGCCGCCGAACTCGGTGTTGTACGGATTGCGCGCGGTCAACGCGCCGGTGTCCTCGTCGCGCTCGCTGACCACGTGCATCTGCGACCTGGCGCGCAGGTCGCCCAGCACCCATTCGACGTAGCCGGTGGCCGACAGCCGCCGCGGCCGGCCCGACAGGTTGCGCAGGCGCAGCACCGAGAACTTCACCGCGTCCTCCACCGCCACGTACACCCACAGCTCGCTGGCGATGCCGTCCTCCAGGTGCTCGTAGACCGTGTAGCCGAAGCCGTGGCGGGTGCGGTAGTCGCCGTGGCCGCGGCGCGGCAGCGGCATCGGCGACCAGACCCGCCCGCTCTCCTCGTCGCGCAGGTAGAACGCCTCGCCGCCGGTGTCGGACACCGGGTCGTTGTGCCACGGGGTCAGGCGGAACTCGTGCGCGTTCTCGAACCAGGTGTAGCCGGGCGAGCTTTCGCTGACCACCGTGCCCAGGCGCGCGTTGGCGATCACGTTGGACCACGGCGCCGGCGTCGGCACGCCCTCGCGCGAGACCACCACGTACTCGCGGCCGTCGGCGGTGAAGGCGCCCGTTCCGTTGTCGAACAGCGTGCCCTCGGCCAGCGGCAGGAACGGCCAGGGATCGTCGCCCCCGGTGGCGTCCACCGCCGGCGGCAGCCCGTCGGGCAACGCCGGCGGCGGTGCATCGTCCGCCGCCACGGGCGCACCCTCGGGCAGCAGCGCGGGGATGGGCCGTTCGGCCGGCACGTGGCGGCCGACCTGCGCGGCCAGCGTGCCGTGTTCGTCGCTGACGATCGCCCGCGCCACCGCCTGCAGCAGGATCCGGTCCTCCTGCGACATCAGCTGCGCCGGGCGCACGAAGATGCCGCCCGGCCGGTCGAGGATGTTGGACTCCGGGTCGGCCGAGACCATGCCCAGGATCTGGTCCTGCAGTTGCTGGCGGTAGCCGCCCGTGCTCTCGTTCCAGATCACCAGGTCGGTGCGCAGGCCCTTCAGGCGCCAGTACGCGTGCGCCTGCACCATCTGCCGGACCAGCTCGATGTTCTCCGAGTCGGTGATCTTCAGCAGCACGATCGGCAGGTCGCCGGAGATCGCATGGCCCCACAGGCCCGACTGCCCGCGCTGGTTCTGCAGCAGCACCTCGGTCTCGGCGCGCAGCAGCGGGTGCGCATAGACCACCAGCCCGGCCAGGCGCTCGTACAGCTGGGCCTCGGCCTGGGTCGCGTTGATCTGCCGGCGCACCACCTGGCTGTGGGTCCAAGCCAGGTCGAACACGCGGTCGGCCAGGCGCCGGTCGCGGTACTTGTCGACCAGCCCGGCGCAGGCCTCGCGGTCGCCGCCCACGCCGTAGACCATGTCGACCATCGCGGTCTGTTCCGGCGCCAGTTCGATCCGGCAGCGGATCGCCACCACCGGATCGAGCACCGAGCCGTCCGAATCCGACAGCACCTCTTCGGCCACCAGTGCGTGCGGCGCGCGCGCGGTGTTGCCGCGGCCGAGGAAGCGCGCGCGATCGGTCTCGTAGGAGATCGCGCCGATGTCGGCATCGTGCACCGCGATCAGGTGGAACATCCACGGCGGCACCTCGTCGTGCGCGCGCGGCCGGCGCGTGCACAGCAGCGCCTGCTTGTCGCGCACGATCTCGGTCTGCACGAACAGGTTGCTGAAGGCCGGATGCGCCTCGTCGGCGATCGCCGGGGCCAGCACCACCTCGGCGTAGGTGGTGATCTCGATGGTGCGGGTACGCCGGCTGCGGTTGCTCAGGCGCAGCCGGCGCAGCTCGATGTCGTCCTCGGCCGAGATCGCGATCTCCAGGTGGCTTTCGTAACCGCGCTTGGTGCCGCGGAACTCGGCCTTGGCGTCGGAGAAGATCGCCTCGTACTGGTCCATCTGCACGCCGGTCGGTTGCAGCGCCGTGGACCAGAACTCGCCGCTCTCCACGTCGCGCAGGTAGCAGAACGTGCCCCAGTGGTCGCGGGTGCCGTCCTCGCGCCAGCGGGTGGTGGCCATCTCGCGGTGGCGGCTGTAGCCGCCGCCGGCGTGGGTGAGCAGGCCGTGGTAGCGGCCGTTGGACAGCAGCTGCACTTCCGGGCGCGCGCTGGAGGGGTTGCGCAGGATCCGCAGCTGGGTCTCGGACTCGCCCGGGGCCGCGCGCTCGCCCTGGGACTCGGCTTCGTGCGGATGGAACACCCCGGTCTGCGGGATGCGCTCCTGCAGCAGCAGCAGCGTGGCCTGGAACTCGGCGTCGGCGACGAAACGCCGCTGCATCGGCTGCTGGCGCAGCAGGTAGTCCAGCGACAGCAGGGCCATGCCCTGGTGGTGGGCCATGAACGAGCGGATCAGCACGTAGTCCTGCCCCGGCGGCACCCGCGCCGGGGTGTAGTCGATCGCCTCGTACATGCCGAAGGCGCCGGCGAAGCCGAGCGCGGCCAGCCGCTGCAGGTTCTGGCAGGCCGCCTCCGGCGCCACCATCAGCGCCATCATGCTGGCGTAGGGCGCGATCACCACGTCCTGGCCGAGGCCGCGCTTGAGCCCGAGCCCGGGCACGCCGAACGCGCGGTACTGGTAGTTCATGCGCGCATCCACCGCGTTGTAGCCGGACTCGGAGATGCCCCACGGCACCGCCAGGCTGCGGCCATGCAGGATCTGCGCCTCGACCGCGTGGCGCGAGGTCTGGTCGAGCAGCGTGTCCGGGTAGCTGGGCATCACCAGCTGCGGCATCAGGTACTCGAACATCGAGCCGCTCCACGACAGCAGCGTGGCGTAGCCGTTGACCTCGGTCAGCAGGCGCCCGAGCGCGAACCAGCTCTCCTGCGGCAGCTGCCCCTGGGCGATGGCCACGAACGTGCACAGCCGCGCCTCGGAGGCCAGCAGGTCGTAGTAGCCGCTGTCCAGGCGGTGCTCTTCCAGGTTGTAGCCGATCGCCAGCAGGTGGCGCGTGCGGTCGTACAGGAACCCGTAGTCCATCAGCGAGAACTGGCCGGCCACGTGCGCCAGCCGCTCCAGCTGGTGGATGCGCTCGCGCGCCCGCATCCCGGCCGGCGACTGCGGCGCGCGGGCGTGCAGTTCGCGCAGGGTCGGGATGGGTGCGCCGGAGGACGCGTCCGCGCCGGCGCCATCCGCCGCCGGGTCGTCGGGCAGGAAGGACAGCAGTTCGTCGTGCGCGGCGCGGCAGGCCTCGCGCAGCGCGGCCGGCCAGTGCGGCTGGCCCTCGACCGCCGGATCCGGCCAGGCGGCGAGGATCGCGTCGGCATGCCGCGACAGTTCCGCCAGCACGCGCGCGGCCTCGCCGGGCGTGACCGGTGGTTGCGCCACGGCCGCAGCCAGTGCGGCACGGAATGCGGCCAGTGCGGCGGGCCGCGCATCGCCCTGCGGCCGCACCGCTTCGCCATCCTCCACCAGCGCCTCCTCCAGCACGCCCAGGGTGTCGGCCAGGCCGTCGAAGGTATGCGGCGCCAGGACCGGCGCATCGACCAGCGCCAGCAGCCCCTGGCGCAGGGTCAGCAGGTGCCCGGCCAGGTTGCCGCTGTCCACCGCGGAGACGTAGTGCGGCGGCAGCGGTTGCAGGGTCCCGGTGTCGTACCAGTTGTAGAAGTGGCCGCGATGGCGCGGCAGGCCGTCCAGCGTGGCGAACACGCGCTGGGTGCGCTCCATCACCCCGTCCACCTGCAGGTAGCCGAAGTCCCAGGCCGACAGGTTGGCCAGCAGCGACAGGCCGATGTTGGTCGGCGAGGTGCGCCGCGCCACCACCAGCGCCGGATGCTCCTGGATGTTGTCGGGCGGCAGCCAGTGGTCCTCTTCGCGGACATACGTCTCGAAGAACGCCCAGGTGCGCCGCGCCAGCCGGCCGAGGAACGCCCGCTGCGTCGCCGACAGGTCCGCGCCATGCGTTTCCGCCGGCCGGCCCAGCCAGGCCATCAGCCCCGGCGACAGCAGCCACAGCAGCAGCAGCGGGATCGCCACCGGCAGCGCCGCCGGCCGCACCGCCGCCAGCAGCACCGCCACGCCGCCCGCGAACAGCGGCGCCAGCGCCATGCCGCGCCATTCCGCGCCGCGGTCGCCGCCCAGGCTGCGTTCCACCTCGCTGGACGGATTCCACTGCAGCAGGTGGCGGCGGCTGAGCAGCAGCCGCCACAGCGTGCGCGCGATCGCGCCCAGGCTCTGCGAGGCCTCGTACGGCAGGCAGGCCAGGCTCACCGCCGCGCGTTCCAGCTGGCGCAGGCCGGCTTTCGCGACCTGGGCCAGGTGCGCTTCCAGCGGCATGTCCACCGGCACCACGAACGCATTGCGCAGCGCCGGCAGCAGCACCGGCAGCAACCACAGCGCCAGCACCCACGCCGTCCACGCCAATGGCCGCGGCGAATACACCCAGCCCAGCAGCAGCAGCGCGGTGGCCGCCGGCGGCACCAGGCTGCGGCGCAGGTTGTCCAGCAGCTTGCCGCGCGAGAGCCAGTTCAGCGGATTGCGCTCGAAACCGCCGCCGCGGCGCGGCACCCACGGCAGCAGCCACGGCAGCAGCTGCCAGTCGCCGCGGATCCAGCGGTGGCGGCGCTTGACGTCGGCGGCGTAGCGCTCGGGATAGTCCTCGAACAGGCGCACGTCGCTGACCAGCCCGGCGCGCGCGTAGCAGCCCTCCAGCAGGTCGTGGCTGAGGATGCGGTTGTCCGGGAAGCGCTCGGCCAGCGCGTACTCGAACGCGTCCACGTCGTAGATGCCCTTGCCGACGAACGAGCCTTCGCCGAACAGGTCCTGGTACACGTCCGAGACGGTGCGGGTGTACGGATCGATCCCCGGCTCGCTGCCGAACATGCGCGCGTAGCGCGAGCTGCGGCGCCCGCCCAGGCTGGTGCCGACGCTGGGCTGGAGGATGCCGTAGCCGTCCACCACCGTGCGCCGGGCCACGTCGAAGCGCGGCCGGTTGAGCGGATGGGCCAGGGTGGCGACGAACTCGCGCGCCGCGTCGCGCGGCAGCCGCGTGTCGGTGTCCAGGGTGATCACGTAGCGCACCTGGGACAGTGCCGCGGTCCGCCCGACCACGCGCAGGAAGCCGTCGCCGTCGCCGCGCAGCAGCCGGTTCAGCGCGGCCAGCTTGCCGCGCTTGCGCTCGTGGCCCATCCAGGCGCGTTCGCGCGGGTTCCATTCGCGGGCGCGGTGGAGCAGGAAGAAGCGGTCGCCGCTTTCCGGCGCGTAGCGGCCGTTGAGCCGTTCGATGTGCCGCGCCGCATGTTCCAGCAGCGCCGCGTCGCCGGGCAGGGTTTGCGCATCGGCGTCGAGGAAATCGGTGAGCAGGGCGAAATGCAGCTGGCGCTCGCGGTTGGCCAGGAAGCGCACTTCCAGTCCCTCCACCAGCGCATCGACCGCCTCGGTGCCCGAGAGCATGCTCGGCACCACCACCAGGGTGCGGAACCCCTCGGGGATGCCGCGCGAGAAATCCATCCGCGGCAGCGGCCGCGGCGCCACCTGCAGGGTCGCCGTCCAGTTGACCAGGGCGATGCCCAGTTCGCTGAACACCAGCACCGCCAGCGCCGCCGGCAGCCACCACGGCAACGCGCCCGGCCCGGACGACAGCAGGCCCCAGCTGCACAGGGCGATGATCACCGCGATCGGCAGCAGGTAGGCGGCCAGCGGCACCTGCCGCGGCGGCAGGCGCGCGGCGCGGTAGCCCGGCGCCAGCGCGGCCACGTCCGCTTCGGTCCGCGCCACCCCGCGATCCACCAGGAAGTAGCCCACGTGCGCCTCGCGCCCCTGCGGATCGCACTGCGCCGCCGCCCGCGCCAGCTCCAGCGCGACCCCGGCCACCTCCTCCTCGCGCGCGCCGCTGCGCCGGGCGAGCGTCTCGACCACGTGCCGGTAGGCGTCGCGGGTGCTGAAATCCATCCGCGCGTAGGTGGCGGCCGGATCCTCGCGCAGGCGATGCTCGACCACGCTCATGTCCTCGACGAACTCGCGCCAGTCCATGGTGGCCAGGAAGCGCAGGCTGACGATGCTGTTGCTGATCGACACCTGGTCGCCCGCCTGCTGCTGGCTTTCCAGGTGGATCAGCTCCTCGACGCGGTGGCCGTCGGCGGCGGCCCACTGCTCCAGCCAGGCCAGCGGCATCGCCAGCGCCGCGCCCTGCCCCTGCAGCGCGCGGGTCAGCTCGGCGACGAACGCGCCGCTGAGCGGCGGCCCGGAGCGGGCCATGTCGGCCACCACCAGGACCACGTCCTTGGGGCTGTCGCTGGCGGTGCGGTTGAGCGCCTCGGCCCAGATGCTGGCCAGGCGCCGGTCGGCGCCGTCGCGCATCACCCGCACCGCCATGCGCCGCAGGTTGTCGATCAGCGCCAGCCGCAACATGATCGGCACCGCCCACAGCTCGCCGAGCTTGAGCGGGGCGACCTGCTGGTAGGCGGCGACGAAACGGCTGATGGTTTCCGCGTCGATCCGCCCGTCGCCGTGGGCGATGGCCTGCAGCGACAGGTCGTAGACCCGCGGCAGGCCGGCCGACGGCCCCTGGGTCAGCGACGGCAGCTGGCGGCTGTAGCCGCGCGGCAGGTGCCGGCGCGCGGTATGGATCTGCTCCTCGACCAGGTAGAAGTTGTCCAGCAGCCACTCGCCGGCCGGGGCGATGCGCATCTCGTCCTGGACCATCCGCGTGAGCAGGGTGCAGGCGTCGTCGAGCAGGCGTTCGTTCTCCTGCAGCCGCTCCAGCAGCCGCTCGGGCACTGGCCGTTCCTGCACGTGGTGGCTGCGTGCCAGCGCCCGCCCGTGCAGCTCCATCTGCTCGACGTTGAACAGCTGCGCGCGCAGCGGCGCCTCGGCGGGCAGCCCCGTGCGCCGCGCGGCACGGCGCGTGCGCCACACGCGCCACAGGCGCCGGCGCAGGCGCAACCAGCGACCGAAGATCCGTCGTACCTGGGGCATGTCGTGTCCGGTGGGGGCCAGGCAACTGCCTCGGGCCCCATCCTTGCACCCGGACGGGTACAAGCGTGTGAATAGGCGCCGCGGGCCACAAGCCCCCCCCCGAAAGCCCGCACGGACCGGGCAACGAAAAAAAGGAAGGCCCCGCACTGCGGGGCCTCCCAGGACACGCCACCCGCCGCGTCCCTACGACCTCACCCCTGCTTCTCCAGCCACGCATCGATCTGCGGCCGCCGCTGCTCGCGCAGCTTGACCCGGGTCTGGATCCCGGCGATCGCGGTCTGCGCGTCGCGGCGCGAGGTGGGCGCGATGTGCTGCTCGGCGAAGGCCTGGATCTTCGCGGCCGTCTCCAGCTTCGACGAGCCCGCGCCCAGGCGCGGGTAGTAGCGCGCGCGCGAGGTCGAGTCGACCAGCGTGTCGACCTGCCCGCGATGCGACACGGCGAAATCGAACGCCAGTTCCGGATGCTCGCGCGCCACCGCGCCGATCATGCCGGCGCTGTTGGTGGCGCCCGGCTCGTCGGTCAGGGCCATCGCCAGCGCACGCTGGGCCAGCGCCTCGTCCTGGGCCGTGGCCAGCAACGCGTAGTACTGGTCGCGGACCATCGACGAGGTTTCCTTCTGCGCCAGCGCATGCAGCGCGTCCCAGGTGGCCGCGTCGGCGCTGCGGGCGACGATGCCCAGCACGGTGCGGCGCTGGTCGGCCGGCAGCGACGCCGGGTCGGCCTGGAACGCGGCGAAACGGCGGCGCGCCTCGGCGATCACCGCCTGGTCGCCCAGGCGGCCGAGGATGCCGACCAGGTTGCCGCGCAGCTGCTTGGTCGTCGCCGAATCGCCATCGCGACTGTCCCAGCCCAGCTGCTCGAACCTGGGCGACAGGCGCGAGATCGCGTACTTGCGCCACGCGGCCTGCGCCCTGGCGTCACCGTCGTAGAGGCTGTCGATGCCGCCCAGCGTGCCGGACACCACCTGCCACAGGTCCGGCGAGGCATCCAGCGGGATGCGCGCGACCAGGTCCAGCAGGTCCGCTTCCGGCTGCAGGCCGACCGTGGCCAGCGCGCCGGCGTCCAGCATCAGGCCCAGCTGGTCCACCACCGGCAGCCCGTCGAAGCCGGCGGCCAGCGCCTTGAACTGCGCCGGCGCGTACAGCGTGCGGTAGTAGCCCTTCTGGCCGGCGTTGACCACCACCGGCGCGCCGCAACCGGGCAGCGTCACGCTGGCCTTGCCGTCCACCACCGTGCGCACCACCGGGCCGTCGCCGCCGCGCACCGCCACCGGCACCCGCCAGCGCAGCGGCGCCTTGCCCGGGTCGTCGATGGAGAACTCGCCCTGCTCCAGCGCGACCACCGTGCGGCCGCCATCGCAGCTGGCGCTGGCCCTGACCAGCGGCACGCCCGGCTGCAGGGTGAAATCGTGGGCGACCTGGACGAACTGCTTGCCCGGGGCGGCCTGGTCGATCTGCGCCCACAGGGCGTCGGTGACCGCGTTGCCGTACTGGTGCTTGCGGATGTAGCTGCGCACGCCCTCGCGCCAGGCGTCGGCGCCGACATGGTCCTCCAGCATGGCGATCACCGCCGCGCCCTTGCCGTAGGTGATGCCGTCGAAGGCCTGGCTGGCCTGCTCCACCGTGGCCACGTGCTGCACGACCGGGTGGGTGGTGGCGTAGGCGTCGCGGCCCATCGCACCACGGCTGGTGTAGGCCGCGTCGGTATCGTCGATGTCCCACTCCGGGTGCAGCTTGCGGGTGGTGCGGCCTTCCATCCAGGTGGCGAAGCCCTCGTTGAGCCACAGGTCGTCCCACCAGGCCATGGTCACCAGGTTGCCGAACCACTGGTGGGCGATCTCGTGCGCGGCGGTGGTGAACACGCGCTGCTGGTCGCTGACGTTGGAGATGGCCGGGTCGAGCAGCAGCGAGGACTCGAAGGTGAAGATCGCGCCCCAGTTCTCCATCGCGCTGAAGAACTGGCTGCGGCCCGGGGCGGCGATGTTGTCCAGCTTGGGCAGCGGGTACGGCACGCCGAAGTAGTCGTTGAACTCGCGCAGCACGTCGCGGCTGGCCTCCAGCGCGAACCGGGCCTGGTCGACCTTGCCCCGCTGCGCGATCACGCCGATCTCGGTGCCGCCATCGGCCTGCAGCGTGGCGCGCTCGAAGTCGCCCAGGCCCAGGAACAGCAGGTAGGTGGACATCTTCGGCGTGGTCTGGAACACCGTGCGCTTGAGCCCGCCGCCGATATCGCTGGAGGCGGCCACCGGCATGTTGCCGACCACCATCTGCGCGGCCGGCGCGACCACGCTGAGATCGAAGGTGGCCTTGAAGTCCGGCTCGTCCCACGACGGCACGAAGCGGCGCGCATCGGAGTTCTCGAACTGGGTGTACAGCGCGCGCTGCTGCCCGGCGGGCGTGGCGTAGTCCAGCGCGAACAGGCCGTTGGCCTGGGTGTTGATCACGCCGCTGTAGTCGGTGGACAGCACGTACCGGCCCGGCGCCAGGACCTTGCCGAAGGCGAAGCTGGCGGTCTGGTTGTCCGCGTCCACGCTCACCTTCGCCGGCAGCGGCGTGCCGCCCCCGGCCGCGGCCAGGCTGCTGTTGGCGAAGCCCAGGTCGGCCGCCTGCAACACGAGGGTGTCGGTCGGCTCCAGCACCTCCAGGTCGATCCGGACCTTGCCGTCGAACGCCATCCTGTCCGCGTGCGGGGTGACCTCGATGGCGTAGTGGCTGGGCCGGGCGGTGCGCGGCAGCTGGGTGGTGACCGCGGACGCGGCCGGCGCGGCCGCGCCACCGGGCATGGTGGCGGACTGTACGGATGCGGCCAGGCTGGTGCCGGCCAGGGCCAGCGCGATGGCGGTCGCCAAGGTGAGACGCATGAATATCCTCGCAGGGATGACGGGCAGGAAGGGCGAACAGCCGATCATCGCCGCGGGCCGGGTGGCGGCGACAGCGACGGAAGTCATGCCTGGTGTGGCGCCGGTCGGGAAGTGACAGGCCCGCGGGCGTGGCTTCCCACGGGCCGCACCCGGCCTTGCGGCCCCGCCGGCCCAGGCGCAATATAACCGTCGTTATAACAAAGCAGGTGCCGCCATGAAGCTCAAGATCACCACCATCGGCAATTCCGCCGGCGTCATCCTGCCCAAGGAGCTGCTGGCCCGCCTGCGGGTGGACAAGGGCGACGAACTGTTCGCGGTGGAAACTCCCGACGGCGTGCGCCTGACCACCTACGACCCGACCCTGGCCGCGCAGATGGAAGTGGCCGAACAGGTCATGCGCGAACACCGCGACCTGCTGCGCAAGCTGGCCCAGTGAGCACGCCATGACCGTCTGGATCGAGCGGCCACTCGCCCTGGCCATCCATGAGCGGCAGCTGGCCGAACACGGCGGCGGCATCGGCGTGCGCGACGAAGCGCTGCTCGAATCGGCACTGGCGCGGCCACAGCAACTGTTCGCGTACGGCGATCCCCCCCCGGACCTGGCTGCGCTGGCCGCCAGCCTCACCTACGGGCTGGCCCGCAACCATCCGTTCGTGGACGGCAACAAGCGCACCGCGCATGTCTGCTACTACGTGTTCCTCATCCTCAACGACGTCCGCCTCGACGTCGGCCTGGAAGAGATGTACGTGCAGATGATCGCCCTGGCCGAAGGCAGCCTCGACGAAGCCGCCTTCGCCGCCTGGCTGCGCCCGCGGATGGTCACGGCGCATGGCGGAAAGGTGCAGGAGAAGCGGGCGGCGTACCGGCGCTGACGTCCGGAGGGAACGAACGCCTGGTCAGCGCCAATCGTCCCCGCGCTGGTGGCGCACCGCCAGCACCGTCACCGTCGATGCATCCTCGATCTCGAACAAAGCGACGTAGCCGGACGCGCCGAAGCCGATCACCAGTTCGCGCAGGAAGGCATCGCCTCCGGGCGCGCGGCGACAACCGAAAGGCGCCGTGCGCAGCAATTCGATCGCCTGCACGATCGACTCCAGCACGCGTTCGGCGATGGACCAGTCGCCTTCGGAACGTTCGAGCACAAAATCGTAGAGCCGCTCCAGGTCGGCCAGCGCTTCCTCCGTGAAGCGGACCTGGAAGTTCATCGGCGCTTGCGTTTCGCCAGGGCCAGCTTGGCCTGCAGGCGCTCGACGACTTCGTCGGTCGGCACATACCCGGCGCCCTGTCGGGCGCGATCACACGAAGCCAGGCCACGGGCGAGGAATTCGGCCTGTGCGCGGCGCTGCTCGATCTGCGCCCGCACCGACGCCTCGACGAAGCCCGACAGGGTCTCGCCCTCGTGCAACACCTCCTCGGCCGCCTGGCGCAATGCCGGCTCGACCCTGAGCGGCGGGAACGTGGCGGTCTTCATGCGGGAACCTCGTTGCATCGCATCTGCGATGCATCATCTCCCACCCTCCCGATCCAGGCAACCGACATGCCGTACAGCGGCGCTCACGCCGGGGAAGGCGAAAGCGAAGTTGATCGCCAGAGCTGGCATGAGCC
>CAZBDE010000007.1:0-4390 GCA_964490415.1 uncultured Pseudoxanthomonas sp. | reverse complement strand
GCCCAATGCACCGGTCCTCGCCGCTGTACAGCCCGCTCGCGACGTCCCGTAGAGCCGGGCTTGCCCGGCTGCCCGCCACGCGTATGCAACCACGTGACGCAACGGCAGCGGGGCAAGCCCCGCTCTACAAACACCCTCACCCCTGCGGCCGCGCCTCCACCTTCGGCTCGGCCACCTCGCGCCCGGCCTGCGCGTGGCCGGCCATCTCCGCGCCGGCATCGGGCGGCAGCCGGCGCATCTCCAGCACCGACAGCGCCGAGATCAGGCCCACGCTGAGGAAGGCGAAGGTGAAGTTGAGCGGGTCGTCGCCCGGGCGGCCGGTGAGCGTGCCGGCCAGGCTCAGCGCATAGCCGCCCAAAGTCACGCCCAGCGCCAGCGCCACCTGCTGGGCCATCGCCGCCAGGCTGCTGGCCTGGCTCATGCGCGCCTGGTCGATGTCGGCATAGGCGATCGCATTGATGCTGGTGAAGTGCAGCGAGCGCAGGCAGCCGCTGGCCAGCAGCACCCCGACCATCAGCCAGTACGGCGTGTCGGCGCGGAACAGCCCGAACAGGCACATCGCCAGCGCCGCCACCAGCCCGTTCCACACCAGCACCGGGCGGAAGCCGAAGTAATGCAGGATCCGCGGCGCCATCGTCTTCATCACCATCGCCCCGGCAGTGGAGGTGAAGGTGATCAGCCCCGACTGCAGTGGGTTGAGGCCGAAGCCCAGCTGCAGCATCAGCGGCAGCAGGAACGGCGTGGCGCCGATGCCGATGCGGAACAGCGAACCGCCCAGCACCCCGGCGCGGAAGGTCGGCACCCGGAACAGGTCCAGCCGCAGCAGCGGATGCGGATGCACGCGCGCATGCCGCACGTAGGCGGCCATCAGCCCGGCGCCGGCCAGCACGCACACCGCGATCGCCGCGCCCGGCACCAGCCCGCGCCCGACCGCCGACAGCCCGAACATCGCCAGCGCCAGCCCGCCGGCCGACAGCAGGAAGCCGCGCGTATCCAGCGGCCCCACCACCTGGCGCAGCTCCGGGATATGCCGCCACGCCAGCCACATGCCCAGCACGCCGAACGGCAGGTTGATAAGGAAGATGAAGCGCCAGTGCGCGTAGGTAGTGATCGCCCCGCCCAGCACCGGCCCCAGCATCGGCCCGAGCATGGCCGGGATCGTCAGCCAGCTCAGCGCCCGCACCAGCCCGGCCTTGTCGATGCTGCGCAACAGCACCAGCCGCCCGACCGGCACCATCATCGCCCCGCCCACGCCCTGCACGAAGCGCCCGGCCACCAGCTGCCCCAGCCCGTCGCTGGCCGCGCAGCCCAGCGAACCGAGCAGGAACACCGCGATCGCGCCGACGAAGACCCGCCGCGCGCCGAACCGGTCCGCGACCCAGCCGCTGATGGGGATGAACACCGCCAGCGCCACCAGGTAGGTGGTCAGCGCCAGCTTCAGCGCGATCGGCTCGGTGCCCAGGTCCGCGGCGATCTGCGGCAGCGAGGTGGCGATCGCCGTGGAGTCCATGTTCTCGATGAACAGGGCGGTCGCGACGATCAGGGGAAGGAGGCGTTGGGGGCGCACGGGCTCGGAAGCGATGCGGGACGAGCCCATCCATTGTCGCCGCGGCAGCGTGAAGAGACACGCCGCCGGACGGACGTCAGTCCTCGTCCAGCCGCTGGAACCGCTCGGCCAGGAACTCGATCAGCGCCCGCACCGACGGCAACAGCCCGCGGCGCGAGGCGAAGACGGCGTGGATGATCTCGCGGCGCGGCGCCCACTGCGGCACCACGTGCACCAGTTCCCCGCGCAGGAAGTCCTCGCGCACGATCATGGTCGGCAACTGCACCACGCCGACGCCGGCCAGCGCGGCGGCGCGCAGCGTGAGCATGCCGCGGGTGACCAGCCGCGGCCGGTGATGGATGGCGGCGTGCGCGCCGTCGGGCCCGAACAGGTTCCAGACATGCTCGTTCTGCGGCACGCCCAGGTCCATGCTCGGCAGCCGGGCCAGGTCGGCCGGCACCTGCGGCGCGCCCACGCTCTCGAGCAACCGCGGACTGGCGACCAGGCACTGGCTGCGCTCGGCCAGCACGCGCATCACCAGGTCGGTGTCCTGCAGCGGCGGCGGACGCACGCGGATGGCGATGTCGATGCCCTCGCCGACCACGTCCACCCGGCGGTTGGTCGCGTCCAGGTGCACCTCCACGAGCGGATGCTCGCGCATGAACTCGGCGATCATGTCGCCCACCCGCGCATCGAGCAGCGTCACCGGGCATGCCACCCGCACGATCCCGCGCGGCTCCGAACGGGTGACCTCGATCGCTTCCTCGGCCGCCTCCGCTTCCACCAGCATCGCCTTGCAGTGCGCGTAGAAGTTCTGGCCGATCTCGGTCACCGAGAAATGCCGGGTGGAGCGCTGCAGCAGGCGCACGCCCAGGCGCTCCTCGAGCAGGGCGATGCGCCGGCTCAGTTTCGACTTGGGCTGGCCCAGCGCCCGTCCGGCCGGCGCGAAACCGCCGTGGTCGACCACCTGGGCGAAGTAGTACAGATCGTTGAGGTCCTGCACGGGCCCGGCTCCAGTGTTCGCCATATAGGACTCTGAGGCCAAATACTACCGACTACCGGGGTCAGTGTCCCGGGAATATCGTGCCTTCCAACGAAACGGCCCCGTCCGGGCCGGCCTGGAGATCACGATGAAGAAGGTCCTCGGCGTCTACAGCGCCCCCAAGCCGCACTGGGTCGGCGACGGCTTCCCGGCCCGCTCGCTGTTTTCCTACAACAGCCACGGCCAGCACCTGAGCCCGTTCCTGCTGCTGGACTATGCCGGCCCGATGAAGTTCGCGCCGGCCGAGCGTCCGCGCGGCGTCGGCCAGCATCCGCACCGCGGTTTCGAGACCGTCACCATCGTCTACGAGGGCGAGGTCGACCACCGCGATTCCACCGGCGCCGGCGGCCATATCGGCCCGGGCGACGTGCAGTGGATGACCGCCGCCTCCGGCATCCTCCACGAGGAATTCCACTCGCAGGCATTCACCCGCACCGGCGGCACGCTGGAGATGGTGCAGCTGTGGGTCAACCTGCCGGCCAGGGACAAGATGGCTGCGCCCGGCTACCAGACCCTGCTCGACCGCGACATCCCCACGGTCCCGCTGCCCGACGACGGCGGCAAGGTCCGCGTGATCGCGGGCGAGTACGACGGCCATCGCGGCCCGGCGCGCACCTTCACCCCGATGGACGTGTGGGACGTGCGCCTGAACCAGGGCCACAGCACCGGATTCGCCGTACCGGAAGGCCGCACGCTGGCGCTGGTCGTCCTGCGCGGCACCGTGCTGGTGAACGGCACGAAGGTCGCGCGCGAAGCGCAGATGGTGATGTTCGACCGCGCCGGCAGCGAGGTGTCGGTGGAAGCCAACAGCGACGCCACCTTGCTGGTGCTCAGCGGCGAACCGATCGACGAGCCTGTCGTCGGCTACGGGCCGTTCGTGATGAACAGCCATGAAGAGATCAACCAGGCGATGGACGATTTCAGCAGCGGCAAGTTCGGGCGGATGACGGCGTCCGCGTGATCCCGCGTGTTGTGGCGAACAGCCGCGGGGGGACGAACTCACCGGATCGACCTGAGCGGTGCGCAATGGTGGCTGGCGGCGGGTTGCCGCTGGCCACCGGGCCTGTGGGTTTGGTCGCGATCAGCGCCTTGCAAATTACCCATTCCGGGCATTTAATTGCCTGAAATGGGTAAACCCGCCTCCACTCAACCGCTGTCCCGTGCGCCCGCGCCCGCGGCGGGCACCCGTTCGCCCGGCGGCACCAGCGTGGCCGATGCCCTGTTCACCGCCACCCAGCAGCGCGTGCTGTCCCTGCTGTTCGGCCAGCCCGAGCGCAGCTTCTTCACCAAGGAACTGATCGACCTGGCTGGCGGCGGCTCCGGCGCCGTGCAACGCGAACTCGGCCGGCTGCAGCAAAGCGGTCTGATCGTGCAGACCCTGCTCGGCAACCAGAAGCACTATCAAGCCAATGCCAACGCGCCCATCTATGCCGAGCTGCGCAGCATCGTGGCCAAGATGCTCGGCCCGGCCGATGCCGTACGCCACGCATTGGCGCCCATCGCCGGCGAAGTGCAGCTGGGCCTGCTGTACGGTTCCGTCGCCAAGCAACGCGATACCGCGCACAGCGACATCGACGTGCTGCTGGTCTCCGACACATTGACGCTGGAACAGGTGTATGGCGCATTGGCGCCCGCGGAGACGCAACTCGGCCGCACGCTAAGCCCCACGCTGTACACATCGGCCGAGTTCCGCAAACGACTGGCGCGACACAATCCCTTCCTGACCAGACTGCTGGCAGGCGAGACCGTGGCACTGATCGGAGACAAGGATGTCTTTGCCGCCGCTGGATAACCTGGTCCGC
>CAZBDE010000006.1:0-34667 GCA_964490415.1 uncultured Pseudoxanthomonas sp. | reverse complement strand
TCGCGTTGACCGGGCATTCCGGCTCGCACAGGGTGCAGTCGATGCACTCGTCCGGGTCGATCACCAGGAAGTTCGGGCCTTCGTGGAAACAGTCGACCGGGCACACCTCCACGCAGTCGGTGTACTTGCACTTGATGCAGTTCTCGGTGACGACGAAGGGCATGGGGACGACTGGGCGGCGGCAGGAGCGGCCAATATTCTAGTCCAGCGCCCGTGCCGCGTCGCCCCGCGGCTCCGCGCCGGACAGGTTCAGGCCAGGCCGCGCGCCCGGGCCAGGCGGAACATGCCCGCGGCGGCGAGGTCTTCGGGGTGGCGCTGGAAGGCGATGCCGCGCTGCCTCAGCGCGTACGCGTAGCGTTCGACCAGGGCTTCGCTGCCGACCAGGTGCACCGGTGCGGCCAGGCCCTTGAGCGCGGACGCCAGCTCGTGGCCGACCAGCATGCCCGACAGGAAGGAGGGCAGGGCCTGCGCGGTGAAGCGTCCGAACAGCGAAGCGGTGCGCACCGCGAACAGGTCGTGCAGCAGGCCGCCGGCGCCGTCGCCGTCGCTGCAGGCCAGGCCGGCGTTGAAGGCCGGTTCGTCCAGCGGCGGTTCGCCTTCGGCCATGCCGCGGGCGAGGATGCTGTGCGTGCGCAGCAGCGCGTAGAGTTCGCCGGTCAACGCGGTGGACAGGGACGCGATCGCGCCGTCGCGCACCCGCACCCATTTGCTGTGCGTGCCGGGCAGGCAGACGGTATGGGCGCCGTCGCCCAGCCCATCGAGCAGCCCGGCGACCTGGGTTTCCTCGCCGCGCATCACGTCGCCGGCGCCGCCGGTGCGGTCGGCCATGCCCGGCACGCACCAGAACTGGCGGTAGGCGAAGCCGGGCGCCTCGCGCGAGGCATCCAGGCGCAGCATGCCCGCGGCCAGCGCGCCGGTATCGGCCGGGCAGCGCACGTAGGGCACTTCGAGCCAGCCGCCGCGCGCGCCGACCATGCCGGCCAGCAGCACCAGCGGGTCGTCCCAGCCGGCGATCATCGCCGAGAGCACCTTGCCGTAGCGGCCGGCGCAGGCCAGCGCGCCTTCGTCGCCGCGGCGGCGCTCCAGCACCGTGCCGTCGCCGTCGAGGCGGTACACGCGCAGGCTGCTGCCGCCCCAGTCGACCGCGATCATGGCAGCACCACCCGGCTCTCCGGCAGGCCCAGCGCGATGCCGAGGGGCAGTTCGAACAGGCCGCCCGAGGCCGGGGCGGCGGCGTGCGCGGCCGCGTCCAGGCCCTGCGGCGAGGTGATCACGTACAGCGTGTCCATCCCGGCGCCGCCGATCGCGCAGCACGACGGCTGCGGCACCGGCACCGGCACGATCCGGTCGATGCGGCCGTCCGGCGCGTAGCGGACCACGCGCGCGCCGCCCCATTGCGCATTCCAGAGGAACCCCGCGGCATCGATGCAGGAACCGTCGGCCGCCGCGCCGGGCAGGTCGACTTCGGCGAACACGCGCGACGGACCCACCTGCGCGGCTTCGGCGTCGTAGCCGCAGCACAGGATCCGGGGCTGCATCGAGTCGCACCAGTACAGGGTGCGGCCGTCGGGCGCGAAGCAGATCGAATTGGGGATCGCCGCGCCCGGCAGCGGCAGCGGGCGCAGGCCGCGCGCGGCCGAATACTGGTAGAACGCGCCGATCGCGGCCTTCTCCGCCGATTCGTCCATGGTCCCGAACACGAAGTTGCCGTGGCGGTCGGCGCGGCCGTCGTTGCTGCGGGTGCGCGGTTCGTGCGCCTGCACGTCGGCCAGGTGCAGCAGCGGCAGCGGCGCGCCGTCGCCGGCCAGCGCGGCGTCCAGATCGGCGCGGTACAGCGCCTTGGCCAGGGCCAGCAGCAGTTCGCCGGATTCGGCCAGGGCCACGCAGCCGGGGCGGCCGGGCAGCGCCCAGTGCCGCGACCGTCCGCTGGCGGGGGCGTGCATCCACAGCCGCGAGCCGTCGATGTCCACCCACAGCAGCGCCTGCCGGCGCTCGCACCAGAGCACGCCTTCGCCATGGGCGCAGCGCGAGTCGACGCTCAGGCGTGCGGTCGTTTCCCGGTCCATCGCCATAGTTCTACCACTCGGCGACGCTGCCGTCCGCATGCCGCCACAGCGGGTTGCGCCAGTCTGGCGGGTTCGCGTGCGCGTGGCGCAGGCGTTCCTCGTCGATTTCCACGCCCAGGCCCGGCTTCGGCAGGGCGCGGATGTGGCCGCCCTCGTCGCAGGCGAAATCGTCCTTGTTGAGCACGTAGTCGAGCAGGTCGGCGCCCTGGTTGTAGTGGATGCCGATGCTCTGCTCCTGCAGCATCGCGTTGTGCGAGACCAGGTCGATCTGCAGGCAGGCGGCCAGCGCCACCGGCCCGAGCGGGCAGTGCGGCGCCAGGGCGACGTCGTAGGCCTCGGCCATGGCCGCGATCTTCAGGCACTCGGTGATGCCGCCGGCATGCGACAGGTCCGGCTGCAGGATCGACACGCCGCCGGCCTCGAGCACGCGCTTGAACTCGAAGCGCGAGAACATGCGCTCGCCCGCCGCGAGCGGAATCGCGGTCGCCGCGGCCAGGCGCGGGTAGTGCTCGGCCTGCTCGGGCAGCACCGGCTCCTCGACGAACAGCGGCCTGTACGGCTCCAGCTCGCGCAACAGCACCCGCGCCATCGGCGCGCCGACGCGGCCATGGAAATCGATGCCGAAGTCGACCGTGTCGCCGAATGCATCACGCACCGCGGCCACCCTGGCCAGCGCCGAATCCACCGCGCGCGGGCTGTCGACCAGGCGCAGTTCCTCGGTGCCGTTGAACTTGAAGGTGTCGAAGCCCTGCGCGCGGTAACCGGCGATCTGTTCGACCAGCTCGGCCGGGCGGTCGCCGCCGACCCAGCGGTAGGTCTTCATCCGGTCGCGGACCAGGCCGCCGAGCAGCTGGTAGACCGGTACGCCGAGCGCCTTGCCCTTGATGTCCCACAGCGCCTGGTCGATGCCGGCGATCGCGCTCATCAGTACCGGGCCGCCACGGTAGAAACCGCCGCGGTACAGGGTCTGCCAGAGGTCGTTGATCCGCGCCGGATCCTGGCCGATCAGATACTCGGCCAGCTCGTGCACCGCCGCCTCGACCGTGCGCGCGCGGCCTTCGACCACCGGCTCGCCCCAGCCGCTGATGCCCTCGTCGGTTTCGATCTTGAGGAACAGCCAGCGCGGCGCGGCGTGGTAGGTGGTGAGGCTGCGTATCTTCATGGGCGCTTGGTCATCGGCAGGCTTTCATCGGCAGGCTTTCATCAGCGATAGGCGGCGTAGGCCAGGCGGAATTCGCGCGCATTCGTGCGCGTGCGTTCGACCGGCTGGCCGGGCCGGTAGAGCTCGCCGCCGATGCCGGCGCCGTGGCTGCCGGCGGCCAGGTAATCGGCCAGGGTGAGCGGGGTGACGCCGCCGACCACGAACAGCGGCACCGCCGGCAGCACCGCGCGCAGCGCGCGCACGTGGCCCGGGCCGTAAGTGGAGGCGGGGAACAGCTTGAGCATCTGCGCGCCGGCATCGAGCGCGGCGAAGGCCTCGCTGGCAGTGGCGAAGCCGGCGACCACCTGCAAGCCGGCCGACTGCGCATGGCGGATCAGCGCCGGATTGGTGTTGGGGGTGACGATGAAGCGCGCGCCCAGGTGCTGCAGGGTGTCGACCTCGGCCGCGCGCAGCACGGTGCCGCCGCCGATCCAGGCGCGGCCGCCGAACTCGCGGACCACCGTGCCGATGCTGTGCGCCCAGTCCGGCGAGTTCAGCGGGATCTCGATCGCGTCGTAGCCCTCCTCGACCAGGGCGCCGACATGGGCGCCGGCCTCGGCCGGAGTGATGCCGCGCAGGATCGCGACCAGCGGCAGCCGGAACGGTTGATGGGGCACGCGGCCCCCGTGGGCGACGGCATCAGTCATGGTGGCCCCTCCCAGGCCGGTGGAATCCCCGCCGATGCCGCAATCCGCTGCGCCAGCCGACGGTGGAACCGAGCGGCGGTAGCCTCACCCGGCCAGCTATGTTGGGCAAATGAAATTTTCGCCGTGTTCTATTCCCATGGCGTATAGATGTCCCGAACAGAATCGATCAGGGCAAACGAGCGGGGTCGACCGCTCGCGGGATGGCGCAAGTTGGGGCCGAGGGGTGCTCGGTTATTCCATTGGTGAATATTTGATATTCAAGATTGTTATTTGTGTTGCCGGCTAACTACGCTCTAGCTTCCACCGTCGGCGTTGTTAGCGCTATCAGATACAGCACGAAGACGTCGATCAGTTGGACTCAATACTTCAATAACTCAGTGTCCTGGGGAGGGAACTGTGATGTCGAATCATCCGACCTGCGCCGTCCGGCGTGGTGCCATGTCGCGCCTGTCAAACCGTCTCAATCATTCCGCGCTCGCGTTGGGCGTCGCGCTGGCGCTTTCCGCCGGCGCGCTGCAGGCCCAGGAGGCCGAGGCCCCGGCCAGCGACAAGGAGACAGCGGAGGCCGCCGCTACCGAGCTCCAGAGCGTGGAGGTCAAGGGCATCCGTGGCGCCGTGATGCGTGCCCAGGACATCAAGCAGGAGGCGTCGCAGATCGTCGATTCGGTCACCGCCGACGATATCGGTGCGCTGCCGGACCGTTCGGTGACCGAGACCATGAAGCGCATCAGCGGCGTGACCGTCACCGGCTTCGCAGCGCGCGACGATACCGACCATTTCTCCGCCGAAGGCAGTGGTGTGATGATCCGCGGCCTGACTTTCGTGCGCGGCGAACTGAACGGGCGAGACATCTTCAGCGCGGCCGGTGGCCGCGGCATCAGCTTCGAGGAAGTGTCGGCGGAACTGATGGCCGGCGTGGACGTCTACAAGAATCCTTCGGCCGAGATCATCGAAGGTGGCCTGGGCGGCACGGTCAACCTGCGCACGCGCAAGCCGTTCGACGAGCCGGGCCGCAAGATCGCCGGCAGCATCGATTACAACTACGGCGACAAGGCGAGGGATGCCCGGCCGTCGGCCTCGTTCCTGTTCAGCGACCGCTGGCAGACCGGCATCGGCGAGGTCGGCGTGCTGGCCAACGTGTTCTACTCCGAGTTGGCGACCCGTTCGGACGGCGTCCAGATCATGCCGTTCGACCGCCGCGGCCGTAAGCCGGCCGAGCAGACCGAAGGTTCGGATACCGACTGGGTCTACGACTGGGATCAGGGCTCCTGGCAGTCGTCCGAATCCCAGCGCGACGCGTTGCTGGCCGGCAGCGGCCTGGACCAGGTGTTCGTCCCCGGCGGCGCCAACTGGCGGCGTACCGATTTCGAGCGCAAGCGCCAGGGCGGGGCGTTCGCCCTGCAGTGGAAGCCGAACGACAACACCGAGGTCTACACCCAGTTCATCACCTCGCAGTACGACATGACCTGGCGCGAGCATTTCATGGAGTTCGGCGGTGCCTCGCAGAAGAACCAGCCCAACTGGAACGGCGATCCGGCGCACTTCAATCCGATCTATGCCGACGGCCTCGCCGACATGAGCAACAACCTGATCCCGGCGGTCGGCACCCAGTTCACCTATGACGCAAACGGCCGCTTCATCAACGGCACCGTGCGGCAGGGCGGCTGGCTCGGCCAGCCTGCCGACCTGGACAGCGGCAACCCGGGCGTATACCAGGGCAACTCCGGCATCCAGTTCATCAGCGGCAACCGTCTCAACGACCAGACCTCGAAGACCACCGACTGGTCGGCGGGCTTCCAGCATTTCATCACCGACAACCTGATCGTCCGCGGCGACTACCAGTTCGTGAAGGCGGAGGCGAGCAACGTCGACTTCTCGCTGCACGCATCGACCCTGCTGCAGGAGATGACCCTGGACCTGAGCGGCAAGTACCCCTCGGTCAGCGTCGCCGACCCGTCCACTGTCACCGACCAGAGCAACTACTTCTGGCGTTCGGCCATGGACCACATCGCCGACAGCGAGGGTACCGAGCACGCCGGCCGCGTCGACCTCGAGTACACCTTCCAGGACAACGACTGGCTGCAGTTCTTGCGCTTCGGCGCGCGCATCGCCGACCGCGGTTACGACAACCTGTCCACCGGCTGGAACTGGGGCGTCATCAGCGACGACTGGAACAAGCTGACCGGAACCCCGGCCGACCCGACCCGCGCCAACGTGGCCTGGCTGGACCAGTTCTACTCGAACGAATCGACGCTGTACAAGATGAATGATTTCTTCGGCGGCAGGGCCAACGTGCCGACCACGTTCTGGTCGCCGAAGGACAGCATGGTCGATATCGACACCGTCGCCGGTACCCTGGCCGAGCTCCCCAACGCACAGTGGCGTCCCATCGCGTTCGGGCCGGAAAGCGCCAACACCCAGGACGAGCGCACCCAGGCCGCCTACGGCGTGCTGTACTTCGGCAACGACGAAATGAGCAACCCGCTGGACGGCAATGTCGGCGTGCGCGTGGTCAAGACCAGCGTCGATACCGTGGGTGGCGGAGTGATGCCCAACATGTCGAGCTGGGCCGACGTGGTGACGCCGGAAGTGCTGGCGAAGTATGCCGGTCAAGGTTTCACCACCGACACCAGGACCACGTACACCGACGTCCTGCCCAGCCTGAACCTGCGCATGCGCTTCGACCACGGCCTGCAGTGGCGCTTCGCCGCTTCCAAGGCGATCGCCCGGCCGGAGTTCCGCCTGATGCAGGCCTGGTTGCCGCTGTCGGCCAGCGCTTCTGCGTGCCAGGAGGCCCTGGAAGACGGACTGCGTACCGAGCTGTGCGGACCGTCCGACCTGTCCTTCACCGGCAGCGGCGGCAGTCCGGATCTGAAGCCGATGCGCGCCAACCAGTTCGACACCGCGCTGGAGTGGTACTTCGGTCCGGCCAACATGCTGTACACGACCCTGTTCTACAAGGACGTCAAGGATTATTTCGCCAACCAGGCCGGCACCGAGGTCATCTTCGGCGACGAGTACCTGATCACCCGTCCGCGCAACCTGGATGAAGGCAAGATCCGTGGCCTGGAGGTGGGGTACTCGCAGTTCTTCGACTTCCTGCCCGGCTTCGGCGTCCAGGCCAACTACACCTACGTGGACAGCAGCGGCGGCACCAATGCCGCGGTCGGCGTGCCGAACGGCAGCTCCGCCCGTGCCGGCTCCGTCGACCTGCCGCTGGAGGGGCTCTCCGAACATTCCTACAACCTCATCGGCATCTACGAGACCGGGAAAATCTCGGCACGCCTGGCCTACAACTGGCGCAGCGAATACCTCCTGACCAGCAGCGACGCGATCGTGTTCCTGCCGGTCTGGAACGACGACTACGGGCAACTCGATGGTTCGTTCTTCTACAACATCAACAAGAACTTCCAGCTCGGCCTGCAGGTGAACAACCTGACCAACAGCATCACCAAGCTGCTGGTGGGGCCACGCAAGTACCTGCGCGACGGTTACGCAGACGACACGCTGTACAGCCGCGCCTGGTTCGAGAACGACCGCCGCTACTCGGCCGTGCTCCGCGCAAGCTGGTAAGCCCACCAGCAGCAGGTTGGCAACGCAGGGCCCCCGTGCCGGCAGGTGCGGGGGCCTTTTTCGTCTGGTCTCCCGGTTGCGGCGACCAGGTGCTCGTGCTGTTCAGCGAGGCTCGTCCCTCGGGGCGGCAAGCCGCGCGTGCAACTTATGTTTAAAAAATGAAATTTTCGCCGTAATCTATTCCTCGTCCGAATAGTTCCTTGGGAGGGGAAATGGGCAAGCCGACCACCAATGCCTACTGGTCCAATCCGTCGCGGCTGAAGACGCGGCACCTGCTGTTGCTGATGCACCTCGAAGAACAGGGCTCGGTGTTGCGCGCTGCCGAAGCCGCGCGCATGACCCAGCCCGCGGCGTCCAAGCTGCTGGCCGAAATGGAAGGCCTGCTGGGCGTGCCCCTGTTCGAACGCCACGCGCGCGGGGTCGAGCCGACCTGGTACGGGCAGGTGCTGATCCGCCGGGCGCGCACCGCGCTGCTGGAGATCGGCCGCGCGCAGGAGGAGATCGCCGCGCTGCGCGACGGGCGTATGGGCCAGGCCTCGATCGGCACCGTGGTCAACCCGGGCACCAATCTGGTCCCGCAGGCGGTGGCCGCGGTGAAGCGCGACCACCCGGACATCCTGGTCCGGATCGAGATGGACTACAGCCGGCCGCTGGTGGCCAAGCTGCTGGACGGGCAGCTGGACCTGGTGATCGGCCGGATCATGGATCCCAGCGACAGCGCCGACCTGGTGTTCGAGCCGCTGGCCGACGAGCCGCATTCGGTGGTCGTGCGCAGCGGGCACCCGCTGGACGGGCGCGCGCTGGTGCGGCATGCGGAACTGGACCCGTACGGCTGGATCCTGCCGCCGCCCGACAGCGTGCTGCGCGCGCGCCTGGAAACGATGTTCCTGGAGCACGGCCTGCTGGGTTCGCGCAACACCATCGAGACCTCGTCGCTGCCGGTGGTAATCAACCTGCTGCGGGTCAGCGACCTGCTGACAGCGCTGCCGGTGGAAGCGGTCGCCCCCTACGTGCAGGCCAACCAGCTGCGGATCCTGCCGCTGGATCTCGGGGTCAGCATGGAGTCGTTCGGCATCGTCCGCCGCCGCGGGCACGCGCTGTCGCCGGCCGCCGAGCGCGTGCTGGAGGCGTTGCGGGCTACGGCCCAGCGGCTGTATCCGCAGGCGGCCGAGCCGATGGACGCGGCATAGGGGTGGGCGGGATGTATGCCGCCAAGGAATGAATCCGGCCGAATTCTTCATTGGCAATCCATGGGTGCCGGCGCCTAAGGTTCGCCCGGGGAGTTCCAGCACCGTGCGCTGCGTCACGCAGGCACTGCCAGATGACAGCGCTGGTACTTCCGAGCCGCCGGTCCCGCCGGCCCACAACTTGAAGCTTTCGTTTCGTCAGTGTCCTGGGAGGGAACAGTGATGTCGAAGTACTCCGCCCGCGCCGCCGCCGGCGCCACGCCGCGCCTGCCTGTCCATTTCGTCCGTTCCGCGCTCGCCCTGGGTATCGCCCTGGCGCTGCCGTTCGGTTCGCTCCATGCCCAGACCGCGACGGCGCAAGCTGAAGCCGAAGCCGAGGGCTCCGACGATGCCGTCGCGACCGAGCTGGATGCCGTCCAGGTCAAGGGCATCCGCGCCAGCGTGATGCGCGCCCAGGACATCAAGCGCGACGCCGACACCTTCGTCGATTCGGTCACCGCCCAGGACATCGGCGCGCTGCCCGACCGCAGCGTCACTGAGACGCTGTCGCGCATCCCGGGCGTCACCATCGACCGCTTCCTGTCGGTGGGCGATCCGGAGCACTTCTCCGCCGAGGGCGGCGGCGTGCAGGTGCGTGGCCTGACCCAGGTCCGCTCCGAACTCAACGGGCGCGACAGCTTCTCCGCCTCGGGTGGACGCGCGCTGAGCTTCCAGGACGTGCCGTCGGAATTGATGGCCGGCGTGGACGTCTACAAGAACCAGACCGCCGAGATGATCGAAGGCGGCCTGGGTGGCACGGTGGACCTGCGCACCTTCATGCCGTTCGATTTCGAGGGCAAGCGGCTGGGTGCGTCCTTCAGCGTCAACCGGGGTGATTTCGCCGACAAGGTGCAGCCGTCGGCCTCGGTGCTTTTCAGCAACCGCTGGGAAACGGACGCCGGTGATTTCGGCATCCTGGTCGACCTGGCGTCGTCGGACCTGTCGACGCGCACCGACGGCATGTTCGTGCGCCCGTTCTTCAACAACGCCAACACGGACATCACCGGCGACGGCACCAGCGACCCGGTCTGGCTGCCGCGCGGTGCCGACTGGCGCACGCTGGAGTATGACCGCCAGCGCCAGGGTGCCTACGTGGCCCTGCAGTGGCGCCCGAACGACCAGGTCGAGGTGTTCGCCACCGCTTTCCAGAGCACGTATGACGAGTTGTGGAACGAGGACGCGATCTTCCTCGACAACGACCCGCTGCAGGTGCGGCTCGACGCGAGCCAGCCCTACGAGCTCGACGGCAACGTGTTCAGGTCCGGCCGCCTGCTCTCGAGCGGCAACATCCCGATGGGTGCGGACATCCGCGCCTCGCACCGAGACTCGAAGACCCAGGACTTCTCGGCGGGCCTGAAGTGGCTGGTCAGCGACCGCACCGAGGTCTCGACCGATATCCAGTACATCAAGTCCACCACCGATACGCTGGACTCCACGGTCACGCTCGGCCTGAACGTGCCCTACATCGACGTCGACCTCAACGGCGACCATCCGGTGATCGGCGTCGATGAATCCTTTACCGCGAACCTCCAGAACTACTACTGGGCGTTCACGATGGACCACCAGGACGACAACGAGGCCGAGCAGATCTCGTGGCGGGCCGACCTCAAGCACAGCTTCGACGAGGGCTTCGTCAAGGCGCTGCGCTTTGGCGTCCGCACCACCGATCGTGATGCGCACAGCATCGATACCGGCTACGACTGGCAGCCGGTGATCCAGCCGTGGATGCAGTGGTGGGCGCTGCCCGGCGACCAGCCGCTGCCGGGCGTGAACCTCAATGACCAGGTCAACTCGAGCCTGACCAACCTGACCGAGTTCGACAACTTCTACCGCGGCGATGCCAAGACCCCCGGTGCGATCTACGCGCCGATCCTGGCGACCGCGCTGGGCTTCCCGGACAGCTACCAGGCCATCCACAGCGCTGCCGATCCGTATTACACCTGCTGCTACGCCGGCGTGTACGCGCCGCGCGACCTCGAAGACGAGCAGTGGGGCAACATCCAGAAGGAGAGGACCTACGCCGCCTACGCGATGCTGGACTTCGCCGTGGACGACTGGATGCTCGACGGCAACGTCGGCGTCCGCGTGGTCCGCACCGAGAACAGCGCCGACGGCTACCTGGTGTTCCCGAACGTGGGCTACGCGCCGTACCTGGGCGCCGGCGAATCCGAGCCCGTCACTGCCGAGAACTCCTACACCGACGTACTGCCCAGCGCCAACCTGAAGTGGGAACTCAGGGAGGACCTGCTCATGCGTTTCGCCGCATCCAAGGCGATCGCCCGGCCGGCCTTCAGCGACATGCAGGCCTACCAGGTGCTCAGCGCGGCAGCCCGGTCCGGCATCACGCCACCGACCGACGGCAGCGCGCTGCCGGTGACCGATCTCGAGCTGACGGGCAGCTCCTACGACAACCCCTACCTGGAGCCGATGAAGGCCAACCAGTTCGACCTGTCGCTGGAGTGGTACTTCTCGCCGGAACGCGGTGGCATGGCCTGGGTCAACCTGTTCTACAAGGACGTCAAGGACTACTTCCGCCGGCAGAGCGAGCTGGTTTCCTTTCCGGGTGCCGACGGCAACGACTACGACTACCTGATCACCCGTCCGGTCAATGTCGGCACGGCCAACATCCAGGGTGCGGAACTGGGCTGGAACCAGTTCTTCGACTTCCTGCCTGCGCCGTTCGACGGCCTGGGCATGTCGGCCAACTACACCTACATCGACAGCAGCACCAAGGTGCCCAACAACCTGGACACGCAGCCGGTCGACACCGACGGTTCGACCTACGGCGACCTGCCGGCCGATGGCCTGTCGAAGAACTCCTACAACGTCGCCGCCTTCTACGAGAAGGGCCCGTGGCAGGTCCGCCTGGCCTACAACTGGCGCAGCGAATACCTGCTGTCGATCGGTCCGAACGGGTACAACGGCACCAACAACGACATCGCCTGGAAGCTGCCCGTGTACAGCGACGAATTCGGCCAGCTGGACGGCTCGATCTTCTACCGCATCTCGGACCACATCCAGTTCGGCCTGGAGATGAACAACCTCAACAACGCCGAGCAGCGCACGATCATGCAGCAGAACGAAGCCGGCAAGCGCGTCACCTCCTGGTACGTGAACGACCGGCGCTACGCGGCGACCATCCGCGTCACGTTCTGATCGAAAGGCCGTCGGGAGGGCAGGGCGAGCGCGCCCTCCTTCCCCACGTCCCGGTGCGGCTGGCCGGGACGGGTGGATGGAAAGACACGGGGCGGAGCGATCCGCCCCGTTTTCTTTTGCGGAATCGGTCTGGCTCACATCCGCACGGTCTTTCTTCGCTGCCAGGTTGCCCACCCCGTGGCGCTGGCCGGCGGTGCGATGGATGACGCTGATGGATTCCGCAACGGAATATATCGAGGCCAAGAAATCATTGGTTCGGCATGGATGCGTCGCCTATGCTCGGGACAGGACCGTCGCAGCCTGTGGTGTGGCGGTTCCGCAGTCGGGGTGTGTGCCCCGCCACTGCTCCACACGAAGTCTGTCCTGGGAGGGAACAGCGCGTGCGCCAACTTGCGATCCTGCTGGCCGTGCTCGCCTGGCATGGCGGACATGCTGCGGCCGCCACCCGGTCCGAGGCGTACACGTGGCGCAACGTCGCCATCGGCGGCGGCGGCTTCGTCACCGGTATCGAATTCCATCCGACCGAACCCGGCCTGGCCTATGCGCGCACCGACGTGGGTGGCGCCTATCGGTGGGATACGACGGCGCGGCGCTGGATCCCGCTGACCGACTGGCTCGGCCACGACGACGCCAACCTCACCGGCATCGAGAGCATCGCGGTCGATCCGTCCGATCCGCAGCGCGTCTACCTGGCCGCCGGCACCTATACGAATGAACGCGCGGGCAATGGCGCGATCCTGCGCTCGGCCGACCGCGGCGCCAGCTTCGAGCGCAGCGACCTGCCGTTCAAGCTCGGCGCCAACGAGCTGGGCCGCGGCAATGGCGAGCGCCTGGCGGTCGATCCGAACGATGGCCGCGTGCTGTGGCTGGGCTCGCGTGCGCACGGCCTGTGGCGCAGCGAGGACCGCGGCGCCACCTGGAAGCGCGTCGACAGCTTCCCGGCACTGGCGACAGCGGAGTCGGCAGGCGCCAGCAACTGGCGCAAGCAGTCGATCGGGATCGTCTTCGTCGAATTCGATCCGGCCAGCGGCAAAGCCGGAGCCCCCACGCCGGTGCTGTATGCGGGCGTGTCCAGCCGCGAGGGCGGCCTGTTCCGTTCGACCGATGCCGGCCGCACCTGGCAGGCGGTGGCCGGGCAGCCGACCGGCCTGCGCCCCAACCACATGGTCCGCGACAGTCGCGGCGATTTCCTGCTCAGCTATGGCGACGAACCCGGCCCGGACAAGATGAACGATGGCGCGGTCTGGCGCTGGTCGCCGGCCAGCGGTGCGTGGACCGACATCACCCCGGCGGCGCAGTCCACCGACGGCGAGGGCGACGGGTTCGGCTGGGGTGCGGTGGCGGTGGACGCGCGCAATCCGGACGTGATCGTGGCCACCACCTTCAACCGCTGGGCGCCGCGCGACGACATCTACCGCAGCACCGATGGCGGCAGGCACTGGCAGCCGGTGTTCGAGCGCTCGCAGTTCGACCATTCCGCTTCGCCCTGGACCGAGCAGGCCAAGCCGCACTGGATGGCCGACATCGAGATCGACCCGCAGGATCCGGACCGGGTGCTGTTCGTCACTGGTTATGGCCTCTGGGCGTCGCGGGACATGACCGCATTCGACCGCGGCGGCACGGTGAACTGGAGTTTCGACGATGCCGGCCTGGACGAGACGGTGCCGCTGGACCTGCTCAGCCCGCCGCAGGGCGCGCCGCTGGTGAGCGGACTGGGCGACATCGACGGCTTCCGCCACGACGACCTGCAGCGCACCACCACCCAGTTCGCCAGGCCGCCGCGCTACAGCAATACCGAGAGCCTGGACTATGCCGGCCAGCAGCCGCAGCTGCTGGTGCGCGCCGGCCACCTGCACCATCCGGATCCGGCGATCGTGCGCGCGGCGTATTCGCGCGACGGCGGCAGCAGCTGGACCGCATTCACCCGCGAGCCGCCGGCCAGCGAGGGCGAGGGACGTTTGAGTATCGCGATTGCCGCCGATGGTGGCCGGGTCATCTGGCAGGCGCGTGGTCGCCCGCACTGGATCACCGACAACTACGGTGGCCGCTGGCAGAAGGTGCGCGGCCTGCCGACCACCGCGGTGATCGCGGCCGACCGCTTCCAGGCGGCGCTCTGGTACGGCATGGATCCGATTACCGGCAAGCTGTTCGTGAGCGGCGACGGTGGCGTGGCCTTCGAGGAAACCCAGGGTGGGGTGGAGGCGATCGGCGACTGGTTCCGCGGCGAGCTGCTGCCGTCGCCGGAGAAGACCGGCGTGGTGTATTTCGCCGCGTCCTGGCGCGGCCTGATGCGCTGGGGCGAAGGGCAGCTCGAGCGCCTGCCCGGCGTGGAGAACGCCTTCGCCGCCGGGCTGGGCGCACCGAAGCCGGGCAGCACCACGCCGGCATTGTTCGTGCACGGGCAGGTCGACGGCGCCGTGGGCCTGTACCGTTCCGACGACGGTGGACGCCGCTGGGTGCGGATCGACGACGCGCGTCATCGTTTCGGCAACCTGCGCATGCTCACCGGCGATGCGCGCGTGCACGGCCGCGTCTACCTGGCCACCGGCGGCCGCGGCATCATCTACGGAGAATCGAGTCCATGAAGTTGCGCCTGCTGTTGCTGTTCCTGACCCTGTTCGCGATCGCGCCGCTGGCTTCGGCGGCCGGCACGCCGCTGGAGCTGCCGCTGCTGTTCTCCGATGGTGCGGTGCTGCAGCGCGACCGCCCGCTGCCGGTGTGGGGCCAGGTCAGCCCCGGTACGCAGGTGCAGGTGGAATTCGATGGCACGCGGGCGCAGGCCGTGGCCGATGCCACAGGGCGCTGGTCGCTGCAGCTGCCGGCACACAAGGCCGGCGGACCTTATGAACTGGTGGTGCGCGCCGGTGGCATAGAGCGCCGCGTGCGCGACGTGCTGGTCGGCGAGGTGTGGCTGGCCTCGGGCCAGTCGAACATGGAATGGCCGGTCGATCAGACCCTGCACGCGAAGGAGGACATCGCCAGCGCCGGCGACACTTCGCTGCGTCACTTCAAGGTGCCCAAGTCCTGGGCCGGGACGCCGCAGGCGCAGCTGGCCGGCGGCCAGTGGCAGGCGGCGTCGCCGGCCACGGTCGGCCAGTTCTCGGCCATCGCCTATGCCTTCGCACGCGAGCTGCGCAAGGTGCTGGGCGTGCCGGTCGGCATCGTCGACAGCACCTGGGGTGGCAGTTCGATCGAGGCGTGGATGGATGCCTCGATGCTCGGCCTGGACAAGGACGCGCTGGAGGCGAAGATGCGCGAACGCCGCGCCGCCGATGCGAAGGTCGAGGACGCCACCCGCGCGCGACTGGCTGCCTGGCCGGCGATCGCTCCGGCTTCCGAAGCCTTCGCCGCCGCGCAGCTGGACGACAGCGGCTGGGCCGCGATCGCCGTGCCTTCGGTCTGGGAATCGCAGGGCTATGCCGGCATGGACGGCGTAGCCTGGTATCGCACCACGTTCGAACTGAGCGAACGCGAAGCGGCCGCCGGCGTGGAGCTGGGCGTGGGCCAGATCGACGACAGCGACGTGACCTGGGTCAACGGCCAGCGCGTCGGCGGCGTGCACAACGGCTACAACGTGCCGCGCGTCTACAAGGTGCCTGCGTCGGCGCTGCGCCCGGGCCTGAACACCGTGGCCGTGCAGGTCGAGGATTCCGGTGGTGGCGGTGGCATCGCCGGCACGCCGGCGGAAATCTTCGTGCAACCGGTGGGCGGGCAGCGCCGCAGCCTGGCGGGCGACTGGCGCTTCCGCACCGCGGCGGTCACCGTGTCGATGTCGGCCGACAAGAACCAGGTCGATACGCTGCTGTACAACGCGATGATCCATCCGCTGCAGCCGTATGCGCTGGCCGGAACGATCTGGTACCAGGGCGAATCCAACGCCAGCGAAGCGGGCGCGGCGCGTTACCGCGAGCAGTTCAAGACCCTGATCGAAGGCTGGCGCACGCAGTGGCAGGCGCCGCGGATGCCGTTCCTGTGGGTGCAGCTGGCCGCGTTCCATTCCGGCGACGACCGCCTCGACGCGCGCGGGATCGTGCTCGACAGTCCGTGGGCGACGTTGCGCGAATCGCAGTCCGCCGCGCTGGCGCTGCCGGCCACCGGCCAGGTGGTGACGATCGACGTGGGCGCGGCCGACGACATCCATCCGCGGGACAAGCGCACCGTCGGCGAGCGCCTGTCGCGGGCGGCGCGCCACGTGGCCTACGGCGACGCCGCGGTCGTCCACACCGGCCCGGTGTTACGCAGCGCGCGTGCCGAAGGCGGCAGCCTGCGGCTCGAGTTCGAAGCGCAAGGCGGAGTGCTGGCCGCGCGTGGCGGCGGCGCGGTGCTGCAGGGCTTCGAAGTGGCCGGCGCCGACAACCGGTTCCATCCGGCGCAGGCGCGCATCGTCGGCGACGGAGTGGTCCTGCGCAGCGCGGCGGTGCCGGCCCCGCAGGCGGCGCGCTACGGCTGGAGCGACAACCCGGCGCAGGCCGACCTGGTCGGCGCCGATGGCCTGCCGGCCTCGCCGTTCCGCACGCGCGCATGGTGAAGGTGAAACAGGAATGGAGAAGCAAGGCATGAGCAGGAAAGCGACGGTGGGCTGGCACTGGGTGGCGGGGTCGCTGCTGGCGTTGCTGCTGGCGGCGTGTGGCGCACGCGACGGCCAGGACAGCGCCACGCCTGCGGAGGCCGCAGCCGGCAAGCCGGCGCAGTCCGCGGCATCGGCGGCCGCGCCCGCAACCGCCGAAGCGCCGATCCCGCAGATCGTCACCCGCGATGGCCGCCACGCGCTGCTGGTCGATGGCGAGCCGTTCCTGGTGCTCGGCGCCCAGGTCAACAATTCCAGCAACTGGCCCAAGGCGCTGGAGAACGTGTGGCCGGCGATCGAAGTGGTCAAGCCGAACACGCTGATGGTGCCGGTGGCCTGGGAGCAGATCGAGGCCGAAGAGGGCAAGTTCGACTTCTCCTTCGTCGACGAGCTGCTCAGGCAGGCGCGCGAACACGACCAGCGCCTGGTCCTGCTCTGGTTCGCCACCTGGAAGAACAACGGACCCAACTACGCGCCGAAATGGGTGAAGCTGGACAACGAGCGCTTCCCGCGCGTGGTCACCGCCGATGGCCGCACGCTCAACTCGCTGTCGCCGCATGGCGAGGCGACGCTGGAAGCGGACCGCAAGGCCTTCGTCGCGCTGATGGAGCACCTGAAGGCCAGCGATCCGCAGCGCACCGTGATCATGGTCCAGCCGCAGAACGAGCCCGGCACCTACGGCGGGGTGCGCGACTTCTCGCCGCTGGCGCAGAAGATCTTCGAGGGCCAGGTGCCGCCCGCGCTGCTGGAAAAGGTTGGCAAGCAGCCCGGCACCTGGCGCGAAGTGTTCGGTGCCGACGCCGACGAGTTCTTCCACGCCTGGCACATCGCCCGCTACATCGACCAGGTGGCCGAGGCAGGCAAGGCGGTCTACCCGCTGCCGATGTACATCAACGCCGCCCTGCGCGGGCCGTTCAATCCCGGCCAGCCCGGCCAGTACGCCAGCGGTGGACCGACCGACAACGTGCTCGACATCTACAAGGCCGCCGCCCCGCACATCGACCTGCTGGCGCCGGACATCTACATGCCCGAGTACACGCACTACACCACGGTGCTGGAACGCTACTCGCGCGCGGACAACCCGCTGTTCGTGGCCGAGACCGGCAATCGCGAGGAGTACGCGCGCTACTTCTTCTCCGCGCTGGGCGAGCAGGCGATCGGCTGGTCGCCGTTCGGCATCGATTACACGAAGTACTCGAACTATCCCCTTGGCGCCAAGGTGATGAACCCGGAGACGCTGGAACCCTTCGCGCTCAACTACCGGCTGGTGTCGCCGGCCGCGCGGGTGATCGCGAAGGCCAGCCTGGAAGGCAAGGTCCGCGGAACCGCCGAGCAGCCGGGCGTGGCGGTGCAGACGCTGTCGATCGACGAGCGCTGGAAGGCGGTGGTGACCTATGGCGTGCCGCAGTTCTGGTTCCAGGGCGAGCCGCCGGGCAATCCCGAGCCGATCGGCGGCGCGCTGGTGGTGCAGCTGGGCCCGGACGAACTCCTGGTCACCGGCATGCATTCGCGGATCAACCTGGTGGCGAATGATCCGGCCCTGGCCGACCGGCAGATCTACGAATACGTGGACGAAGGCACCTACGTCGATGGCGAATGGGTGTTCCACCGGCGCTGGAACGGCGACCAGACCGACTACGGCCTCAATTTTTCCAGCGCCCCGCAGTTGCTGCGGGTGAAACTGGCGACTTACTGAGTGATGCAATGGCGCCCGCGTGCGTCGAAAGGGAGATGAAGCGATGAAGGTATCGATGAAGCCGGCAGGCCTGCTGGTACTGGTCGCGGGACTGCTGCCACTGCTGGCGGCCGCGCAGACCGTGGAGCGCCAGGCCGATGGCGTGATCGTGCGCCCGGCCGACGCCAAGGCCGCGGGCGTGCGCCTGCAGGTGGTCAACGACCGCATCGTCCGGGTCAGTGCCGATCTGGATGGCGACTTCAAGCGCAGTGCCAGCCTGATGCGGGTGCCGGTGCAGGGCACGCCGAAGTTCGAGGTCAGCCAGACCGCCGATGCGGTGCGCCTGGCCGCCGCGGGCATCACCGCCGAGGTCTCGCTGGCCAGCGGCCAGGTGCGCTTCTTCGACGCGGCCGGCAAGCCGCTGGTGGAGGAAGTCGCCGGCGCGCGCGAGTTCACCCCGTTCCAGGCGGAGGGCCGCCCGCTGGTCAGCGTGCGCCAGCGCTTCGTCTCGCCCGACGATGAATCGTTCTACGGCACCGGCCTGCACCAGCAGGGCTGGATGGACCTGAAGGGCCGCGACGTCGAGCTGCTCCAGCACAACATCGACAACGCGATTCCGTTCGTCCAGTCCAGCCGCCACTACGGCATCCTCTGGGACAACAACTCGATCACCCGCTTCGGCGATCCGCGCGGCCTGCGTCCGCTCGACGAAAGCCTGGTGTTGCGCGATGCGAAGGGCAAGACCGGTGCGCTGACGGCGCGCTACTCGATCGACGGCAAGGAAAAGGTCGTCCGCCGCGAATCGCAGATCAACTACCAGTACATCAAGGACCTCAAGGGCCTGCCCAAGGCCGGCTGGAACACCGCCCAGGGCGGCCGTACCCAGGTGGCCTGGGAAGGCACGATCGAGGCGAAGACCGGCGGCCGCCACACGTTCTCGATGTACAACAGCGAATACGCCAAGGTCTATGTCGACGGCAAGCTGGTGATCGACCGCTGGCGCCAGAACTGGAACCCGTGGCACCACGAGTTCGCCCTGGACATGCAGCCAGGCGTGAAGCGCGAACTGCGCGTGGAGTGGGATGCGATCGATCCGGCCTACATCGCGCTCCTGCATCGCGACCCGCTGCCGGCGGCCGAGGCGAAGGACCTGTCGATCTGGTCCGAGGCCGGGCAGATGATCGACTACTACGTGGTCGCCGGCGACGACGCCGATGACCTGATCGCCGGCTACCGCCAGCTGACCGGCAAGGCGGTGATCCTGCCGAAGTGGTCGTACGGCTTCTGGCAGAGCCGCGAGCGCTACAAGACCCAGGCCGAGCTCACCGGCGCGCTGGACGAGTACCGCCGCCGCAAGCTGCCGATCGACGCGATCGTGCTGGACTGGTCCTACTGGCCGCAGGATGCGTGGGGTTCGCATGATTTCGACCCGGCCAACTTCCCCGACCCGGACGGGATGGTCAAGCACGTCCATGACCAGAACGCGCAGATCATGATTTCGGTGTGGCCGAAGTTCTATCCGACCACGGCCAACTACAAGGAACTTGATGCGGCCGGTCACATGTACCACCGCAACGTCGAGGTCGGCGAGCTGGACTGGATCGGCAAGGGGTACCTGAATTCCTTCTACGACCCATATTCGAAGGAAGCGCAGGACATCTTCTGGCGCCAGATGAACGAGAAGCTCAACAGCAAGGGCTTCGACGCGTGTGGCTGGACGCGTCCGAACCGGACCTGCACAGTAACATCGACATCGGCGAGCGCAAGGCGCGGACCACGCCGACCGCGTTCGGCCCGTCGATCGAATACTTCAACTCCTATCCGCTGGTTCATTCGGAAGGCGTGTTCCGTGGCTCGCGCGAGGTCGATCCGGACAAGCGCGTGTTCATCCTGTCGCGCGCGTTCTTCGCCGGGCAGCAACGGGCGGCATCGGCGTTCTGGAGCGGCGACATCGTGCCGCGCTGGGACGACATGCGCGAGCAGATCTCCGGCCTGGTCAACGCCTCGATGGCCGGCGCGCCGAACGTGAGCTTCGACATCGGCGGCTTCTCGCCGGAGAAGCGCTACGAAACCCAGGACCCGGCCCACCTGGCCGAATGGCGCGAGCTGAGCCTGCGCTGGTTCCAGTACGGCGCGTTCGTGCCGGTGTTCCGCCTGCATGGCCAGTTCCCGTACCGCGAGATCTGGGAGATCGCGCCGGAAGGCACGCCGCATTACGACAGCTTCGTCCACTACCTGAAGCTGCGTTATTCGCTGCTGCCCTACATCTACACCCTGGCCGCCGACACCTGGCACCAGGACGGCACGATCCTGCGCACGATGTCGATGGACTTCCCCGATGACCTGAAGGCGCGCGGCATCGCCGACCAGTACCTGTTCGGGCCGGCCTTCCTGGTCGCGCCGGTGGCTTCGTTCAAATCCACCAGCCGTCCGGTGTACCTGCCGGCCGGCGCCAGCTGGATCGACTTCGAGACCGGCCAGCGCCACGCGGGCGGGCAGACCATCGAGGCGGCCGCGCCGCTGCAGCGCATGCCGCTGTTCGTGCGTGCCGGCTCGATCGTGCCGCGCACGGTGGTCCAGCAGTACGTGGACGAGCAGCCGGGTGCGCCGCTGACCATCGAGGTCTACACCGGTGCCGACGGCAGCTTCTCGCTGTACGAGGACGACGGCCGCAACTACGGCTACGAGCGTGGTGAATCCAGCCGCATCCCGCTGGCGTGGGACGAGCAGAGCGGCGAACTGCGCATCGGCGCGCGCCAGGGCCAATATCCCGGCATGCAGCAGCAGCGCGAGATCCGCGTGCGCTGGATCGACGGCCCGCGCGCTGATGCCGGCGTGGTGGAACCGGCCGCCGATCGCACGGTGCGCTACACCGGCAAGGCGGTGTCGGTGCGGCGGCCGCGTTCGTGACAGCGTCGTGCGCTGACGCGCGGCGCACGGCACGGCGGTCCGTGCGTTCGCATCGCGGCAGGGAGGCGCTGCGATGGACCTGAGCCGGCGCGAGCTGCTCAAGGCGACGGCCGCACTGGCCGTCGCCGGTGCGAGTGGAGTGGCCTCCACCGCTGGAGCCGCGCCTGCCGCCGGTGCCGCCGCCACGGCCGCCAGTGGCGGGGCAGGCGCAGCTGACGCAATCGCGCCGGCGCCGCCGCTGAAGCTCTGGTACCGGCGCCCGGCCACCCAGTGGGTCGAGGCGCTGCCATTGGGCAATGGCCGGCTCGGTGCGATGGTCTGGGGCGGCGGCAGGTTCGAACGGCTGCAGCTCAACGAGGACACGCTGTATGCCGGTGGCCCGTACGATCCGACGCCGCCCGAGGCACTGGCCGCGCTGCCGGAAGTGCGCCGGCTGATCTTCGCCGGCCGCTACGCCGAGGCCGAAGCGCTGGCCAACGCGACGATGATGGGGCGGCCGAAGAAGCAGATGCCGTACCAGCCGCTGGGCGACCTGCTGCTGGACTTCCTCGAGGTCTCCGACCTCAACGGCTATCGGCGCGAACTGGACCTGGAACGCGCGCTGGCGACGAGCACGTTCGAGTCAGGCTGGAAGCTGCATCACCGGCGCGAGGCCTTCGTGTCGGCAGTGGACCAGTGCCTGGCCGTGCGCCTGTCCGCCAGCCAACCCGGCCGGGTGCGCGTGCGGATCGGCCTGGGGAGCGACCATGCACAGGCCACCGTCACCCCCGACGGCGACCACGGCCTGCTGTTGCGAGGCCGCAATGGCGATGCCTTCGGTATCGAGGGCAGGTTGCGCTTCGCCGCCCGCCTCAGGGTCGTGGTGAAGGGCGGCAAGCAGCGCCGGCGCGGCGAGGGCATCGAGGTGGACGGTGCCGACGAAGTCGTGCTGCTGCTGACCGCCGCGACCAGCTTCCGCCGCTTCGACGATATCGGCGGCGATCCCGAAGCCATCACCCGCGCGCAGCTGGATGCGGCCGCGCGCAAGTCCTGGGACGGACTGCTTGCCGCGCACGTGGCCGAACACCAGCGCCTGTTCCAGCGCGTGGCCATCGACCTGGGCGGCTCGGCTGCCGCGGTGGCGGCACTGCCCACCGACGAGCGCGTGGCGCGCTTCGCCGACGGCGGCGATCCGGCGCTCGCGGCGTTGTACCACCAGTTCGGCCGCTACCTGCTGATCTGCAGCTCGCGGCCCGGCACCCAGCCGGCCAACCTGCAGGGCATCTGGAACGACCTGCTGTCCCCGCCGTGGGAGAGCAAGTACACGATCAACATCAACACCGAGATGAACTACTGGCCCAGCGAGGCCAACGCGCTGCCCGAATGCGTGGAACCGCTGGAGCGCATGGTCACCGAGCTGGCCGAGGCCGGCGTGCAGACCGCGCGGGAGATGTACGGCGCGCCCGGGTGGGTCGTGCACCACAACACCGATCTGTGGCGGCGCAGCGCGCCAATCGACGGCGCCGAGTGGGGTCTGTGGCCGACTGGCGGTGCCTGGCTCCTGCAGCACCTGTGGGACCGCTGGGACTACGGACGCGAGCCGGGCTACCTGGAGAAAGTCTGGCCGCTGTTCAAGGGCGCGGCGGAGTTCTTCGCCGCCACCCTGGTCGAGGATCCCAATACCGGGGCGATGGTCACCGTGCCGTCGATCTCGCCGGAGAACGAGCACCCGCACGGTGCCGCGCTGTGCGCCGGGCCGTCGATGGACGCGCAGCTGCTGCGCGACCTGTTCGGCCAGTGCATCGAGATCGCCGCACTGCTCGGCGTGGATGCGGACCTGGCGCACAGGCTGGCCACGCTGCGCGAGCGCCTGCCGCCGCACCGCATCGGCCGTGCCGGCCAGCTGCAGGAATGGCAGCAGGACTGGGACATGGACGTGCCGGAGATCCACCATCGCCACGTCTCGCACCTGTACGCGCTGCATCCGTCCAGCCAGGTCAACGTGCGCGACACGCCGCAGCTGGCCGCCGCGGCGCGCCGCTCGCTGGAGATCCGCGGCGACGAAGCCACCGGCTGGGGCATCGGCTGGCGGCTGAACCTGTGGGCGCGGCTGCACGACGCCGAGCATGCCTACCGGGTGCTGGAGATGCTGGTCAGCCCGGCGCGGACCTATCCGAACCTGTTCGACGCGCACCCGCCGTTCCAGATCGACGGCAACTTCGGCGGCACCGCGGGCATCACCGAGATGCTGCTGCAGAGCTGGGGCGGGACGGTGTTCCTGCTGCCGGCGCTGCCGAAGGCCTGGCCTGACGGCCACGTGCGCGGACTGCGCGTGCGCGGCGCGGCGGGCGTGGACCTGGAATGGGCCGGCGGCCAGCTGCGGCAGGCGCGCATCGCCAGCGACCGCGGCGGGCGCTACCGGATCGAGTATCGCGGCCGGACGCTGGAGCTGGAACTGGCGGCGGGCCAGGCGGCCACCCTGGCCTGGCGCGGCGGGGCGCTGGTGCGGGCGTGAGGGCGTGGTTGCGCAGGCTGCTCCGGCCTGGCCGCCTTTCCTGTTGCAGCGCGGCGATGCCGCGCCGGCAAAGGCCAGCCGCCGCGGCCTTGCGCGGGAGTGTGACGGCCTGCGCCAAGCGGTCCGCCGGAGAATGACGACAGCGCTGCCATTGACGGTAAGCTGTGCCGCGCCATCGCGGGCCGACAGCCTTCTGCGATGGAGTGCGGCGAAGGGAGAGGACCGGCGCCGCAGCGATGGAGCAGAAGGATCCGCATCCGCGGATCGGCGTGGGTGTGTGGCCCCGCGAGAGCGGGTCCTGGGGGAGGGCGCGCCGGCTTGCCGGCGCGGAAGACCAATTCGACAACAAGGGTTGAAATGAGCAGTCCATCGATCGCCGGCCAGACGGCCGCGCACAGCGGGGAGAACACCCGTTTCATCATCCTGATCAGCCTGGTGGCCACGATCGGCGGCTTCCTGTTCGGCTACGACAGCGGCGTGATCAACGGCACGGTCGACGGACTCAAGGCCGCCTTCGGATCGGACGCCGCGGTGACCGGTTTCAACGTCGCCTCGATGCTGCTGGGCTGCGCGATCGGTGCCTGGTTCGCCGGCACCCTGGCCGATCGCTACGGTCGTCGCACCATGCTGCTGGTGTCGGCCGTGTTCTTCCTGGTTTCGGCGTGGGGATCGGGCATCGCCACCTCGTCGATGGAATTCGTGATCTACCGGGTGATCGGCGGCTTCGCCGTCGGCGCGGCCAGCGTCATGGCGCCGGCCTACATCAGCGAAGTGGCGCCGGCCCGTTATCGCGGCCGCCTGGCCACCGTGCAGCAGATCGCGATCATCTCGGGCCTGTTCGCCTCGTTCCTGGCCAACTATCTGCTGGCAAGGACCGCGGGCGCGTCCACCGAAGTGCTGTGGTGGGGGTTCGAGGCCTGGCGCTGGATGTTCTGGGCAGAGATCCTGCCGGCGGCCCTGTTCCTGGTGGCGCTGTTCTTCATCCCGGAGAGCCCCCGCTATCTGGTCGCCCGCGGCATCCGCGAGCGCGCGGCCGCGGTGCTGGCCCGGCTGTACGGCGCAGTCGAGGGTGGGCGCAAGCTGCAGGAGATCGAGGCCTCGCTGGCGACCGACCACCACCGGCCGCGCCTGTCGGACCTGGTCAGCAAGGCCACCGGCAGGATCCGGCCGATCGTCTGGGTCGGCATCGGCCTGGCCGTGTTCCAGCAGTTCGTCGGCATCAACGTGGTCTTCTATTACGGCGCGGTGCTGTGGCAGGCGGTGGGCTTCTCCGAGAACGACGCGCTGCTGATCAACGTGCTGTCCGGCGGGCTCAGCATCGGCGCCTGCCTGGTCACGGTGGTGCTGATCGACCGCATCGGCCGCAAGCCGCTGCTGTGGTTCGGCTCGGCGGGCATGGCGGTGACGCTGGCGCTGGTCACTTTCGCCTTCGCCAGCGGCTCGCTCGATGCCGGCGGCACCCTGCAGCTGTCCGAGGCGATGGGCGTGCTGGCGCTGGTGGCGGCCAACGTCTACGTGATCTTCTTCAACATGTCCTGGGGCCCGGTGATGTGGGTGATGCTGGGCGAGATGTTCCCCAACCAGATCCGCGGTTCGGGCCTGGCGGTGGCCGGCGCCGCGCAGTGGACCTCGAACTTCGCCATCACCGTGACCTTCCCGGTGCTGCTGGGCAGCATCGGCCTGGCCGGTGCCTATGGCATCTACATGGTCGCCGCGATCCTGTCGGTGTTCTTCGTGCTGCGCTACGTGCACGAGACCAAGGGCAGGGAGCTGGAGCAGATGGAGGGCTGACGCGTGTCCGGATCAGCGTCTGGCCGCTTTCGCGGCCGCCGGCGCGGCCACCGAGTCGCGCATGACCAGCGTGTGCTGGACCACCTGGTCGACCGGCACGGCGTCGCGCGCCTTGCTGCGGATGCTGCGCAGCAGGTGGTCCAGGGCCGAGTCGGCCATGGCGCCGAGCGGCTGGCGGATCGTGGTCAGCTCCGGCCATACCCGGGTCGCCGCCGAGGTGTCGTCGAAGCCGACCACCGACAGGTCGCCGGGCACGTCCAGGCCGCGGCGGTGCGCCACCGAGACGGCGGCGGCGGCCATGTCGTCGTTGCTGGCGAAGATCGCGGTGGGCGGGCGGCGCCTGGCCAGCAGTTTCTCGGCCGGTTCCAGCGCCGAGCGATAGGTGTAGTAGCCCTGCTGCACCAGGTGCCGGTCCAGCGCGATCCCGGCCCCGGCCAGGGCCGCCTGGAAGCCCTCGAAGCGGCGCTGGCTGGCGATCTGGTTGGGATCGCCCTTGATGTAGCCGATGCGGGTGTGGCCCAGTCCGATCAGGTATTCGGTCATCTCGCGGGCGGCGCGGAAGTCGTCGATGTGCACGCAGGAGATGGCCTCGTGGAAGCGCTCGCCGGCGATCGCCACCACCGGGATGCCGGCGCGCACCAGTTCGTACACCACCTCCCTGGACTCGCACAGCGGCGGCGGCAGGATCACCCCGGCCACGCTGCGCGCCAGCGTGCGCGCGGCGCGGCGCTCGCCTTCGGCGTCGAGCTCGTCCCAGGAATCGATGACCAGCTGCACCGCCGCGCGCGCGGCGCCGTGCAGCACGCCCACCAGCAGGTCGCTCAGGTAGGCGCCGCTGGGATTGGTGTAGATCAGCGCGATGCGGGTGTTCTGCGCGGCGGCGAGCGCGCTGGCCGCCAGGTTCGGGGTGTAGCCCAGCTTCTCGACCGCGCGCAGCACCCGTTCGCGGGTCACATCGCGGACGTTGCCGTTGCCGTTGACCACGCGCGAGACGGTCATCGGCGAGACCTTGGCGAGCGCGGCTACTTCCCCGATGGTGGTGGCATGGCCCTTGCGGCGGATCGATTTCCTGGCCTTCTCCAAGGTTTTCCTCTTCAGCTGGCTTGCGGACACGGGACGGCAATGCGCGGTTCCCCCGCACAGGTCCCAGGTCAATCGCCATGGAAACGCGGATCCGACGTGGACGACATCACGGTGCGTCCCATGTTAGCGGCAAGCCGGGCGGCCGGCGACCGCGACGTCCCGGCCGGGACGTCCCCCATGCCACCACGATATCGACGGAAGCGGAGGGACCGATGAAGAGACTGTTCGGGATACGGCTGGCGGCCGCGCGCGGTGCGGGGCTCGGCCGCGCGCGCGGCTTGGCCGCGGCCGGCGCGCTGCTGCTGGCGGTGCTGCTGCCGGCGCAGGGGCTGGCCGAGGACGGCTACGACCTGTGGCTGCGCTACCGGCCGCTGCCGGCCGACCACGCGCGGGCCGCCCGCACCGCCGCCGCCGAGCTGATCGCCGGCGACGCCACCCCGACCCAGGCCGCCGCCCGCGCCGAGCTGCTGCGCGGCCTCGGCGGCCTGCTCGGCACTGCGCCGGCGCTGGCGCAGCAGGTCACGCGCGACGGCGCCATCGTCGTCGGCACGCCCGCCTCCTCGCCGCTGGTCGCCGCGCTCGGGCTCGACACCGCCGCGCTCGGCCGCGAGGGCTACCTGATCCGCAGCGTGCGGATCGGCGGCCACCGGGCCACCGTGGTCGCCGCCGACAGCGACGTCGGCGCGCTGTACGGCGCGTTCGCCCTCCTGCGCCTGGTGCAGACCGGGCAACCGCTGGCGGCGCTGGACCTGTACGACGCGCCGCGGGTGCAGCGGCGCGTGCTCAACCACTGGGACAACCTCGACCGCAGCGTCGAACGCGGCTACGCCGGCCAGTCGATCTGGGACTGGCACCGGCTGCCGGACTGGCTGGACCCGCGCTACACCGACTACGCCCGCGCCAACGCCTCGCTGGGCATCAACGGCACGGTGCTCAACAACGTCAACAGCAATGAGCTGAGCCTGACCGCGCCTTACCTGGAGAAGGCCGCGGCGCTGGCCGACGTGTTCCGCCCGTGGGGCATCCGCGTGTACCTGAGCGCGCGCTTTTCCGCGCCGATCGAGATCGGCGGGCTGAACAGCGCCGATCCGCTCGACCCGCAGGTGCGGCGCTGGTGGCGCGACAAGGCCGAGGAGATCTACCGGGTCATCCCCGACTTCGGCGGCTTCCTGGTCAAGGCCAACTCGGAAGGCCAGCCCGGCCCGCAGGACTACGGCCGCAGCCACGCCGACGGCGCCAACATGATGGCCGACGCGCTGGCGCCGCACGGCGGCATCGTGATGTGGCGCGCCTTCGTCTATTCGCACGAGCAGCCCGACGACCGCGCCAAGCAGGCCTACAGCGAGTTCGTGCCGCTGGACGGCGCCTTCCGCGACAACGTGATCGTGCAGGTCAAGAACGGTGCGATCGACTTCCAGCCGCGCGAGCCGTTCCACCCGCTGTTCGGGGCGATGCCGAACACGCCGCTGATGATGGAATTCCAGATCACCAAGGAGTACCTGGGCTTCGCCACCCACCTGGTGTACCAGGGCACGCTGTACGAGGAGACGCTGCAGGCCGACACCTTCGTGCATGGCGAGGGCTCGACCGTGGCCCGGGTGATCGACGGCTCGCTGCACGATTACAAGTTCACCGGCATGGCCGGCGTCGCCAACATCGGCAGCGACCGCGACTGGAGCGGCTCGGTCTTCGACCAGGCCAACTGGTACGCCTTCGGCCGGCTGGCGTGGAACCCGTCGCTGTCCTCGCGCGCGATCGCCGGGGAATGGGTGCGCATGACCTTCTGCAACGACGCGCGCTTCGTGCAGCCGGTGGTGGCGATGATGATGGATTCGCGCGAGGCGGCGGTCGACTACATGACCCCGCTCGGCCTGCACCATCTGATGGGCCGCAGCCACCACTACGGCCCGGCGCCATGGGACGCCGGCAGCGAGCGCCCGGACTGGGACCCGGTGTACTACCACCGCGCCGACGCACAGGGCATCGGCTTCGACCGCAGCGCCAGCGGCAGCGACGCCGTGGCCCAGTACGCGCCGCCGCTGGCGGCCGGGTTCAGCGACGTGCGGCGCGTGCCGGAGCAGTTCCTGCTGTGGTTCCACCGCGTGCCGTGGGAGCAGCGCATGCCCTCCGGACGCACGCTGTGGGACGAGCTGGTGCATCGTTACACGCACGGCGTGGACGAGGTGAAGCGGATGCGCGCGACCTGGGCCGGGCTGTCGGACTACGTCGATGCCGGGCGCTACCGCCAGGTCGCCGATTTCCTCGCGATCCAGGAGAAGGAAGCGCAGTGGTGGCGCGACGCCAGCATCGCCTACTGGCAGAGCCTGAACCATCTGCCGCTGCCGCCCGGCTACGCGCCGCCGGCGCATCCGCTGGAGTACTACCGCTCGTTGTCGTTCCCCTTCGCCCCGGGAATCTGAAATGCACATGCCTGCCGGCCATCGCCGCTTCCCGCCTCATCCCGTTGCCGCGGAAAAGCCGGGACACCCGGATGCGGGCCGCGCCGCCATGCGTGGTGGCGCGGCCGCCGGAAGCCGTTCCGCGGGAGCGGCGCCGTCCGGGGGCCGGGTCGGCCGATGCAGGGCACTGCGCATGGGCATTGCGCTCGCAGGGATTTTCCCGGCCCTGGCCGGCGCCGCCGATGCGCCGCTGCTGCACGCCCTGTTCCAGGACCACGCGGTGCTGCAGCGCGACCGGCCGATCCCGCTGTGGGGCCGCGCCGCACCGAACCAGACGGTGCAGGTCGAGTTCGCCGGCAAGCGCGTGCGCAGCCGCGCCGACGCCGACGGGCACTGGCAGGCGCGGTTGCCGGCGCTGCCGGCCGGCGGGCCGTACGCGCTGAGCGTCAGCGCCGGCAGCGCGCGGCAGCGCATCGACGACGTGCTGGTCGGCGATGTCTGGCTGTGCAGCGGCCAGTCCAACATGGAACTGCAGCTGCACCGCACGCTGGACTCGCGCGCCGAGATCGCCGCCGCCGGCAACCCGCGCATCCGCCTGCTGAAGGTCGCCCAGGTCGGCAGCCCGGTGCCGCTGGAAAGCTTCGGCGAGCAGCCGCGCTGGCAGCAGAGCACCCCGGAGACGGCGCGCGACTTCTCCGCCGCCTGCTTCTACTTCGCGCGCGAGTTGCAGAAGGCCGTGGACGTGCCGATGGGGCTGATCAACGCCGCCTGGGGCGGCTCGCGCATCCAGGCCTGGACCAGCGGCCGGGCGCTGCGCGCCAGCGGCCGGTACGGCGACGAGCTCGACGTGCTGGCGCTGTACGCCCGCGACCCGGTGGCCGCGAACGACCGCTGGGGCGGGATCTGGCAGGCGTGGTGGAACGCGCGCCCGGGCCGGGCGCCGGGCGACGCGCCGTGGGACCCGGCCTTTGCCATCGACGCGCAATGGCGCGACGCCCCGCGCGAACTCGGCGCATGGGAATACTGGGGGGTACCCGAGCTGGCCGACTTCAACGGCCTGGTCTGGTACCGCACCACCCTCACCCTGAGCGCGCAGCAGGCGGCGCAGGACGCAGTGCTGGCGCTGGGCGCGGTCGACGAGATCGACCAGACCTGGGTCAACGGCCGCGCGGTCGGCAGCAGCTACGGCGCCGACGCGCCACGCGCGTACCCGCTGCCGGCCGGGCTGCTGCACGAAGGCGACAACACCGTCGCGGTCGCCGTGCTCGACACCTACCGCGACGGCGGCATCGTCGGCCCGTCGGCCGGCCGTGCGCTGCGTCTGGCCGACGGCTCCAGCGTGGCGCTGGACGGCGCCTGGAAGTACCGCATCGTGCCCGGGGCGTACGGCACGCCGCCGCGCGCGCCGTGGCAGTCGGCCGCCGGCCTGTCCACGCTCCACAACGGCATGATCGCGCCGCTGGGCCGCTACGGGCTGCGCGGCGCGCTGTGGTACCAGGGCGAGTCCAATACCTTCGAGGCCGACCGCTACCGCGACCTGCTGCGCCGCTACCGCGACGACCTGCGCGCGCAGTTCGGCGCCGGCCTGCCGCTGCTGGTGGTGCAGCTGGCCAACCATGGCCCGGCCCCGACCCGTCCGGGCGAGAGCGAGTGGGCGCAACTGCGCGAGGCGCAGCGCCAGGTCGCCGCCGAGGACCCGCGCAGCGGGCTGGCGGTGGCGATCGACATCGGCGACCGCTACGACATCCACCCGGCCAACAAGCAGGAGCTGGGCCGGCGCCTGGCGCGCGCGGCGCGGCACGTGGTCTACGGCGAGGCGCTGCCGGCGTCCGGGCCGGTGCCGTTGTCGGCGCGGCGCGAAGGCGACGCCATCGCGGTGCGCTTCGGCGACGCCAGCGACGGCCTGCTCGCCTACGGCGCGGACGGCCCGGTCGGTTTCGAGCTGTGCGGCGACGCGGCCGGCTCCTGCCGCTACGCCGTCGCGCGGATCCGTGGCGACGAGGTGCTGCTGCGCGCGGACACCGCCGGCCCCGCCACCCGCGTGCGCTACGGCTGGGCCGACAGCCCGGTCGTGACCCTGTACGACGGCGCCGGCCTGCCGGCCGGGCCGTTCGAGATGGCCATTCCCTGATCCGGACGAACCCGAACCGAGCGATTCCAGATGAGCACGCACCCCGCCTCCGAAACCACCGCCCACGGCGCCTCGCGCGAGCGCGAGATCGTCGACGCCAAGGTCATCGTCACCTGCCCCGGGCGCAACTTCGTCACCCTGAAGGTCGTCACCCGCTCCGGCGTCCACGGCCTGGGCGACGCCACCCTCAACGGCCGCGAGCTGGCCGTCGCCGCGTACCTGCAGGAGCACGTGGTGCCGAACCTGATCGGCCGCGATGCCGGCCGCATCGAGGACCTGTGGCAGTTCCTCTATCGCGGCGCGTACTGGCGGCGCGGTCCGGTGACGATGAGCGCGATCGCCGCGGTCGACGTGGCGCTGTGGGACATCCTCGGCAAGATGGCCGGGCTGCCGCTGTACCAGCTGCTGGGCGGGCGCTCGCGCGAGGGCGCGCTGGTGTACGCGCACGCCAACGGCCGCGACATCGCCGAGGCCAGCGACGAGGTCGGCAGGTACATCGCGCAGGGCTTCCTGGCGGTGCGCGCGCAGTGCGGCGTGCCGGGGGTGAAGAAGGCCTACGGCGTGGCCGCGGCCGGCCAGCCCTACGAGCCGGCCGAGAGCGCGCTGCCGGCCGAGACGGTGTGGAACACGCCGCGCTACCTGGAGACCGTGCCCGGGCTGTTCGAGCAGCTGCGCCGCGACCACGGCAACGAGGTCGAGCTGCTGCACGACGCGCACCACCGGCTCACTCCGATCGAGGCGGCGCGGCTGGCGCGCGACCTGGAGCCGTACCGGCTGTTCTGGCTGGAGGACGCCACCCCGGCCGAGAACCAGGGCTCGTTCGAGCTGATCCGCCGGCACTCGGTGACCGCGCTGGCGGTGGGCGAGGTGTTCAACTCGATCTGGGACTGCAAGCACCTGATCGAGCGCCAGCTGATCGACTACATCCGCACCACGATTGTCCATGGCGGCGGCATCACCCACCTGCGCCGGCTGGCCGACTTCGCCGCGCTGCACCAGGTGCGCACCGGCTTCCACGGCGCCACCGACCTGTCGCCGGTGACGATGGGCGCGGCGCTGCACTTCGATACCTGGGTGCCGAACTTCGGCATCCAGGAGTACATGTTCCATTCGGACGAAACCAATGCCGTGTTCCCGCACGACTACGTGTTCCGCGACGGCCGCCTGCACGTGGGCGACACCCCCGGGCACGGCGTGGACATCGACGAGGCGCTGGCGGCGAAGTACCCGTACTCGCCCAGGCAGCTGCCGGTCGCGCGCCTGGAAGACGGCGCGATGTGGGACTGGTGATGATGCCCAGCCCCGGCCGTCGCGTAGAGCGGAGCTTGCTCCGCTGGCGCCGCACCGGGAAAACCCCAGCCGAGCGAGCTCGGCTCTACGGCGTGCCGGGAAGACGGCGCGATGTGGGACGGGTGATGACGCCCAACCCCGGCCGTCGCGTAGAGCGGAGCTTGCTCCGCTGCTTCTGCCGGGAAAGCCCAGCGGAGCAAGCTCCGCTCTACGCGACGACCAGGGCTGGCGATGGCTGCGCCGCGACGAAGACGGAACCATCCTCAGCACGGGCGTCGCCGGCGGCTTCGGCGGCTTCGGCGGCACGATGCTGGGGCCGTATGCATGGGCCGAAGCGGCCCGCCGAGAGGAGGAGAGGACATGCAAGGCAAGAACCGTGAAGGGAAAACCATTGCAGGTGCGGCGTCGGTCGCGGGTCGTTGCGCAGATCCCTGCGCGGAAGCCCACGCATCCGTGCGCGGGGAGGCGAATGGAAAGCGCGCCGGGATCGATGGCCCGAGACCATGCAGGGTTCCTCCCACGGGAAGCCGTGCATGGTGGATCTCCCTCGTCCTCGCCACCACGCTGTCGCCCATCGCCGCTGCGCAGGCGGCCGATGCGCCCCAACCCGTCTACCTCGACACCACCCGCAGCTTCGAGGAGCGCGCCGCCGACCTGGTATCGCGGATGACGCTGGAAGAGAAGGTCGCGCAGATGCAGAACGCCGCCCCGGCGATCCCGCGCCTGGGCGTGCCCGCCTACGACTGGTGGAACGAAGCGCTGCACGGCGTCGCCCGCGCCGGCGGCGCCACCGTGTTCCCGCAGGCGATCGGCCTGGCGGCGACGTTCGACACGTCGCTGATGCGCGAGGTCTCCACCGCGATCAGCGACGAGGCGCGCGCCAAGCACCACGAGTTCGCGCGCCGCGGCCAGCACGGCCGCTACCAGGGCCTGACCTTCTGGTCGCCCAACATCAACATCTTCCGCGATCCGCGCTGGGGCCGCGGCCAGGAGACCTACGGCGAGGACCCGTACCTGACCGCGCGCATGGGCGTGACCTTCGTCGAAGGCCTGCAAGGCGACGACCCCGCCGCGGATGCGCCCACGAATCCGCGCGGCGAGAAATACAGGAAGCTCGACGCCACCGCCAAGCACTTCGCCGTGCACAGCGGCCCGGAGGCCGACCGCCACCACTTCGACGCGCATCCCTCGCAGCGCGACCTGTACGAGACCTACCTGCCGGCATTCGAGGCGCTGGTGAAGGAGGGCCGCGTCGCCTCGGTGATGGGTGCCTACAACCGCGTGTTCGGCGAGTCGGCCAGCGCCAGCAGGTTCCTGCTGCGCGACGTGCTGCGCAGGGACTGGGGCTTCGACGGCTACGTCGTCTCCGACTGCTGGGCGATCGTGGACATCTGGAAGCACCACCGGATCGTCGCCAGCCGCGAACAGGCCGCCGCGCTGGCGGTGAACAACGGCACCGAGCTGGAATGCGGCGAGGAGTACGCCACGCTGCCGACGGCGGTGCGCCAGGGGCTGATCGACGAGGCCGGGATCGACGCGGCGCTGAAGCCGCTGATGTTCACGCGCATGCGCCTGGGCATGTTCGACCCGCCCGAGGCGGTACGCTGGGCGCGGATCCCCTACTCGGTCAACCAGTCGCCCGAACACGATGCGCTGGCGCGGCGCGCCGCGCGCGAATCGCTGGTGCTGCTGAAGAACGACGGCGTGCTGCCGCTGTCGCGCGACACGCTCAAGCGCATCGCCGTGGTCGGCCCCACCGCCGACGACACCATGGCGCTGCTGGGCAACTACTACGGCACCCCGACCGCACCGGTGACGATCCTGCAGGGCATCCGCGAGGCGCTGCCCGACGTCGATGTGGTCCATGCGCGTGGCGCCGACCTGGTCGAGGGCCGCGACGATCCGAACGCGGCACCGCCGATCGCGGCGCGCTACCTGCGTCCTGCCGTCGACTCCGGCGAGCGCGGGCTGAAGGGCGAATACTTCCGCGGCCGCGAACTGGCCGGCGAACCGGTGCTGACCCGCGTCGACGCCCAGGTCGGCTTCCGCTGGGACCGCGGCGCACCGACCGACGACCTGGTCGCGCGCGGCGAGATCGCGCCCGGACGTGCCCTGTCCGGCGACGACTTCAGCGTGCGCTGGAGCGGCCAGCTGCTGCCGCCGGTATCGGGCCGCTACGAGCTGGACGTGGCCGCCAACGACGGCTTCCGCCTGTACCTGGACGGCAGGCTGCTGCTGGACAAGTGGGCCACCAGCGACCGCCTGCGCGGCGACAGCGTCGCCCTCGATCTGCAGGCCGGCCGGGCCTACGACCTGCGCCTGGACTACTTCGAGGGCGAGCGCGACGCCGCGGTGCGCCTGGCCTGGCGCCTGCCCGGGGCCAGGCCGCCGCTGGAGGAAGCGCTGGATGCCGCGCGTGGCGCCGACGCGGTGGTGTTCGTCGGCGGCCTGACCGGCG
>CAZBDE010000005.1:27543-35825 GCA_964490415.1 uncultured Pseudoxanthomonas sp. | reverse complement strand
TTCATGGCGCCGAGTCTAGCGAAAAGGAAACCGGGGTCAGAGTGCACTTTCTCTCACCTGTATCAAGGCGCGAGAGAAAGTGCACTCTGACCCCGGTTTCCAGAAAGTCTACTCTGACCCCGGTTTTCCGTGCCGGTAGACCAGTACGGGCAGGTCCGAGTGCATCAGGACCTTGGCGGTGACGCTGCCCAGCACCAGGGCCTTGACCCCGCGCCGCCCGTGCGACGCCATCGCGATCAGGTCGCAGCCCTTGTCCCTGGCCGCGGCGATGATCGCCTCGTGCGGGTCGTCGGCGCTGGTGGCCAGGGTCGCGTGCGCGACGCCGGCCGCGCGGGCCTTGTCCGCGGCTTTCGCCAGTCGGCGGTCGGCCTCCTGCCGCGCATGCCGATCGTAGGCATCGCGCGTTTCGGCGACCTGTTCGGGCAGGTACGCGATGACGTGGAACGGCTCGATCACGGTGAACACGGTGACCCGTGCGCCGACCGCACCCGCGAACGCCAGCGCCTGGTCGATCGCGTAGTCCGACAGCGGCGAGCCGTCGGTTGGAACCAGAAGATGCGTGTACATGGCATTCCTCCTCGTCGGGTGCGTTCCAGTCTTCTCCACGAATATTGGGAGGTCATTGATCTGGATCAAGCGGGGCGGGGAGGAGGCTGCGACGCGGGCAGCGTGTGCCTTCGCCCGTCCGCATTCAGGCGTAGCGGCAGCGAAGCCTGGTCGCCTCGTCCGCGAGGATGCGCGTCAGGTCGAGAAGGCGGCGTTTAGGCGCCACGAGCCGAGGCGACGATCCCGACCGACGCTGCGAAAAACCGGGGTCAGAGTGCACTTTCATCCGACCCGCAGTCCGACCCGCACCGCCTGCTTTCCCTGACAGAGCCGGACACCGCCGACGCACATGCTGGACCACCGCCGCCATCGCCCATCCGCATGCCCCGCCGCCCCCGCCTCGACCTGCCCGGCATCGCCCAGCACCTCGTCCAGCGCGGCAACGACCGCCAGCCGTGCTTCTTCGCCGACATCGACCGGCAACGCTACCTGCAGGACCTGCGCGCGCTGGCCTCGTCGCTCGACTGCCAGGTGCATGCCTACGTGCTGATGACTAACCATGTGCACCTGCTGGTGACGCCCGGGCGTCCCGGCGCGCTGGCCTCGCTGATGCAATCCCTCGGCCGTCGCTACGTCCGCTACGTCAACGACCGTTATGGGCGGACCGGCACCCTCTGGGAGGGACGCTACAAGGCCTGCCTGGTCGATGCCGACGACCACCTGCTGCGCTGCTACCGCTACATCGAGCTCAACCCGGTCCGGGCGGGGATGGTCGCCGATCCCGCGGAGTATCCGTGGTTGAGCCACCGGGCCAACGCTCTCGGCCTCCCCGACCCGCTGCTGCGGCCTCACGGCCGCTACCACGCGCTGGGCAACAGCGATGAAGTGCGCCGCAACGTCTACCGTGGCTTGGTCATCGCCGGCCTGGACCCCACCGACGTCGAGCACATCCGCACGACCCTGCGACGCCAGCATGCCCTGGGCAACGACCGCTTCCGCGAGGCCATCGAACGCCAGCTGGGCCGGCGCGCAGGCCCGGCGAGGATGGGACGGCCACCGAAATCCACCGTGCCGATGGAAAGTGCACTCTGACCCCGGTTTTCGCGTGCGCGGGGCAGGGCCGCTGGTAAGGTGTCGGCCACGCATCCGCCGAGGAACCCCGCCCATGGCCCGCCTGACCGCCCGGGACTTCGCCCCCGAACTGCTGGAGCTGTACGACGGCTACGTGCACGGCCGGATCAGCCGGCGCCAGTTCCTCGACCGTGCCGGCACGTTCGCGGTGGGCGGGTTGACCGCCGCCGGTATCCTCGCCGCGCTCGGCCCGGACTACGCCCTGGCCCAGCAGGTGCAGTTCACCGATCCGGAAATCGTCGCCGAATACATCCGCTATCCCTCGCCCAACGGCCATGGCGAGGTGCGCGGCTACCTGGTGCGCCCGGCCAAGGCCGAAGGCCCGCTGCCCGGCGTGGTGGTGGTGCACGAGAACCGGGGCCTGAACCCCTACATCGAGGACGTGGCCCGGCGCGTGGCCAAGGCCGGCTTCGTCGCGCTGGCACCGGACGGCCTGAGTTCGGTCGGCGGCTATCCGGGCAACGACGACAAGGGCCGCGAACTGCAGCGCCAGGTCGATCCGGAAAAGCTGATGAACGACTTCTTCGCCGCGATCGAATACCTGCTCGCCGACGACCGCACCACCGGCAAGGTCGGCATCACCGGCTTCTGCTATGGCGGCGGCGTGTCGCACGCCGTCGCCGTGGCCTACCCGGAACTGGCCGCGGCGGTGCCGTTCTACGGTCGCCAGGCCAGGCCCGAGGACGTGGCGAAGATCAAGGCGCCGCTGCTGATCCACTTCGCCGAGAACGATCCGGGCGTCAACGCGACCTGGCCGGCGTACGAGGCGGCGCTGAAGGCTGCCGGCACGCCCTACGAGGCGCACGTCTACCCCGGTACCAATCACGGCTTCCACAACGATTCCACCCCGCGCTACGACGAGGCCGCGGCGAAGCTGGCATGGGATCGCACCCTCGAGTGGTTCCGGCGATACCTGGCCTGAGGGCGAAGCGTCGGCCGGCATGCCGCCGCTCTTGTAGGAGCGCCCTTCAGGGGCGACCCGAGGTGGCCGGGACACCGCCGCGTTCAACGCATCGCTCCCGGAGATCCTGCGCACCAACGCGGTGCCTTCCGGCCACCTCGGGTCGCCCCTGAAGGGCGCTCCTACAAAGAGCACGGCCAAAGAGCACGGCCAAAGAGCGCGGCGCGCTTCCCGCCGGCGGGGCGAAGGGCCAGAAGAATGCCGCCCACGTGGGGCGGCATTCGCGGTGCGGAAGGGGCGCCCGGAGCGGGCGTGGCGGCTCCGCTCAATGGATCCGGAACATCGGCGCCGGCGCCGGCACGTAGCTGCTCTCGCGCACCCGGCGCCGGTGCGCGGCCAGCGCCGCCTCGGCCTGGCGCGCGACCTGCCATGCCGCGCGGTCGAAGTGCAGGTCCTCCACACGGCAGCCGCGCAGGCTCGCTTCCACGCCGCGCAGGCGGGCGAAATCGCGGTAGCTGGCGGTCTCGCCACCCAGCAATGGCCAGGCGGTGTCCACCACGATCGCCTCGTCCAGCCGGCCCACCTGCGGCAGCCAGTCGGGGATCAGGCCGCAGGGGTCGTTGACGTAGTCCATCACCAGGTGGGCGCAGTCGGCCACCTCGTTGGCGGCCTGCCAGTCCGGATCGGCGACCATCGCCGCGACCGCTTCGATCCACGAAATGCGTTGGGCGATACATGCGGGGGCGTCCTCGTCCGGGGCCGCCGACAGCTGTCGCGCGGCGGTGGCCAGCCGGTCGATGTCCAGCGGGGCGCTGTGCCGGCCCAGCCGGGACAGCAGGCGGTTGAAGCGCTCCAGGTCCGCCGTGGCCGGGCGGTAGTCGCCGATGCTCTTGCGGCGATGCAGCAGGCTGAAGGCCGGGGGGGCGTCCAGGACGGAAGGCAGCGGCTGGACCAGGGAGCGGGTTGTCATCACAGCGTTCATGGCTCGTCTCCAGGAAGGGGATAGGCGCGGCATCGCCGGCGCCGGGCCAGAGTCGCCGGCCCGCGGAGGCGGGTCATGAGGGCGCTGCGAGCGTTCCATGCGGGTTCCCTGAATCCATGAGGCGTTCATGAGGAAGTGGCGATGAAGCCGGGGAACGGGCCGCCTGCCGGCGGTGGCGAGGCCGCGGGCGCGCGCTACCGCTTCGATGGCATCGTCGTGGACGCGGCCGCGCACACCGTGACCCGCGAGGGCCGCGAGCAGGCGCTGGAACCCAAGGCCTTCGCCGTGCTGCTGGCGCTGCTGCGCCGCCCCGGCGAACTGCAGGGCCGCGACGACCTGCTCGACCAGGTCTGGGGCCACCGCCACGTCACCCCCGGGGTGCTCACCCGCGCCATCGCCCAGCTGCGCGCGGCGCTGGACGACGATTCGCAGCATCCGCGCTACATCCAGACCCAGCACGCGCTGGGCTACCGCTTCGTCGGCACGCTCGAAGGCGAAGCGGCGCCCGGCATCGGGTCGGCGCCCGCCGCGGCCGCGGCGGACGGGGAGGCCGCGTCGCCCGCATCGCTGCAGGAGGCTGCGCAGGCCTTGCCCGCACCTGTGCGTGCGCCCACGGGCGAGGGCTTCGCCGCGGACATGCCGGCCAGTGGCGGCGCGGCGTCGGCGTCGGCGCTGGATGCCGCCGGCATCGCGCCGCCCACGGGGGATACCGGCGACGCTCCCGCCACGCGCAGGTCGTGGACGGTCGCACTGGCCGTGGTGGCGGTCCTGCTTGCCGGCACCTGGCTGTGGCGCGAGCGCGGCGCGTCGTCGCCGCCGATGGAGGCATCGGTCGCCGTGCTGCCCTTCACCACCCTGAGCGAGGCGCGCGACGACCGCTACTTCGCCGAGGGCCTGTCGATGGAAATGCTCAACGCGCTTGCCGGCGTCCATGGCCTGAAGGTCGCCGCCTGGCGGCCCCCGGAGGCGATCGACCGCAGCCAGGACGTCCAGGCGCTGGGCCGGCTGCTGGGCGTGGCCACGGTGCTGGACGCCAGCGTCCGCCGCGAGGGCCAGCGCCTGCGCATCAACGCGCGCCTGTCCGACACCCGCAGCGGCTACACCCTGTGGTCGCGCAACTACGAGGGCGACGACGCGGCCGTCTTCGACACCCAGACCGACATCGCCGACGCGGTGGTCGACGCATTGCTGGACGTGCTGCCGGAAGAACGCGCCAACCTGCGCCGGCGCCTGGCGCCGACCCGGAACGCCGCCGCGTTCGATGCCTACCTGCTCGGACTCAGGCAGCTGGTCCACCCGCAGGGCGAGGGCACGCGCGGGGATGCGGCGGCGCATTTCCGCAAGGCGCTGGCCGACGACGCCGGCTTCGCCCGCGCGCAGGCCGGCCTGTGCCGGGTCGAGCTGTGGAAGTTCCTGTCCAACCGCGACACGGACGCGTTCGAGAGCGCGCGGATGGCCTGCCTGCGTGCCCGCAACATGGATCGCACCCTGGGCGAAGTGAACCTGGCGCTGGGCGACCTGTACCGCGTGCAGGGCGACGCGAAGCAGGCCCTGGAGTTCTACGAGGCCATCGTCGACGATCCGGCATTGCGCTGGCAGGCGCTGTCCGGCCGCGCCCAGCTGCACGTGGAGCAGGGGCGCGAAGCGGAGGCGATGGATGAATTCCGCCTGGCCCTGCAGGCCAGTCCCGGCAACGCGCAGCTGCTGGCCGAGCTGGGCTACCAGCAGTTCCTCCTCGGCCATTACCAGGATGCGCTGGCGTCCTACCGCGAAGTGGTGGCGCTGCGCCCGGACCTGTCCGAGTACTGGAGCATCTATGGCGGATTGCTGGTGGCGGCGGGCGACAACCAGGCCGCAGAGGCGGCGCTGCGCCGGTCGCTGGCGATCGAGCCGAACGAAAGCTCGCTGAGCAACCTCGGCATGCTGCGCTACCAGAAGGGCGACTACGCCGGCGCGGCGGAGATGTACCGGCGCGCGGCCGAACTCAATCCCACCGACTTCTCCTACCTGGGCTACCTGGGCGATGCGCTGGAGGCCGATCCGCGCACCGCTGCGCAGGCGCGCGATGCCTATGCGAGCGCCGCGGCGCTGGCGCAGCGTTTCGTCGAGGCCCGGCCCAGCGACGCCAAGGCCGTGGCCGCGCTCGGCTGGTACCAGGCGCAGCTCGGCGACCGCGACGGTGCGCTGCAACGGGTACGCCAGTCCACCGCGCTGGGGCACGAACCGGGCGAGGTCGCCATGCTCAACGCGCAGACCCTGGCCGTGCTCGGCGAAACCGCGCAGGCGCGCAGCACGCTGCAGGCCGCGCGCGCGGCCGGCGTGCCCGAACAGCGCATCGCCACCCATGCCGTGTTCCAGCGGACCGGCCTGGCCGAACCGGTGGGGAATGCCGCGTCCCCACCGGGCTCCACCATCCCCGCGGCGCATCCGCAAGGAGGATGATCATGTCAACGACGCTACCGAGGCGTGAGCGGGTCACCATCGACCTGGAAAACGGCCTGTCGGTCGAAATCGTCATCGGGATCTCGTACAGCGCCCCGAGCGTGCCGCGCCCGATCCCGAAGTTCATCGCCCGGACGATCGTCGGGGGGAACTGTGCCGAGGACGAGCCGTCGCTGGAGCTCGAGTTCGAGACCACGTTCACCCAACGGCCGGTCTGAGCGCATGGCCGGAGCGGACGGCTGGCCGGCCAGGCATCGGCCGGCCGTCCGGTTCGCGGCTCTCACCTGGCCGGGGTCCTCACCGCCAGCACCCCGTCCAGCACCAGCTGCGCCCTGAACCCGGCCTTCTCCAGCCGCCTGGCCACCTCGCGCGGCACGTCGCGGCCGCTGGTCAGGCGGTTGGGCGTGCCTGTGTAGTGGAACAGGCTGCCGCCGCGGCGCAGGACGCGGGCGAGCTGGTCGTAGAACGCCTGCGAATACAGCTCCCCGGCGATGCCGAAGCGCGGCGGGTCGTGCAGCAGTGCGTCGAAGGAGGCGTCGGGCAGCGTGGCGATCGCCTGCGACACGTCGGCGTGGACCAGCTGCAGACGGCCGCCGTTCTCCGCCGAGCCGGGATCCGGCGACCACGGATTGAGCGTGCGCAGCCACAGCACGTCGGCGTTCTTCTCGAACGAATGCACGCTGCCCACGCCGGCCTGCAGGCAGCAGGCGGCGAAGTAGCCCAGTCCGCCGCAGGTGTCGAGCACGGCCTTGCCGCGTGGCTGCACCAGCGCGACCTTGCGTCGCGCGTCGTCCAGCGGCGATTCCTTCGAGGTCGGCAGCATCTTGATGCCGTCGATCTCGAAGGTCGGCGTGCCCCACCCGGTGGGCACCAGCTTGATCAGCGAACCGGCGTAGCGCGACACCGCCGACCAGTCCCCGCCGTCGAACCAGTGGATCGTGCGCTCCTTGAGCCGCTCCGGATACGGATAGTCGGCCCCGCGCCAGCGCCAGTGCGCGGCCTCGAGCCGCGCTTCATCCTCGCTGCGCCCCAGGTCGAGCGAACCGGTCCAGGCGCGCGCGCCGCGGCCGCGTGCGTCCAGCAGCGCCTCGGCGGTGTCGCGGGTCAGCAGCGGGCCGGTGTAGTGGGGCACGGCGGCAGGATGGCGGAAGGGGCGGGCATCGTACCCGAGCCGCCGAGCCGCCGTGGTCGTCCTGTGACCGCTGGCATGGACAGCGCCCGTGCGCGCTTGCCACCATCGGCGGCGGGAAGGGGGAGCACGAGGGGAAAACCGATGCTGCGTCGCATGATGTCGACCGGCGCGCGGCCGGCCGGGCTGGTGCTGGCCGGATTGCTGCTGGCGGGCGCAGGGTCGCCGGCCGCGGCCGCGCCGGCCAGGGTCGACCTGGAGCCGTACCTGAAGCAGGACCAGTACGAGCGGGTCAAGATCTCGCCGGACGGCCGCTACATCGCGATCACCGCGCCGATGGAGGACCGCACGGTGCTGGCCATCGTCCGCCGCGCCGACATGGCGCCCACCGCCAAGATCATGGGCCGCGAGAATTCGGTGGTGCACGACTTCTGGTGGTCCAGCCCCGATCGGGTGGTGGTGTCGATGGCCACCCGCCGGGGTTCGCGCGACCAGCCGGTGATCATCGGCGAACTGCATGCGGTCAACGCCGACGGCAAGTTCCCCAAGCTGCTGTCCAGCCCGTACGGGGTCAGGGACGAGCCGGGCATCACCAGCCGGGTATCGTTCCAGCTCGAGCCGGGAGTGTTCATGCTCGATCCGCTGCCCGGCGATCCGGACAACATCCTGGTGCAGGTGATGCCGTGGGTCAGCGACCCGACCATCAGCATCGAGAAGCTCAACATCTTCAATCGCCGCCGCAGCCGCGTCGCCAGCATTCCGGTCAAGAACGCGGACTTCAGCACCGATGCCAGCGGGGAGGTCCGCCTCGCCCACGGCGCCGGCGTCGACAACGTGGCCAAGCTGTACTACCGCGACCACGGCAAGAGCGACTGGCGCCTGGTCAACGACGAGGGCGTCAGCGGCCGCCGCGAATTCCCGATCGGATTCAGCGCGGACGGGACGCTGGCCTACCTGCAGATCGAACAGGAGCACGGGCCAGACAGCGTCGCATCGTGGGACCCGGCCACCGGCACGTACACCGGACTGCTGCGCGATCCGCTGGTGGACCCGTACCGGATCCTCTACGACCTGGACGGGCGCACGCCGGTCGGCATCTCCTACATGACCGACCGCGTGCGCAACCGCTTCTTCGATGAAGCGGCGCCGAC
>CAZBDE010000005.1:17190-27443 GCA_964490415.1 uncultured Pseudoxanthomonas sp. | reverse complement strand
TCTCCTACATGACCGACCGCGTGCGCAACCGCTTCTTCGATGAAGCGGCGCCGACCGCGCGCCTGTACCGCAGTCTCGAGAAGGCGCTGGGCGGGGATGCCGTGCGCATCACCTCGACCACCGCCGATGGCGGCGAGGTGTTGCTGTACGTCTGGAGCGACCGCAACAACGGCGACTACTTCCTGTTCGACACCCGGGCCAAGCGGGCCGAGAGGCTGTTCAGCCGCCGCGAATGGTTCGCTCCGGCGGACGTGCCGCCCACCCGCCAGGTCGACTTCAATGCGCGCGATGGCATGCAGCTGCATGGCTACCTGACCGAACCGCGCGAGCCGTCGACCGCGCCGCGGCCGATGGTGCTGCTTCCGCACGGCGGGCCGTACGGCGTGTTCGACGGCTGGGAGTTCGACGACGACGCGCAGATCCTGGCCGCGGCCGGCTACGCGGTGCTGCGGGTGAACTACCGGGGCTCGGGCAACTACGGCAACGAATACCGCAAGGCCGGCCTGCAGGAATGGGGCGGACGCATGCAGGACGACCTGGCCGACGCCACCCGCTGGGCGGTGGCGCAGGGCATCGCCGACGCGTCGCGCATCTGCATCCACGGCGCCAGCTATGGGGGCTATGCCGCGCTGATGGGCGTGGCGAAGGAGCCGGACCTGTACCGCTGCGCGGCCGGCTACGTCGGCGTCTACGACCTGCCGCTGATGCATCGCGACGCCTCCAGCCGCAGCCGTTCCGGACGGACCTGGGCGCTGGAGTGGATGGGCGACCGCAACCTGCTGTACGCGCGTTCGCCGGTCAACCTGGCCGACCGGATCAAGGCGCCGGTGTTCCTGGCCGCCGGCGGCAAGGACGAGCGCGCGCCGATCGAGCACAGCGAGCGCATGGAGAAGGCGCTGCGCAAGGCCGGGGTGCCGGTGGAGACGCTGTACTACCCCAACGAGGGCCACGGCTTCTACACCATCGAACACCGCCGCGAGTACTACACGCGGCTGCTGGCGTTCCTGTCGCGGCACCTGGGCGGTGCCACCGCGGAATAGGCGTGCCCGTGTGTCCGCTTTTCCCTTGTATTCCGTTGCCCGTTCTGGCCCGATGAACGGTCGTTTCTGCCGCGAAGATGAACGTAGCATCCGTCCTCTGCCGGTCCTGGCAGCAATGGAGATGCCACGATGAAACGCGCTCTGATGGCCGTTGCACTGGCCGCCGCGATCTGTTCCCTGGCCGCATGCCAGCGATCCCCGGACGATACCGCTGCAACCGCAGCTCCACCCCCGCCCGCCGGTGGATCCACGGCGGCACCCGAAGCGGCGCCGGAAGCGGCACCGGAAGCGTCACCGCCGGCCGCCACCGTATCCCCGGCAGCATCCGCAGCGCCTTCGACCACCGCCGACATCCCCGCGCCGTCGGCCGACCTTCGGGCGTTGGCCCAGCGCGTGGTCACGCAGAGTGCCGGGGTGAAGGAGGGCGACGCCGTGCTGATCACCGGCCGCCCGCAGGACGCCGGGTTGCTGGAGGAGCTGGCGGTGGAAGTGGCCAGGGTGGGCGGCTACCCGATGATCGAGTACGGCAGCGACAGCCTGTCCAGGCGCCTGTTCTTCGACGTGCCCGACAAGTACGACGCGCGCACGAACGCGCTCGTCGCGCAACTGACCGAAGTGTTCGACGTGGTCATCAGCCTGGGCAATGCCACCAACGAGAAACTGTTCGAAGGCGCCGACCCCAGGCGCGTCGCCGCGCGCAGCAAGGCCAGCGAGGCCGTGAGCCAGGCCTTCTTCAAGCACGGGGTACGCATGGTCGAACTGGGCAACAACCTCTATCCCACCGCCGCGCGCGCCGAACGCCTGGGCATGAGCCAGGAGGAACTGGCGAAGATGTTCTGGGACGGGGTCGGCATGGACTACACCGGACTGCAGGCCCGGGCCGCGCAGGCTCGCAGCGTGCTGGCCGCCGGCGACGTGGTCCGCGTCACCCATCCCAACGGCACCGACCTGACCTTCCGCATCAAGGGCCGCAAGGTCGGTGTCAGCGACGGCATCATTTCCGAAGAAGACAGGAAGCAGGGCGGCCCGGCCCTGTCGGTGTACCTGCCGGCCGGCGAGGTGTTCACCACCCCGGTGCCCGGCAGCGCCCAGGGCAGGCTGGTCAATACCGGCGGCAGCTACCGCGGCAAGAAGATCGACACGCTGACCCTGACCATCGACGGCGGCAAGGTCACCGCGATCGAAGGCTCCGGCCCCGGCTATGCGGACCTGAAGGCGGTGTACGACGCGACGGACGACGCGCGCAAGAACGAGTTCTCGTTCTTCGACCTGGGCCTCAACCCGAACATCCGCCTGGGCCAGGGCAGCACCGCGGGCAACTGGGTGCCGGCCGGTGCCGTCACCGTGGGCACCGGCTCCAACGCCTGGGCCGGCGGCGACAACTATTCCAGCGCCGGCCAGACCGTGTTCCTTCCCGGCGGCACCGTCACCCTGGACGACAGGGTGATCGTCGAGAACGGCGAGCTGAAGCTGCAGTGATCGCGAAGGGTGCTCCCGCCGCGATGCGGCGGGAGCACGCCTACCGGAGCAGGTCCTGCGCCGCGTGCACCAGGAACAGGTACTTCGCGCCCAGGTCGATCACGTACTCGTTCTCGCCCCACAGGAAGGGCCAGTCGTTCTTGTTCTCGGGGAAGTCGGGCTTGAGCACCAGCACCCCGGGCACGACGCCCCCGGCGATATAGGAGAAGTCGGCGCGGTTGCTGCCGTAGGCCACCTGCTTGGACTGCGCGCCCACCGCCGAGACGAACGACAGGTTCGAGTCAGGGTGGGTCCCGTACAGGTAGTTCAGGGCCTGCAGCGTCGGCTCGATGTCGAACAGGTCGGGGAAGGCCTTGTGCAGCCAGTAGTTGGCGGTGGCATGGCCGACCACGGCGCTGTTGCCGGCCCAGCCGCCGCGGGTGATCGGCACGCCGTAGGGGTTTTCGCGCAAGGCTTCGGTACGTTCGGCCCTGAACGCGACGGCGCGCTCGCGCAGCTTCGCGGCGAAGCCGGCATCCATGTGCGGCAGCGCGCGCACCGCGTACGCCGCATTGAAGGCGAAGCGCGCATCGATCGCCGGCCACAGCTGGGCGATGCGCGTGGCGTACTCCGCCTCGCCGGTGGCCAGCAGCAGCTGCACCGCCGCGCGCAGTTCCTCGTCCTGCGGGTCGCCGCCGGTGGTGTTGCCGACCCGGAACAGGTTCGGTTCGCGCGCATGCTCGAACTCCCACACCTTCCGCGCGGTGGCCAGGCTCTCGGCGGCCAGCGCGTCGTCGTGGCCGCGCAGGGCGCGGCTGGCCGCGGCCAGGCCGGCGGCCGAGCCGTAGTTGAGCGCGGTGGTGTTGCTGGTGAACGCGAGGCGGTCGTCGCGCGGCGAATCCGGGTCGGACGGGTCGTCGACCTTGCCGTCGGTCTTGGTCACCGCATCGCCCAGGTGCGTGTACTGGCCCAGGTCCGGCTCGACGATGCCGGGGATGGCATGGCCGAACACGCGGTGCTGGGCGATCAGCATCAGGGTGCCGTGCTCGATCTGCTGCAGGATGTCGGGCACGCCGTCGGGCCGGTGCAGTTCGACGTGCCGCCTGCGCTGGTCGATGCGGGTCTCGTCGCGCATCGGCCGGGCCAGCTCCCAGGTGTCGACCAGCGACATCACCGTGGCGTAGTGGGTCTGCGTGCGCAGGTCGAAGTCGCCGGCGTCGAACCAGCCGCCGACGGCCAGGCCGGGGATGTGCTCGCCGGGCTGGAACGGCGAATCCAGGTCCGGTCCCTGGCCGTAGAGATCGAAGTGCCCGGTGTCCGGCGCGACCTGGCGCGCGTCGTCCATGTGCGAGCGGCCGTGCCAGACCCGGTAGGCCTCGTTGACGGACATGTGGTCCATCTGCACCGGGAAGAACACGTCGAGGGTGGGATGCCAGGCGGTGGCATAGGCGTCCTCGGCGATGCGGAAGGCGGCGGTGCGCTGGCCCTCGGCCTCGATCACGTACAGGCCCGGTTCGCGCACGGCCGAGAAGTCGAAGGTGTCGTAGTCGTAGCGCAGGTACCGGCCCCAGCGCGCGGCATCGGCGGCGAAGACCTCGCGCGCGCTGCCGTCCGCGCCGATGCGCAGCAGGCGCGCCTTGCCCGCGGGCGGTGCGTTGCGGTCGCGCTCCAGGATCGCGACCTTGCGCTGCGCCGGGTGGTAGCCGACCTGCGAATGGCCGATCACCGTCGCCCGGGTCCAGTCCGGCTCGGTACTGGCCGACAGCGTCCATTCCAGCACCGTGCCCGTTTTCCCCGACGGCAGCAGCGAACGCACCACGTACCAGCCGTTCTGGGCCTGGTTGCGGCCGTCGTACAGGCGCAGCTCGGCGCCGGGCGACTCGATCGCCACGCGGCGCTGCGTGTCTTCCGGTGCCAGCACCAGTGCGTGGCCGCTGGCCATCGGCAGGCGCAGCGTGGCGCCGTCCTGCGCGCGCCCGCTCGGGCCGGAGGGATACAGCGGCAGCTGGCCGCTGTGGCGGCCATCGGCCAGCCACGACTTGCCGAAGTAGGCCGAGGGCAGGAATTCGAGGTTGAAGCCGGCCTGGCCGGCCAGCGCCTCCGGCAGCGGCGCATCGAGCACCACCTGGATCGCCACGCCGTCGCCGCGCGGCGACACCCGCACCACGTACTCGAAGTCCTGCGCCTCGTAGCGCAGGCGCGTGCTGACCGTGCCACTGCCCGCGTCGACCGCGCGTTCGACCAGGGTGGCCACCGGATCCCACTGCTCGGGCGTGGGCGAGAGGCGCACGTCGCCGTTGGTGGCGGTGCGCACGCCGTGGTGGATCAGCTCCACGCCGGCGATCTTGGCGTCGCTGAAGTTGCCGTCGTAGGTGTTGTTGAACGCGAGCACGTCCAGGCCGCGCCGGCCGAGGTAGCCGGCCTCGGTGAGCTTGAGGCCGGACTCGGCTGCAGCCGCCACGAAGGTGGCGGTCATGAGCAGCAGGGCGGCGAGGGCGGGACGACAGGGTCGGAAGCAAGGCCTCTGTGCGTGGTTCATCGCGGATCCCCGGGAGTCGATGTTAACGCTAACATCGATGGCTGCCCGGGCCAGCTTGCGCCGCAACAAGGCCGGCCGGACGGCGGTCCGGGGCGGCCCGTGACGACCCGCGACAGTCAGCCCGGTCCCTGCTTCAGCCGCTGCATGAACCCGCGGAAATGCGGCGCGAATTCCTCGAACAGCGGATGTCCGCGGTTCTCCAGCATGACTTCGCCGAACAGCTTCAGGCCCACTGCCAGCGCGGTGGCCGAATCCGGCGGCAGGTCGCCGCGCTGGCGCACGCGTTCGACGATGGCGAGCACGTCGTCGTGGTTGCCCGCCTCGAAGCGCAGCGGTTCCGGCCAGGTGGACGGATTGCCCTTGGCGTCGGCCAGGTGCTCGACGGTGATGCGGTAGCGGTGCTGTTTCACGGATGTTTCCTCCTGCCGTGGACGCGCCGGCGCACGCCGCATGCACCGGGCGATGCGGCGCGCGCAGGCGATCGTTCGTGGGCGACCGCACTCACGCGCGGCCGATCTCCACCGCGGCGCGGTCGATGATCTCGGCCATCCGGCGCACGGCTTCTTCGTCCGGTTGCGATTCGCCCAGGCGCATGCGCAGCGCGGTCTTGAGGTTCTCCATCGCCCGGCGGATATCCGGCACGCCATGGGCACGGGCGCGCTGGCGGCCGTGCTCGAAGCGTTCGAGCAGGCGGGCGAGTTCGTCCTGCTGTTCGGCCAGGGCGGCGCGGCCGGCGTCGGTGAGCCGGTACTGGCGGCGGCCATCCTCGAGCTGGCTGGAAACGGCCAGGCCCATGTCCTCGAGCATCGACAGGGTGGGGTAAACGGTGCCCGGGCTGGGGCTGTAGTCGCCGCCGACCAGGTCGCCGATCGCGCGGATCAGCTCGTAGCCGTGGCGCGGCTGTTGGTCGAGGAAGTGCAGGGCGAGCAGGCGGATGTGGCCGGCTTCGAACTGGCGGCCGCGACGGCCACCGTGGCGGGGATGCAGTTCGGGTGGGAACGGGGCGTGGCCATGGGGGCCGCGGGGACCATGCGGGCCGTCGCGATGCGGGCCTCGGGGTCCGAAGCCGTGCGGACCGTGGTGGTCGGCGTCGTGGGCGAAGGGATGGCGGGGACCGTGGGGATGCTTGCGGGGATTCATGTCTTGACTCGTCTTCGTTCGTTTGTGTGCGCTCAAGATATATCTTTGTTATTTCTTTATCAACCGATGAGTTGGAGTCGTTCATATCCGGTTGCCCGGGGCGGCGGGAATTCGTGGGGACGGGGTGCGTGCCCGACGGGCTTGCGGCCCGGGTCCGGGCCGGCGGCCCTTTATGGTTCTTCTCCCGATTGGGGGAAGTCGGCGCAAGGGGCGCCTCTGAATGTTGGCCGGGCACACTGGGCGGGCTCTGGACGCAGCGGCCATGTACCTGGTCGAGAGGGGAAAGCTGAAAAATCTCGGCTCCCGCCGAAGCCGACCCAACCCAACGCCTCTGCTCCTGCTCCTGCGGTGGGTGCGTCCCCCCTCAGCCGGGCGGGGAACCTCTTATGAGGATGCGTGGCGCGATGGATCCGGCTCGCCGCGACCGCGCCAGACGCGTTTCAGTCGCGGTCGGGCGCGCCCAGCGGGAAATAGGGACGGAACGGCCGCGCCTCCTCCACCGCACGGGCGAACGACGGCCGTCCCAGCAGCCGCGCGCGGTAGGCGTGCACGCGTACGCACGCCGCCGGGATCGCATGGGTCCAGTCGGCGTAGAACAGGAACGGCGCCGCGCCGCAGTCGGCGAGGCTGAAATGCCCGCCTGCCGCCCAGGGACGATCGTCCCCGAGGTGCCGCTCCAGCCAGACGTAGGCGTTGTCGAGCATGCGTCGCGCCTCGGCCACGCCGTAGGGATCGCGGTCCGCGTCCTGCCGGATCGCGTCGAACACCACCTTCTGCTGCGGCGTGGACACGTAGTTGTCGAAGAACCGGTCGAGCATGCGCACCTGCACCGCCGCCAGCGGATCGTCCGGCAGCAGCCGCACCGGGCCGGGATGGCGCACGTGCAGGTACTCGATGATGGTGCTGGCCTCGAGCACGGTGCGGTCGCCGTCGACCAGCACCGGGAAGCGCTTCAGCGGCCACAGCGCCTCCAGTTCGCGGCCGTGCGCCGGGTCCTCGAGGTTGCGGTATTCGAACGGGGTGGCGTTCTCGTACAGCGCGACCAGCGCCTTCTGGCAGTACGAGGAGAACGGGTGGGCGTAGAGGGCGGGAAGCATGGACTGGGCTCGAAGGGAGGGGCGTGGAAACGACGTCCGGCAGGGCAGGGGATCGACGCCGCTCAGGCCATGGCGAACCTCGGTTCGCGCCGCAGCGCCTGTACGTGCGCGGCCAGTTGCGGGAAGAACGCGTCGAAGCCGGCACCGATCTCCGCCTCGTGCCGGCGCAGGTCGTCCAGGCACTCGACCAGCCGCTCGCCGTTGCGCGACAGGCGCGTGGCGATGCGGGCGACGGCGCGGTCGACGTTGTCGCGCTCGCGGTAGGAGCCGAGCCAGTCGTGCGCGGCCATCAGCGGCGCGATCCGCTGCAGCCGCTCGGGCAGCGCGTCCGCACGCGCCAGGAGGTGGCGGTAGAACGGCGCGGTGAACGCATCCAGCGGCCCCTCGGCGTAGCGGGCCCAGTCGCGCGCCAGGCAGTGGTCGTAGTACACGTCCAGGGCGATGCCTGCATAGCGCTGCCGCCCTTCGCCGAACAGGCGCCGCGATGCGACCACGAGCGGGTGTTCGTCGGTGTAGCGGTCCACCTGGCGGTGGACCAGGATCTCGCGCCGTTCCACCGCGCTGTAGTCCTCCAGCGCGGCCCGGCCGAACACGAAGTCGCCCAGCAGCGCGCCGAGCATGGCTTCGGGGTCGGGGCGGGCGAGGTAGAGGTGAGCCAGGTAGTTCATTGCGCGCGCGACGGCATCGTCCGGGCAGTGTGTCACGCCTTGCCCCGCGTGCTGCGGGGCCGGTCGGCCCTGCAACCGGCCGGCGTTGCACTGGTGCAACGCCAGCGTGCCGCCGGCGGCCTGTACGCGCTTGCTGCGCCGCAGCATAATCGCGCCATGTCCTCCGTTCCCCTTCCCGCCGCACAGGCGGTCGACGCCGTTCCCGCGCTCGGCCGCGGCCGCTACACCCTGATCCTGTCGGCGCTGACCCTGGGCGGTTTCGCCATCGGCACCAGCGAGTTCGCCGGCATGGGCCTGATGCCGAACATGGTCGCCTCGCTGGGGGTGAGCGAGCCGCAGGTCGGCCACGTGATCAGCGCCTACGCGCTGGGCGTGGTGGTGGGCGCGCCGCTGCTGGCGGTCCTGGGCGGGGCGCTGCAGCGCAAGATGCTGCTGCTGGCGCTGATGGCCTTCTACGTGTTCGGCAACCTGGCCAGCGCGCTGGCGCCGGACTACCACAGCCTGCTGCTGGCCCGTTTCGTCGCCGGCCTGCCGCATGGCGCCTACTTCGGCGTGGCCGCGCTGGTGGCGGTGTCGATCAGCCCGCCGGAAGCGCGCGGCCGCGCGGTCAGCCTGGTGATGCTGGGCCTGACCCTGGCGATCCTGATCGGCACCCCGGCGGCGACCTGGATGGGCCAGCTGGTGAGCTGGCGCTGGGCCTATGCGGCGGTGGCGGCGATCGCGCTGCTGACCGTGGCCCTGATCGCGCTGGCGCTGCCGGCCACGGTGGTCGACGGCCCGCGCGAGACGCCACTGGCCGAACTGCGCGCGTTCAACCGGTTGCCCGTGTGGCAGGCGCTGCTGATCGGCGCGATCGGCTTCGCCGGCATGTTCAGCGTGTTCAGCTACCTGGCGCCGACCATGGTCGAGGTCACCGGCGTGGGCGCGAAGTGGATCCCGCTGGGCCTGGCCGGATTCGGCCTGGGCGGGGTGATCGGCAACATCGTCGGCGGCTGGCTGTTCGACCGGCTGCAGTTCCGCGCCGCGGCGGTGGTGCTGGGCTGGGCCGCCCTCATGCTGCTGCTGTTCCCGCTGGCCGCGCGCCAGCCGTGGAGCCTGCTGCTGGCCACCGTGTGCATCGGCATGATGGGCGCGCTGGGGCCGATCCTGCAGTCGCACCTGATGGACGTGGCCGGCGACGCGCAGACCCTGGCCGCGGCCTCGCACCACGCCGCGTTCAACACCGCCAACGCGCTCGGCCCGTGGCTGGGCGGCATGGCGATCAGCGCCGGCTTCGGCTGGACCTCGACCGGCTACGTCGGCGCGGCCACCGCGGTGGCCGGGATCGCGCTGTGCGCCTGGGCGATGCGCACCCTCTCCACCCGCCAGCCCTGCCCGGCATAGCTCTTTGTAGGAGCTCCCTTCAGGGGCGACCCGAGGTGGCCGGAACGCGGTCGCGTTCAAAAGCGCCCGATCCGAAGGCGATGCGTCGAACGTCGTGTCTTCCGATGTCCTCGGGTCGCCCCTGAAGGGAGCTCCTACAAAAGAATGCACGAGAGGCAAGAGAAGGCACGAGAGGTGCCCATACGCCGCAGAAGGGTCGATTCGCGTCCGGAGCACTTAGACTGTGCCGCTCTGCAGGCGCCGCCGCGCGCCCGCGCCTCCATCCGCTTCCGAGAGAGTCCGCGTGGTCATCCATCCCAAAGTCCGAGGCTTCATCTGCACCACCGCCCATCCGGTGGGCTGCGCGAAGAACGTGCAGGACCAGATCCGGTTCGTGCAGGCGCAGGGCGTGCGCGACGACGGCCCCAAGCGGGTGCTGGTGATCGGCGCCTCCACCGGCTACGGCCTGGCCGCGCGCATCACCGCCGCCTTCGGCTACGGCGCGGCCACCCTGGGTGTGTTCTTCGAGAAGCCGGGCACCGAGAAGAAGACCGGCAACCCCGGCTGGTACAACTCCGCCGCCTTCGACCGCTACGCCAAGGACGCGGGCCTGTGGAGCCGCTCGATCAACGGCGACGCGTTCTCCAATGAAGTGCGGGAAAAGGCGATCGAACTGGTCCGCGACATGGGCGGCCCGGTCGACCTGGTGGTCTATTCGCTGGCCTCGCCGGTGCGCCGGCTGCCCGACACCGGCGAGCTCAAGCGCTCGTCGCTCAAGCCGATCGGCGAGCCCTACCAGGCCACCGCGGTGGACACCAACCGCGACCAGATCATCCAGGCCACGGTCGAACCGGCCAACGCGCAGGAAATCGCCGACACCATCACGGTGATGGGCGGCGAGGACTGGGAGCTGTGGATCGACGCGCTCTCGAAGGCTGGCGTGCTGGCG
>CAZBDE010000005.1:0-17180 GCA_964490415.1 uncultured Pseudoxanthomonas sp. | reverse complement strand
GCCGGATGCCAGGACCGTGGCCTTCAGCTACATCGGCACCGAGATCACCTGGCCGATCTACTGGCACGGCGCGCTGGGCAAGGCCAAGGAAGACCTGGACCGCGCCGCGCACGCGATCGACGCGCAGCTGGCGCCCGGCGGCGGCCAGGCCAATGTCGCCGTGCTCAAGTCGGTGGTGACCCAGGCCAGCGCCGCGATCCCGGTGATGCCGCTGTACATCGCCATCGTCTACCGGATCATGAAGGAGAAGGGCCTGCACGAAGGCACGATCGAGCAGCTCGAGCGCACCTTCCGCGAGCACCTGTACGCGGCGGATCCGCCGCCTGAGGACGAGTCCGGTCGCCTGCGCCTGGACGACCGCGAGCTGCGCGATGACGTGCAGCAGGCCTGCCGCGAACTGTGGCCGACGGTGACCACGGAAACCCTGTTCGAGCTGACCGATTACGCCAGCTACAAGCACGACTTCCTCACCCTGTTCGGCTTCGAGCGCGACGACGTGGACTACGACGCCGACGTCGACCCGGTCACGCCGTTCGACGTGGTCGACCTGACCGGCGAATAGGCGGCCGATGTCCCTGTAGAGCGGGGCAAGCTCCGCTCTACGAACGGCACATGGTTGAAGGCGCGGACGGCAGAGGGATTGGAGCGCGCGGCGAAACCGGGGATCGGGCCTCAGTCGCGCGACGTGGCCGCGACCACGCAGTCGCGCAGATCCTTCAGCCGGAACGGCTTGCCGAGCAGGACCAGGCCCGGGTCCAGTTCCACGTCGGTGTAGCCCGAGACCACGATCACCCGGGTCTGCGGCAGGCGCGCGACCACCTCGCGTGCCAGCACCGAGCCGGACATGCCCGGCATCAGGTGGTCGGTGACCAGCAGGTCCGGCGCCGCGCCACGCTCGATCGCCTGCAGCGCCTGTTCGGCCGAATCGGCCTCGATCACCTCGTAGCCCATGTCGGTGAGCACGTCGGCGGTGCACATGCGCACGCCCGGATCGTCGTCGACCACCAGGGCCATGCGTTTCAGCGGTTCGATCGTCGCCATGGACTCTTCCCGTCTCGTTGTTCTCGATGCCCGTCCCGGGGCGTCGCCGGCAACCACAGCTCCATGGTGGTGCCCTGTTCCGGGACGCTGTCGATCGACAGCCGCCCGCCCAGCTGCGAGGCCAGGCCGTGCACCATCGACAGGCCCAGCCCGGTGCCCTCGCCCAGCCGCTTCGTGGTGAAGAACGGCTCGATCGCGCGGGCGCGGGTCGCCGCATCCATGCCCTGGCCGGTATCCGCCACCGCGATCACCACGTAGCGGCCAGCGGCCAGGTTCGCCTGGGCGGACTCTAGCGCCACGCAGCGTGCGGACAGCGTGAGCGCACCGCCGCCGGGCATCGCGTCGCGCGCGTTCACGCCCAGGTTGAGCAGCGCCATCTCCAGCTGGTTGCCGTCGGCATGGGCGTGCGGCAGCGCCGGCTCCACCGCGGTGGCGATGCGGATGCGCGGGTCGAAGCTGCTGCGCAGCAGCTGGGCGATGCCGTCGACCAGCACGCCCACGTCCACCTCCATCGCCTGCAGCGGCTGGCGCCGGGCGAAGGCCAGCAGGCGCTGCACGAGCATCGCCGCGCGCTCGGCCGACCGCTGCGCCACCGCCACGGTGCGCGCGCGTCGCTCGGGGCTGGCCCCGGCATCGTCGACCAGTTCCAGCGCGGCCATGATCGGGGTCAGCAGGTTGTTGAAGTCGTGGGCCACGCCGCCGGTGAGCTGGCCCATCGCCTCGAGCTTCTGCGACTGGCGCAGCGCCTCCTCGGTGGTACGCCGATCGGTGATGTCCAGCGCCTCCGGCACCACCGCGCTGATCGCGCCGGACGCGTCGTACAGCGGCCGCAGCGACAGGTCGAAGCTGCGCGGCCCGGCCGGCAGCTGCAGGGCCACCTCCTCGCGTACCGGCTCGCCGGCGCGGGCGCGCAGGAAGGCCTGGCGCGCCCATTCGCCCATGCCCGGGGTGCCGGTGAACCACGGCGTGTCCCACACCGGCAGTCCGACCACGTCCTCCAGCTCGCAGGCGACCGCGTCCAGCGCGGTGCGGTTGGCGTCCTCCAGGGTGCCGTCCAGGGCGCAGCGGCCCTGCAGCTGGTAGCTGCTCTCGAACAGGCTGCGCAGCTGCGCCTGCGAATCGGCCAGGGCGCGCGCGGCCTGGTTGAGTTCGGTGACGTCGCGCGCGCTGCAGTAGAACTTGCCACCCTCGGGCATGGCCACCCACGACAGCATGCGGTAGTCGCCGTCGCGGGTGCGCACCCGGCATTCGAAGCCCAGCAGCGGTTCGCCGGCATGCAGCCGGACGCGCGCTTCGGACACCGCGGCCAGGTCGTCGGGGTGGACCAGCTCGCGCGCCGGGCGCGCGGCCAGCTCCGCGCTGGTCCAGCCGAGCGCGCGCTGCCAGGCCGGGTTGGTCTTCTCCAGCACGCCGTCGCGGGTGAGCACGCCGAGCATGTCCGGGGTCACCTGCCAGGTGAGCGAGCGCTCCTGCGCCTGCTCGTCGATGCGCCGCTCCAGGTCCAGGTTGAGGGCCTGCAGTTCGGCTTCGCGCCGGCGCAGCGCCGCCTCGCTGGCGGCGCGGGCGGTGGAGTCCACCCCGGTCACGAAGATGCCGTCGACCTGGCCGTCCGGGCCGGTGACCGGCTGGTAGATGAAGTCGAGGTGGCGCTCGTTGACCGGCCCGCCGGGGACGGGCTGCTCGTAGAACACCACGTCGTTGCCGACGAACGGTTCGCCCGTCGCCAGCACCCGGTCCAGGATCTCCAGGTAGCCCTGGGCGACCGCGTCGGGCATGACCTCGGCCATCTCGCGGCCGGCCACGTCGCGGCCGCCGACGATGCGCTGGTAGCTGGCGTTGGCGAACTCGAAGCGGTGGTTCGGCCCGCTCAGCAGCGCCATGAAGTTGTGCGAACGCTCGAACATGCCGGCCAGGCGCTTGTTCTCGTCGGCCAGGCGGCGTTCGGTGAGCACCCGGCGGGTGGTCTCGTGGGTGATGCAGTGCATGGCCACGACCTGGCCGCCGGGATCGCGGACCGGGGCGTAGGTGAAGGTCCACCAGGTGTCCTCCGCGAAATCGTGCCGCTGCATCCGCAGGTGCATGTCCTCCACCCAGGTGGCGGTGCCGGACATCGCCATCTCCGCCATCGGGCGCACGTCCTCCCACAGTTCCGACCACACCACGGGGATGGGTTCGCCCAGCGCGGTCGCTTCCTTGTCGCCGAGCACCTGCATGTAGGGGTCGTTGTAGAACAGCAGCAGGTCCGGGCCCCAGCCCACGCACATGGCGAAGCGTGAGCCGAGCATGATCGAGAGCGTGGTCTTCAGCTCCACCGGCCAGCCGGCGGGTCCTCCGAGCGGGTGCCGCGACCAGTCGTGCGCGGCGATGCGCTCGGCCATGAGCCCTCCGCCGCGCAGGAAATCGGTGCCCGCGTGCTGGGGTGCGATGTCTGCGGACATGGCGCGTCGTGCAAGGGAAGAGGTGGCGATGCTGGCATATCCGGCGCATGAACAGGGTGACGGATGCGTGCGCACGCGCGGGAACTTGTGCCGGATGCTGCCAGTCAGCCTCCCGGTCCGGCATCGAGCGAGCAAGCCCCGAACGTGTCCCCTCCCTTGCCGTGGCCCGAAGACCTGCCGCAGCGCGCGCTCGCCCTGTGCGGGGCGATGCTGCTGCTGGCGCTGGCCGGGAAGCTGCTGCTGGGGCCGGTGCGCATGGCGCTGCCCGGTGCACAGGCGGAAGAGGCGCGCATGCGCCTGGTGTTCTCCACGCGTCCGCCCGCCGCACCGGTCGTGTTGCCGCGGCAACCGCTGACCGTAGCCGTGCCGGGCACGCCGCACGAACCCACCCTCCCGCCCGTTCCAGCCGCACCCGCCGCGCCGGCGATGGCACCGACGGTGACGCCGCGGCAACCGGTGCAGCTGTACGGCACCGACGGCCGCCCGCAACTGCCGGTCGAAGTCCAGGACCGCTGGACGCCGCCGCCGGCCACCACGCCCGGCTCGCCGCCCGCGCCGGCCGCCGCCGCCGACCCGCTGCGCCGGCCCGATCCGGTGCCGGTGCGCACGACCCGTTTCGCCCGGGACTGGATCAGCGACGGCGACGCCGCCGACGTGGCCGCGCAGCAGATCGCGCGCGCGCAGCGCAAGATCGCCGAGTTCCTGTTCGGCAAGGACATCCAGCACACGCGGGCGCGGCCCTCGCCGGAGGTGCGGTTCAACCCGGCGCGGCACGAGCGCGACGGCGACCTCGGCAGCGAGGCCACCGGCGATGCCTACAAGGCCGCGCCGATCAGCTACGAGCCCGCGCCCGGACTGGACGGCGAGGCCAGCCGCCGCATCCGCGAACAGGTGGCCGCGCTGGAAACCGCCTACGCCGGTTGCGACCGCACGCGCCTGCGCGCGCTGATGCAGCCGCTGCTGCAGCACCTGGACGAACTGCAGAAGGCCGAGGCGGCCTTCGCCCGCGGCGCCGACCCGGTGCGCGCCGAGCACATGCTGCCCAACGTCGCCAACGGCGCCTACGACATGGCCCGGCGCGCGCTGTGGCACGCCGACCATCGCATGGCCGGCTGCGTGGCGCGCTGAGCCGCATCCGTCCCGGCGGGGCGGACTACTTCGTTTCGATGAAGTAGGGCTCGACCGTACCCTTGACCTTGATCGTCATCGGGTTGCCGCGGCGGTCGCGCGAGCGGCCGACCTGTACCCGGATCCAGCCTTCGCTGACCGAGTACTCCTCGACGTTGTCGCGTTCCTCGCCGTTGAAGCGCACGCCCACGCCGCGGTCGAGCAGGGCCGCATCGTGGAAGGGGCTGCGCGGGTCCATGGACAGGCGGTCGGGAGGCGTGTCGCTCATCGGCGGGTTCTTGCGGCGGCGTCGGGAGCGCAAGGATACCGCCGCGCGGCGCCCGCGGCATGGCCCGGCGTCGCGCCACGGCCTTGCACGGCCGTATCCGCACATGCCTGCATACGCCGCCGCGGGCCGCGCGTATCATGCGACGCCTTGCCCACCCGGCCCGCGATCGCAGTCCGGCACGGGCGCGACAGGACATCTCCATGGCGTTGAAGTCCACCGTGGTCCGTGCCGAGCTGCAGGTCAGCGACATGGACCGCCACCACTACGGCACGTATCCGCTGACCCTGGCCCAGCATCCGTCCGAGACCGACGAGCGGTTGATGGTACGGCTGCTGGCGTTCGCGCTGTACGCGGACGAGCGCCTGGAATTCGGCCGCGGGCTGAGTACCGACGAGGATCCGGACCTGTGGCAGCGCGACTACACCGGCCACATCCAGCGCTGGATCGAGCTCGGGCAGCCGGACGAGTCGCGGATCCGCAAGGCCTGCGGCCGCGCGGACGAGGTGGTGGTGGTCAACTACGGCGGCCGCGCCGCCGACCTGTGGTGGGAGAAGAACGCCCGCGACCTGGCGCGCCACGACAACCTGGTCGTGCTCGAGCTCCCCGCCGCGCAGGTGGAAGCGCTGGTGGCGCTGTATTCGCGCAGCGTGCGCCTGACGGTGATGATCCAGGACGGCGAGATCAGCCTGCTCGACGCCGGCGGCGCCGCAACGGTGCTGCAGCCGGTCGCGCGCACGGGCGCGCAGGCGGCCTGAGCGGCGCGTGGGCGGGCCGTACGACGCGATCGTCATCGGCGCCGGCGCGGCCGGGCTGATGTGCGCGCTCACCGCCGGCGGCCGCGGCCTGCGCGTGCTGGTGGTCGAGCACGCCAACAAGGTCGGCAAGAAGATCCTGATGTCCGGCGGCGGCCGCTGCAACTTCACCCACACCGGTACCACGGCCGCCAACTACCTCTCGGCCAACCCGCATTTCTGCAAGTCGGCGCTGGCCCGCTACACGCCCTGGCATTTCATCGACCTGGTCGACAGGCATCGCATCGCCTGGCATGAGAAGGCGCCGGGCCAGCTGTTCTGCGACGTGTCCTCGAAGCTGGTGGTGAAGATGCTGCTGGACGAATGCGCCGCGGCCGGGGTCGAGGTGCGCACCCACTGCGCGATCGAGCGGGTCGACGTTGCCGACGCCGGCGGCTTCCGCCTGCGCACCGCGCAGGGCTCCTTCGCCGCCCCGGCACTGGTGGTGGCCAGCGGCGGCCTGTCGATCCCGAGCCTGGGCGCCAGCGGTTTCGGCTACGAACTGGCGCGGCAGTTCGGCCATGCGGTGCTGCCCACCCGCGCCGGGCTGGTGCCGCTGACCCTCAGCGGCAAGCACCAGGAACGCCTGCAGGATCTCAGCGGCGTGGCCCTGGAGGTGGAGGCGCGCTGCAACGGCCGCAGCTTCCGCGAGGCGCTGCTGTTCACCCATCGCGGCGTGAGCGGGCCGGCGATCCTGCAGGTCTCCTCGTACTGGCAGTCGGGCGACGAACTGCGCCTGGACCTGCTGCCCGGCCGCGACGCGCACGAATGGCTGCGCACGCAGCAGAAGCAGCGCCCGGATGCCGAACTGAAGACGGTGCTGGCCGAGACCTTGCCGCGCCGCTTCGCCCAGCGCCTGTGCGAGGTGTGGCTGCCGAACCGGCCGATGCGCCAGTACGACCCGCCGCAGCTGCGCGAGGCCGCCGCGCTGCTGGGCGACTGGCCGCTGGTGGCCAGCGGCACCGAGGGCTACCGCACCGCCGAGGTCACCCTGGGCGGGGTCGATACCGATGGCGTGTCGTCGGGCACGATGCAGTCGCGGCGGGTGCCGGGGCTGTTCTTCGTCGGCGAGGTGCTGGACGTGACCGGCTGGCTGGGCGGCTACAACTTCCAGTGGGCCTGGGCCTCCGGCCACGCCGCCGGTGAGGCGCTGCCGGCGTAGCGTGGGGCTTGCCGCGCTGATCCTGGCCGTGACGCTGCTGGCGCTGAACTGGTCCGACGGCGCGGAGGATGCGCGGATCGCCATCGCCGTGCTGGAAACGTCCGGTGGAATCACCCCGGTCGAGCGCGGCGGGGAATGAATGCTTCAGCCGCGGGCACGGAGCTTTCACCGGGTTCCGACGCCGGCGTTGCGATCCTCGCCCGACAGGGGCCGCCGCCGGCACAGCCGGCATCCGTCACAGCAGGCGCGAGCGAGCATGGACAACGGACAGCCCGGACCGGGGCAGGCGGTGATGATCGACATCGACCGCGAGCGCGAGCACTGGCGGCAGCGCTACCACGGCCTGCCGCGCGCGCGGGCGATGCGCAGTTTCGCCCGCTACTGGCCGGTGCTGTGCGCGGCCTATGACGTCTACCTGATCCACCCGCGCGCGGCGCGCGGCGATGCGTTGCGCCTGTACCTGCAGCGCGACGATGTCGCCACCAGCCTGCTGAACGAGCAGGAAGCCGGGGCGGTGTTCGACCGGGCCTGGTCGCGGATCGGGGACGTGGCGGCGCGGGCCGCCGACCCGGCCTGACGCGCAGGACGGCCGCCGCGCGGCCGCCGCCCGCCGATTCCGGCGGCCGAGGCCGCGGTTCCGTCGGCGCATCCCCGGTTCCGTCGCACGCGGGCTTGCCGGCGCCCGGCACGGGGCTATGCTCCGCGGCACCTGAAACGCTCCCGGTGCCCCGTGTCCTCAAGCCTGTTCCTGATCCTGCGCATCCTCTTCGCCTGGGCGGTGGCGATCCTGCTCGCCGGCTTCGTCTGGAGCGGCCTGTTCGGCGGCGTCGGCGCCATCTTCTGGCTGCTGGCGCTCGGCGGCATGACCCTGGCGATGCTGGGCGCGGTCACCCACCTGCGCCGGGTGCGCCTGGCCGCCGGCCGGCTCGACGCGGCGGTGCTGAGCAACCACCAGCAGCGCCGGATCGAGGTGCCGCTCGACGCCGGCGCGGCGTTCGACCTGGTCGAGGCCGCGGTGCGCGAGCTGCCGCGGGTGGAGGACATCGAGGCTTCGCGCGGCAGCCTGCAGGTGCGGGCCAAGGTGCGCCGCACCGATCCGTTCGGCGGCACCCAGCCGTCGCGCTGGAACCTGCTGGCGCGCTTCGCCATCACCCGCGACCGGGTCCTGGCCACGGTGGCGCCGGGCGACGGCACCAGCAGCGCCACCCTGCTGTGCGAACCGGACGCGCCGCACTGGGTGGACCTGTTCGCGCTCGACGAGGGCACCAGCTACGAAAACGCCGAGGCGCTGCAGCGCTCGGTCACCCGCCGCGTCGCCGAGCAGCGCCGCGACGAGCAGGCCCAGGCCGAGCGCAGCGCCACCGACAATGCGCTGACCGTGGCCCGGCTGAACCTGCTGCAGGCCCAGGTCGAACCGCACTTCCTCTACAACACCCTGGCCAACGCCCAGGTGCTGGCGCGCACCGATCCGCCGCGCGCCGAGGAGATGATCGGCCACCTGATCCAGTACCTGCGCCGCTCGCTGCCGCGCGAGCACGACACCCTGTGCACCCTGGGCGAGGAGCTGGAGCGCACCCGCGCCTACCTGGAGATCCTCAAGATCCGCATGGGCGCGCGGCTGGAACTGCAGGTGGAAGTGCCTGACGACCTGAAGGCGCTGCAGCTGCCGTCGATGATGCTGCAGACCCTGGTCGAGAACGCGATCAAGCACGGCCTGGAGCCCAAGCCCGGCGGCGGCACGGTCTGGCTCCTGGCGCGCCGTTTCGACGACCACGCCACGGTCACCGTCGCCGACGACGGCCGCGGTTTCGGCAGCGCCACCACGGGCACGGGCATCGGCCTGAAGAACCTGCGCGAACGCCTGCACCTGACCTACGGCGACGCGGCCGCGTTCTCGATCGTGTCCAACTTCCCCAGCGGCGTGGCCGCGACCCTGTCGCTGCCGCTGCCCGCGGAGATGCCGCCGTCCATGCCGGCGCCGTCGCCGCCGACCGGAGCTCCCAGCCATGGTTGACTGCGTGATCGCCGAAGACGAGGAACTGCTGCGCACCTCGCTGCTGCTGCAGCTGGGCGAGGCCTGGCCGGCGCTGCGCATCGTCGCCGAATGCGAGGACGGCGCCAGCGCGCTGGAGGCCATCGCCGAGCACCGCCCGGACGTGGCCTTCCTCGACATCCGCATGCCCGGCCTGACCGGCATCGAGGTCGCCGCCGCGCTGGGCGAAGTCAGCCCGCGCACCCAGGTGGTGTTCGTCACCGCCTACGACCAGTACGCGATCGACGCCTTCGAGCAGGGCGCGGTCGACTACCTGCTCAAGCCGGTGGCGCGCGACCGCCTGCAGGCCACGGTGCAGCGGTTGCAGGCGCGGGTCGCGGCCGGGCGCCCCGACCCGGCCACCCTGGACGCACTGCTGCGCCACCTCGCGCAGCGTCCGGCCGAGGCGGCGGCCGCGCCGCCGCTGGCCTGGATCACCGCCAACAGCGGGCGCGAGACGAAGCTGATCATGCTCGACGAGGTGGTCTACTTCCGCGCCGACAGCAAGTACACCGTGGTGGTCACCGCCGAAGGCGAGTCGCTGCTGCGCACGCCGCTGAAGGAGCTGCTCGAAGCGCTGGACCCGCACCAGTTCCGGCAGATCCACCGCTCCACCATCGTCAACCTCAAGGCGGTGGCCTCGGTGGTCCGCGACGACAGCGGCAAGGGCACGCTCAGGCTCAAGGGCCGCAGCGAGGCCCTGCCGGTCAGCGTCCCGTACATGGCCCTGTTCCGCGGCATGTGAACGGACGCCGCCGGCGCCCGCGACCGATCGCCGTTCCCCTGCATCCAGAAGGAGTTGCCGCATGAGGATCCCCACGATGAACAGCCGCCCCGGCGCTTTCCCCGCCGCATCCGTTGCCCGCCCGCCGCCGTGCGCGCAGCGGCGCCACTTCCCCGTGTTCCGAGGTGTGACATGCAACTGTTGACCACATTGCTCTCGTGCCTGCTCTCGCTGTTCGGCAGCCTGGCCCCCGCCAGCACCACCAGCATCACCCGCATTGCCGGCAGCGACGGCGACACGCTGTTCAGCAAGACCACCCGGGTCGAAGGCGTGGCCACGTTCGAGTGCCTCGCCAGCGCCAGCGGCGGCTGCCACTACCGGGTCTACGAGGAGGCCTGCGCGGCGGCACCGGCCGCGGCCGCCGCGAACGCGACCGACGATGCGGACGCATGCCGCCGGCACACGCTGGACATGTTCGCGCTGGAAGTGGGCAAGCGCCGCGAGGTCGAGGGCCTGCCGGCGGACTTCCGCCACTGCGTCACCCTGGAGGACGCGCCCGGCTGCGGCTGAGCCGCCGCCGGAGCGGATGCGCCGGTTGCGCGACGGTGCGCCGGCTCAGGCGCCCACGCGCACGCCTTCGGCTTCCAGGTCCGCGACCGGACGCACTTCCATGCTGCCGTAGCGCGCCCACGGGAACTGCCTGGCCAGTTCCACCGCGTCCTCGAGCGAGGCGGCCTCGACCAGGTTGTAGCCGGCCAGCACTTCCTTGGTCTCGGCGAACGGGCCGTCGTACACGGTGGTGCGGCCTTCGCGCACGCGCACCGTGCGCGCCTGCGCCGGCGCCTCGAGCTTGTTGAAGCCCAGCACGGTGCCCTGCGCCTGCAGCGCGTGGACGTTGCGGATGCAGTGGCGCATCTCGCCGTCGTAGTCCTCCGCGGGCACCGCCTCGAGCAGTTCCGGATCGATGTAGACGAGCAGCAGGTACTTCATGCGCGGCGGTCCTGGCGGCGGAACCGGCATGGTAAACCGCATCGGGCGGGTCGTCCGGCGGGAGCCCGCACCGCGCCGGGACCACCGCCGGCGCTAGGCGTCGCCGCGCCGCAGCGGATCCGGCAGCGGCCCGCCGGCGTCGACGAAGGCCAGCGACACCGAATTCAGGCAGTGCCGCTCGTGGGTCGGCGGCGGGCCGTCGGGGAACACGTGGCCCAGGTGGCTGCCGCAGCGCGCGCACACGATCTCGGTGCGGACCATGCCGTGGCTGGCGTCGCGGATGCGGCCGATGTGCGCCTCGTCGAAGGGCGCGAAGAAGCTCGGCCAGCCGGTACCGGAATCGAACTTGCTGCTGGAGCGGAACAGTGGCAGCCCGCACAGCCGGCAGCAGTAGGTGCCTTCGCGCTTGTTGTCGAGGAACACGCCGCAGAACGGGGCCTCGGTGCCGTGTTGCAGCAGCACCCTGCGCTCGTCCGGCGACAGGCCGGCGGCCAGCGTGTCGCGTTCGGCCGGGGTGGGCGGGGTGAGGTCGAAGCGGCTCATGGCGTCTCCATGGGTTTCCGGCGCATCGGGGGCGGGGCCGGGGCAGGGGAATGATGCACGAGCGGGAGGCGCCGCCATGTGGACGCAGGGGGGATCGGCGGCGGCCATGCGTGGCCGGCCCCGGGCGCCCACGGAATCGTGACGCTTCGTGTGCACGGTGCTAACAACCGGACGCCTAGCTTCAAGTGCCCGATGAAGACAGGAAACGCCATGCGCAGGATTCCCCGCGAGACGTGGGTACTGGTCGCCGACGGCAGTTCGGCCCGCCTGTTCCGCAACCTCGGCAGCGAGACCGGCGCGGTGCGGCTGCACCAGGAGGAGGCGCTGCTGCTGGACCCGGCCGAAGGCGTGATGCCGTCGGTCTTGCCGGCCGACACGCCGGCGCGCGAAGCCGAGGAGGCGTCCTTCGCCCGGCAGCTGGCGCAGCGGCTCAACCAGGCGGCGTTGCGCGGCCGCTATGCGCATCTGGTCCTGGCCGCCGACCCGCAGACCCTGGGCCATATCCGCCCGCTGCTGCACGAGGAGGCGCGCAGCCGCCTGCTGGCCGAACTGCCGAAGAACTACACCAACGCCAGGCGCGAGCAGATCGAGCGGGCGCTGGCGCCGGAGTTCTGAGTCAATCGGTGTCGCCGCGGGCGACGGCCTGCGGCGGCGCCGGCAGCTCGCGTCGCAGCCAGTCGTCGATCATCTGCTTCTCGTAGCGCAGGTTGTCGGTGTCCATCGGCCTGGCGTTCATCAGGTAGCTCATGTCCGAGAGCTTGCGTTCGCCCTCGGCCAGGACCTGGCCATCGGCGCCGGTGATGCGCACGTTGAGCGTCATCCGCGGCGGGTAGACGTCGCGCATCACCCGCACGTGCTGGTAGTTGATGCCCGCCCCCGGCTCGAAGTTGCCGGCGCGCTTGATGTCGGTGATGGTCACGTCCATGTGCTGGCCCGCGGGCAGGCGCGCGCTGGCGCGCTCCTGCAGATGGCGCGCGAGGGTGGTGACCCAGTCGCCCTGCTGCGACTCCCAGCGGTTGTTGCTGAAGCGCAGCTCGGAGAACTCGGCCGGGTCGGTCCATTCCACGCTCACCGGCCCGTCGGCGGGAAGGGCGCGCGGCCGGTCCGGATCGGTGACCACGTTGGCGGCGTGCAGCGGCGCGATCGCCGCGGCAGCCAGCAGCGGGATGAGGAAGATCTTTCGCATGATGTCGGTCCTCGCATGGCCCGGATCGATTCTGCGCCGGGTTCCGGACCGCGGGAAGTCCGCCGGCAGGCGTGGTTGGCCGCCCTTCAGGGGCCCGGCGCATGGGCGCAACACTGAATCGCCGCGGCCGGGCGCCTGCGCCGCAGGTGGCTGCCTTAGAATCTGCAGCCATTCCCCCGCCCCTGGCCCCCATGTCCGCTCCCGCACAGGCCCCGGCCCGCGCCGCCGGCCTGGCCGTCGTCGTCGCCCTGGCCATCGTCTACCTGGTCTGGGGCTCGACCTACCTGGCGATCCGCTTCGCCCTGGAGGGCGGCTGGCCGCCGCTGCTGGCCGTGTCCGGCGCCCGTTTCGTGGTCGCCGGCGGCGCCATGTACGCGTTCCTGCGCTGGCGCGGGATGGCCGCGCCCACGCCCGCGCAGTGGAAGAACCTGGCCGTGATGGCCGTGCTGCTGGTGCTGCTGGGCAATGGCGGGGTGGTGCTGGCCGAGCAGCATGTCTCCTCCGGCCTGGCCGCGGTGGCGGTGGCGTCGGTGCCGTTGTGGATGGGTTTCTTCGGCGTGTTCTACCGCGCGCACCCGAGCCGGATGGAATGGGTCGGTATCGCGATCGGCTTCCTCGGCGTGCTCTGGCTCAACGCCGGCAGCAGCCTGACCGCCAGCCCGGTCGGGCTGGTGATGCTGCTGGTCGCGCCGCTGGGCTGGGCGTTCGGTTCGGTGTGGTCGCGCGGGCGCGACCTGCCGTCGCCGTTCATGGCCGCGGCCGGGCAGATGCTGTGCGGTGGCGCGATGCTGGTGGCGGTGGGCCTGCTGCGCGGCGAGGGCTTCGACGCCACGCCGACCCTGCACGGCACGCTGGCGCTGCTGTACCTGGGGGTGTTCGGTTCGATCGTGGCCTTCAGCAGCTACGTATGGCTGCTGCACCACGTGCGTCCGGTGCTGGCCAGCAGCTATGCCTACGTCAATCCGGCGATCGCGGTGGCGCTGGGCGCGTGGCTGGCCGGCGAGCGCTTCACCCCACACGATCTCGGCGCGACGGCGGTGATCCTGGCCGGCGTGGTGATCATCACCCTGGCCAAGGTGCTGCGCCGTTGAAGATGGCCATGGCGATGACACTGGCCGGCATGGCGACGGTTGCCCTGGCGCGGGAACCACGGCGATGAGCGCGCACGCCATCGACCGTCGCGGCCTGGCGGTCACCGCCGTCACCTTCGTCATCTGGGGCGTGGTGCCGCTGTACTGGCACCTGCTCAAGGCAGTGCCGGCGCTGCAGATCATGGCCCACCGGGTGGTCTGGAGCGCGCTGCTGGTGGTCGGCTGGCTGCTGCTGCGCGACGGCTGGGGCTGGCTGCGGCGGCTGGCGGCGCAACCGCGCGCATTGCCGGCGCTGGCGCTGAGCAGCGTGCTGATCGCGTTCAACTGGGGCCTGTACATCTGGGCGGTCAACGCCGGCCACGTGGTCGAGACCAGCCTGGGCTACTTCATCAACCCGCTGGTCAACGTGGTGCTGGGCGTGCTGGTGCTGCACGAGCGGCTGCGCCGGCCGCAGTGGATCGCGGTCGGCTGCGCGGCGGCGGGCGTGGCCTGGCTGACGCTCAGCGCCGGTTCGCCGCCGTGGATCGCGCTGGGGCTGGCGGCGTCGTTCGGCCTGTACGGGCTGGTGCGCAAGCTGGTGTCGGTCGACCCGGTGGCCGGGCTGGGGCTGGAGAGCCTGTACCTGCTGCTGCCGTCGCTGGCGTATGTGCTGTGGGCCGAACTGGGCCACGGCGGCGGTTTCGCCGATGACTGGGGCCTGGGTATCGGGCTGCTGCTGGTGTTCGGCGGCGTGGTCACCGCGGTGCCGCTGATCGGCTTCGCCTACGGCGTGCGCCGGATCCCGCTGAGCGTGGTCGGGCTGCTGCAGTACATCGCGCCGACGCTGCAGCTGCTGCTGGGCGTGTGGTTCTTCCACGAGCCGTTCGACGCGGCGCGCGCGCTGGGCTTCGGCGCGATCTGGCTGGGCCTGGCGATCTACGCCGGCGAAGGCCTCTGGCGCACCCGCCGCAAATCCCCCGCACGGTCGTTGTAGGAGCTCCCTTCAGGGGCGACCCGAGGCCGCTGGAAGGCGTCACGTTCAACGCGGAGCCTCCGGATCGGCAGCGTTGAACGCAGCTGCGTCCAACCGACTCGGGTCGCCCCTGAAGGGAGCTCCTACAAAGAATTCAGCAGGCGGCGTTCAGGCGTGCACGGGTGGCAACGGCTGCGGGCAGCGGCCGCCATCGCTGGAGGGGGTGCGTTCGAACCAGTCCAGCACCGTCGGCCCCAGGCGGTCCAGGCGGATCGGCAGGCTCAGGTGGTCTTCGCCGGCCAGTTCCAGGTAGCGCGCACGCGGCGCGGCGGCGGCCAGCGCGCGGCCGTGCGCGACCGGCACGTGCGCGTCGTCACGGCCGTGGAGCGGTGACAGTGTCATGACAGCGGCGCCGGCCCCCACCGTGCCGTTGCGGCGCGAGCCTCCCGCGCAGGAGGGATCGCGCCGCAGGCAGGCGCGCGCTCAGGCCGCGCGCAGCGCGTCGGTCACCGGCAGGCTGGCCGCGCGCAGAGCCGGGAACAGGCCGCCGACGAAGCCGATCGCCAGGGCCCACTTCAGGCCCTCCCACAGCAGCGCCGGGGTCACTTTCAGTTCGAAGCTCAGCTGGGCCACGCCGCCGGCCAGGGTCGAGGCGGTGTAGCCGTTGAACAGCAGCCAGGCCAGCAGGCCGCCGAGCGCGCCGCCGAGCGCGGCCAGCAGCATCGTCTCCAGCATCACCGCCACCACCACCGGCATGCCGCGGAAGCCGATCGCGCGCAGCGTGGCGATCTCCCGCGCCCGCGAGGCCACGGTGGCGAACATGGTGTTGAGCGCGCCGAACACCGCACCGATGGCCATGATCGAGCCCACGACGATCCCGATGATGCGCAGCACCTTGGTCACGCCCTCGGACTGCTTGCTGAAGTAGTCGCGGCTGGTGCTGGCCTCCACCTGCAGGCGCGGGTCGGCGGCCAGGGTCGCCTTGAACGCGTTGAAGGCCTTGGCGCCGGTCAGCTGGGCGAACACCGAGGCGCGGCTGCTGCCGCGGCGGTAGGTGGCCGAGACCACCTCGGCGTCGGCCCACATCTCCGATTCCATCGCGTCGCCGGACTCGAACACGCCGACCACCGTCCACGTCTGGTTGCCCAGGCGCACGTCCTTGCCCGGAGCGAGCCCGGCGAACTGCCGCTGCGCGCCCTTGCCGACCACCAGCTCGCGCCGGCCCGGCTGGAAATCGCGTCCCTCGACCAGCCTCATGCCCGGACGCACCTTCCACGCCATCGGTCCGACGCCGCGCAGGGTCACGCTACCTTCCTCCTTGCCGCCGACGCGCGGCAGGTTGGCCGCCACCAGCAGTTCGGCCGAGGCCAGCGGGCGGCCGTCGGCGTCGCGGGCGATCTCCGGGGCGCGCTCGATCGCGTTGATCGCCTCGCGCGAGAGCACCGACATCAGCTCGGCCGAGGAGCCGCCGCGCAGGACGATGGCGGTCTCCTCGTTGCCGCTGCTGCTGATGGTGTGGCGGTAGCCTTCGGCCATCGCCAGCAGCGCCACCAGCACGCCGACCACGCCGGCGATGCCGACGATGATCACCGAAGAGGCGCCCAGGCGCTGGCTCAGCGTGCTGATGCCCACCATGGTGACCGAGGCGGCCTGGCGGCCGCTGCGGGTGAACGCCATCCACAGCGCGAGCAGGGCGGCCAGGCCGAGCAGCGCCGGCCACGGCAGCAGGATCCAGGCGGCGAGGAACAGGGCCAGCACCAGGAACAGGGCGAGGCCGCGGAGCATTTTCTTGAAGATGTTCATCTGCATTTCCTCGTGGATTCCGTCGCGTCCGGACGTCCGGCCTGGCCCGGCGCAGCGCGCCGGGCGATCGCGGCGATCGCGCGGCAGTGCCGCGCAACCGATCGCCGCTCACCCATCAGCGTCCGGCCAGTGCATCGACGATGTTCAGGCGCATCGCCCGCAGCGCGGGCAGCGCGCCCACCAGCAGGCCGATGGCCAGCATCAGCCCCAGCCCCAGCAGCCAGCTCTGCCAGCCGATCGAGGGCAGGTTGATCATGCCGCCGCTGCCGGCGGTGATGATCGGGTTGAGCACCGTGGCCAGCCCCAGGCCGAGCACGCCGCCGAGCACCACCAGCAGGATCGACTCGGCCAGGACCATGCCCAGCACCGAGGCGCTGGTGAAGCCGATGGTCTTGAGCACCGCCAGTTCGGAGGTGCGCTCGCGCACCGCCTGGGCCATGGTGTTGCCGGTCAGCAGCAGCAGGGTGAAGAACACCGCGCCCATGATCGAGCCGACGATCAGGCCGATGTCGGCCATCTGCTTGAGCTGGGAGGCGAAGGCGGCCTGCTCGCTCATGGTCTTGGTCTCGTGCGGCGAGTTGGCCGACAGCGCGTCGATGGCCTTGGCCGCCGCGTCGCTGCGGCGCACGTCGGAGACGCGGCTGATGTACCAGCCCACGTCGCCGTCCACGTAGGGCGTGGCCTCCTCGAAGTACTTGTAGTGCATGAGGATCAGCTGCCCGGTGAATCCGCGCATCTTCTCGTCCTTGGAGGTCAGCACGCCGGCGATGTCGAACGACCAGTTCAGGGTGCCGTCACTGTTGGGGAAGATCGTGGACTGCAATGGGATCTTCTGCCCCACCTTCCAGTCGAAGCGCTTCATCAGCTGCTCGCCCACCAGGATCCCGGTGCGATTGTTTTCCCAGGCCTGGCGCTGCGCCGGGTCGACGACCATTTCCGGGTACAGGTCCAGGTAGTTGGGCGCCACGGCGAAGGAGAACAGCTGGTTGCGCGGGTTCTGGTAGGCGCCGCCGAACCAGTTGGCGTAGGTC
>CAZBDE010000004.1:0-37893 GCA_964490415.1 uncultured Pseudoxanthomonas sp. | reverse complement strand
TGCGGGGTGTGCAGCGCCGAGAGGGTCACGCGCAGGCGCGAGCGGCCTTCGGGCACGGTCGGCGGACGGATCGCGGCGACCAGGAAGCCGGCCTGTTCCAGCGCGGCGGACATCGCCATCGCGGTGGATTCGGCGCCGCACAGCACCGGCTGGATCGGGGTGGACGAGGCCATCAGTTCCAGGCCCAGGCGCCCGGCGCCGGTGCGGAACTGGCCGACCAGTTCCTGCAGGCGCGCGCGGCGCCAGTCGTCGCGCCGGGCCAGCTTCACCGCCGCCAGCGTCGCGGCGGCCAGTGCCGGTGGCAGCGCGGTGGTGTAGAGGTAGGGCCGGGCCGCGCCGGCCAGGTGTTCGATCAGGTCGGCATCGCCGGCCACCACCGCGCCGTAGCCGCCCAGGGCCTTGCCCAGGGTGGCCAGCTGCAGCGGCACCTCGGCCACGCCCAGGCCGGCCTCGGCGACGGTGCCGCGACCCTGCGGGCCGAGCACGCCCACGCCGTGGGCATCGTCCACGTACAGCAGCGCGTCCTGCGCGCGCGCCACCAGCGACAGCGCGCGCAGCGGGGCCGCGTCGCCGTCCATGCTGAAGACACCGTCGGTCGCCAGCATCGCCGCGCCGCCGGGCGCGTTGCGCAGCTGGCGCATCGCCCCTTCCGGGTCCAGGTGCGGATAGCGGCGCAGGCGGCAGCCGGCCAGGCGGGTGGCATCGATCAGGCTGGCATGGTTGAGCCGGTCCTGGACGCAGACGTCCCCGTCCTCCAGCAGCGCCTGCTGCACCGCCAGGTTGGCGGCGAAGCCGCTGCCGAACAGCAGCGCGCGCGGCACGCCCAGCCACTCGGCCAGCTCGCGCTCGAGCTGCTCGTGCAGCGCATGGTGGCCGCAGACCAGGTGCGAGGCGGTCGCGCCGGTGCCTTCGCGCGCCACCGCGTCCTGCAGCGCGGCGCCGACCTCGAACTGCGAGGCCAGGCCCAGGTAGTCGTTGCTGCAGAAGCCGGTCAGCCAGCGGCCGTCGACCTCCACGCGCACGCCGTCGCGGCGGGCGACGGTGCGGCGCTGGCGCAGGCGTCCCTGCGCGATGCGCAGGCGCCGCACTGCTTCGATGCGTTCGTGGATATCGGTCCGTGCCATGGTCTTTGCCCCTCCCCCCCGGGAGCGCTGCCGCGCATGCTCAGGCCGCGCATCCGCAGGCGGATGCCGGTTCAGTGATGTCGGCATGCACGGTAGCGCCTGCGCCCGTCCTGGTTCCGTGACCGGGTTCACAGTGGGCGAGCGGCATCGGCCGCAGGCCCAGGCGCGCGAACAGGGCCTGGTCGCGTCCGGTGTCCGGATTGCCGGTAGTCAGCAGCTTCTCGCCATGGAAGATCGAGTTGGCGCCCGCGGCGAAACACAGCGCCTGCAGCTCGTCGGACATCGCCTCGCGCCCGGCCGACAGGCGCACCATCGAGCGCGGCATGGCGATGCGCGCCACCGCGATCATGCGCACGAACTCGAACGGATCCAGTTCGGCGGTGCCGGCCAGCGGCGTGCCGGCCACCTGCACCAGGCGGTTGATCGGCACCGAATCGGGGTGCGCGGGCAGGTTGGCCAGCGCCTGCAGCAGGCCGGCGCGCTGCTCGCGGGTCTCGCCCATGCCGACGATGCCGCCGCAGCAGGTCTTCAGCCCGGCCTCGCGCACGTGCTCCAGCGTGTCCAGGCGGTCCTGGTACTGGCGGGTGTGGATGACGTCGCCGTAGAACTCCGGCGCGGTGTCCAGGTTGTGGTTGTAGTAGTCCAGGCCGGCGTCGCGCAGGGCGCCGGCCTGCCCGGCCGAGAGCATGCCCAGGGTGGCGCAGGTCTCCAGGCCCATGGCCTTCACCCCGGCGATCATCGCCGCCACCTTCGGGATGTCGCGGTCCTTCGGGCTGCGCCAGGCCGCACCCATGCAGAAGCGCGAGGCACCGGCATCGCGCGCCTGGCGGGCCTTCTCCAGCACCTGTTCGGTGTCCATCAGTTTGGTCGCGTCCACGCCGGTGGCGTAGCGCTGTGCCTGCGGGCAGTAGCCGCAGTCCTCCGGGCAGCCGCCGGTCTTGACCGAGAGCAGGGTCGAGACCTGCACTTCGGCCGGGTCGAAATGCTGGCGGTGCACGCCGGCGGCGCGGTACAGCAGCTCGGGCAGCGGCAGCGCGAACAGGGCGAGCAGTTCCTCGCGGCGCCAGTCGTGGCGGATTTCCGGGGACATGGAGGCGGTTTCCTGACGGCGGACAGTAGCGGGCGCGGGCAGTCTGGAAAGCGTGCCGCCCCCTGTCAACCCGGAAACGTCCCCCATGGTTTACGACCCGTCGCCACGTCGCGACCACCTGATGGACACCCTGGCCGGGTTGATCGGCGGCCTGCTGCCGGCACGCTGCCTGGTCTGCGCCGAGCCGGGTGACGATGGCCTGGACCTGTGCGCGGCCTGTCGCCAGGCACTGCCGGAGGAGCCCCATGCCTGCAGGCGCTGCGCGCTGCCGTTGCCGCCGCTGCCCCTGCCGGCGGCCGGCCTGTGCGGGCGTTGCCTGCGCCGGCCGCCGCCGCTGCAGGCGACCCGCGCGGCCTTCGTCTACGCCGCACCGCTGGACCAGCTGCTGCTGCGCTACAAGTTCCACCACGACCTGGCCGCCGGGCGCCTGCTCGCCCGGCTCATGGCCCGGGCCATGGCCGGCGGCGAACGGCCGCAGGCGCTCGTGCCGGTGCCGCTGCATCCGCGGCGGCTGCGCCAGCGCGGCTACGACCAGGCGCTGGAACTGGCACGGCCGCTGGCGCGGACCCTGCGCCTGCCGCTGCAGGCGGGCCTGCTGCGGCGGGTGCGCCGGACCCTGCCGCAGTCGGAACTGGATGCCGACGCGCGCCGCGCCAACCTGCGCGATGCCTTCCAGGCGCGCGGCCGCGGCACGCCGCCCGCGCACGTGGCCCTGGTCGACGACGTGATGACCACCGGGGCGACCCTGGAAGCGGCGGCGCTGGCCCTGCGGCGCGCCGGCGTGGCGCGGGTGGACGCCTGGGTATGCGCCCGCGCGTTGTAGGAGCTCCCTTCAGGGGCGACCCGATGATCCTGGACGGTGCCGCGTTCAACGCGGACTTCCCGGATCGGTCGCGTTTAACGCGGCGGTGTCCCAATGTCCTCGGGTCGCCCCTGAAGGGAGCTCCTACAAAAGAGCGCGGGAGTGCGGGGGATTTGACAGTCGCCAAGCCGCAGGAGTATCCCGTGGCTCGGGCCATCCCGGCTCCCGTCACGAGGCAGGAGGCAACATGGAAGCGGGTACCACCGAAGAAGTGCATCGCAGCTGGTGGGTGTCGGTGCTGTTCGGGCTGATCGCCATCGCCTTCGGCCTGATCACCATGGCCAAGCCGTTCCAGGCGCTGGTGGCGATGGCCTGGGCGTTCGGCATCCTGGCCCTGGCCGACGGCATCGCCAGCCTGCTGGCGCTGTTCGACAAGCGGGTGGCCATCCCCAAGGTCTGGCTGCTGTTCTACGCGGTGGCCTCCATCGCCTTCGGCCTGATCGCCGTGGCCAACCCCAAGGCCACCGCCGGCATCCTGTTCCTGATGCTGGCGTTCTGGCTGATCGTGGCCGGCGTGTTCCGGATCATCTTCGCCATCCGCGTGCGCAAGGAGATCGTCGGCGAATGGCTGATCGCGCTCAGCGGCGTGCTGGCGATCGTGCTGGGCATCGCGTTCCTGCGCAACCCGGCCATCGGCCTGTTCACCACCGCGATCTGGATCGGCGCCGGCGCGCTGGTCTACGGCCTGTTCCAGGTGTTCGCAGGGTTCCGGTTCCGCAAGCACAAGCCGCTGGCGGCCTGAGCCGCGACGATGCCCCGTGGTCGTGGCCGGTGCGGCCACGACCACGGAGCTTCCCCCTGTCGTCCAACTCCCGTCCCTCCTTCTTTCCCTGGAGTCCGTCATGTCCCGAGCCTGGTGGGTGTTCCTGCTGTACGGATTGCTCGCGATCGCCTTCGGCCTGTTCGCGCTGCTGCGGCCGCAGTCCACCGTGTGGGTGATCATCATGGCCTTCGGCCTGCTGGCGCTGGGCGATGGCGTGGTCAGCATCCTCAGCGTGCTGCGCAAGGAAGTGGCGCTGCCGAACTGGCTGCTGATCCTGTACGGCCTGGTCTCGATCGGCTTCGGCATCCTTGCGCTGTTCCAGGCGCAGATGGTGGCCACCGTGCTGGTGTGGCTGCTGGCGATCTGGCTGACCGTCGCCGGCATCGCCCGGATCGTGTTCGCGGTGCAGATGCGGCGCCTGGTCGAAGGCAACTGGCTGCTGGCCTTGAGCGGCCTGCTCGCGCTGGTACTGGGCCTGCTGTTCCTGGTGCGCCCGAACATCGGCATCGCCACCATCGCGGTGTGGCTGGGGATCGGCGCGCTGCTGTACGGGCTGCTGCAGGTGGCGCTGGCGTTCTACATGCGCAAGCGGGCCCGCCAGCTGGGCGCGGCGGGCTACTGAGCCGGACTGCCGGCCGCGCCGGCGGGTTACGCTAGGCGTCCCGCCGGCGGCCGTGCGCCGCCGGCGCGATCCCTTTCCTTCCGGTCCCCGCATGGCCCCGCGCAAACGCAAGACGCCCCGCGCCGTCACCATCCTCGACGTGGCCCGGCACGCGGGCGTCTCGCCGATGACCGCCTCGCGGGTGATCAACGGCAACCCGCGCGTGGCGCCGGAGCTGCGCGAGCGGGTGGAAGCCTCGGTGCGCGACCTGGGCTACCGGCCGAACCTGGCCGGGCGCTCGCTGCGCACGGCCGGCACCGCGCGCGTGGGCGTGCTGTATTCCAACCCCAGCGCGGCCTACCTCAACGAGCTGATGCTGGGCATCCTCGAGCAAAGCGGCGCCAAGGGCGTGCAGGTGCTGGTGGAGAAGTGCGGCAGCATCAACAGCCAGCGCGCGGCGATGCAGCGGCTGCTGGATGCCGGCGTGGACGGGATCATCCTGCCGCCGCCGCTGTGCGACTCGGCGCCGACCCTGCGCGAACTGGAGCAGCGGCGGATCCCGGTCGTGGCCGTGGCCACCGGCGCGCCGGTGGCCGGGGTCGCCTCGGTGCGGATCGACGACTACCAGGGCGCCCGCGCCATGACCCGGCACCTGGTCGAACTGGGCCACCGCCGCATCGGCTTCATCCAGGGCGACCCGAAGCACACCCCGACCCGGCTGCGCACCTCAGCCTTCCTCGAAACCATGGCCGAAGCGGGCCTGCCGGTGCCGGCCGAACTGCTGGCCGACGGGCTGTTCACCTACCGCTCCGGCCTGGCCGCCGCCGCGCAGCTGCTGGCGCTGCGGCCGCGGCCGACCGCGATCTTCTGCAGCAACGACGACATGGCCGCCGGCGCGATGGCGGTGGCGCACGGCCTGGGCCTGCGCATCCCCGGACAGCTCACCGTGGTCGGCTTCGACGACACCCCGGTGGCCACCACCCTGTGGCCGGAGCTGACCACCGTGCGCCAGCCGGTCAGCGCGATGGGCAAGGCCGCCATCGAGCTGGTGCTGGAACAGATCCGGCGCCAGCGCGAGGGCCGCGCCGGCGAGGCAGTGCACCAGGTGATGAAGTACACCCTGGTCAAGCGCGATTCGGCGGCGGCGCCGGGCTGAGCGCAGCGGTCGGCCGATCGCCCTGCAGCGCGTCCACCGCGTTGCAGCATGTAGCGAAAATCCAGCGCTGGTAACCTTACCTCAAAGCCGGCGCCGGACTGCCGGCAGGCACGCCAGCGGCGGAGGCGCAGAGGATGACGGCAACACAGCCAGGCCCGGGCACGCAGCCCGACTTCCGCTCGCGCCAGTTCCTGCTCGGCCACGTGCGCGACACGATGGCCTTCTACCACCCGCGCTGCATCGACCCGGCCGGTGGCTTCTTCCAGTTCTTCAAGGACGACGGCAGCGTCTACGACCGCCGCACCCGCCACCTGGTCAGCAGCACGCGCTTCGTCTTCAACTATTCGATGGCTTGGCAGGCCTTCGGCGAGCCGGCCTACCGCGACGCGGTCGCGCACGGCCTGGCCTTCCTGCGCGACGCGCACCGCAACCCGGACAGCGGCGGCTACGCCTGGGTGCTGCACGACGGCCAGGTGCAGGACGCGACCAACCACTGCTACGGCCTGGCTTTCGTCGTGCTCGCCTATGCCAAGGCGCTGGAAGCGGGCTTCGAGCAGGCGCGCGAGTGGCTCGACGAAACCTGGGAGCTGATGGAACAACGCTTCTGGGAGCCGCAGCACGGCCTGTACGCCGACGAGGCCAGCGCCGACTGGGTCGTGTCCGGCTACCGCGGCCAGAACGCGAACATGCACGCCTGCGAAGCCTGGCTGGCCGCGTTCGAGGCCAGCGGCGAGGAACGCTACCTGCAGCGTGCCGCGCTGCTGGCGAAGAACATGACCGGCCGCCAGGCCGCGTTGGCCGGCGGCCTGGTCTGGGAGCACTACGACCGCGACTGGAACGTGGACTGGGACTACAACCGCGGCGACCGCAGCAACATCTTCCGGCCCTGGGGTTTCCAGCCGGGCCACCAGGTGGAATGGGCCAAGCTGCTGCTGATCCTGGACCGGCACGCCCCGGCCGCCTGGCGCCTGCCGCGCGCGCGCGACCTGTTCGACCGGGCCGTGGCGATGGCCTGGGATGCGCGGCATGGCGGCCTGGTCTACGGCAACGCTCCGGACGGGGCCTTCTACGACGAAGACAAGTACTTCTGGGTGCAGGCCGAGGCACTGGCCACTGCCGCGCTGCTGGGCGCGCGCAGCGGCGAGGCGGGGTACTGGGAGTGGTACCAGCGGATCTGGGAGTACAGCTGGACCCATTTCGTCGACCACGCGCATGGGGCGTGGTATCGCATCCTCGGCAACGACAACCGCAAGCTCAGCGACGAGAAGAGCCCGGCGGGGAAGACCGACTACCACACGATGGGGGCGTGTTACGAGGTGCTGAAGGTGGTCTGAGGGGTGGGGGGTTTTGTAGGAGCTCCCTTCAGGGGCGACCCGACGCCATCGGGGAGCACCACGGCGCACCGCCGCCACTCCTCCGGAGTGGTCGCGTTCAACGCAGCCTTCGGTCCAACGGTGTCGGGTCGCCCCTGAAGGGGGCTCCTACAAGGGAGGGGTGGGCGGTGGCTGGCCACCGGCGCACACCACCCGCGGCGGTGCCCGTGACGCCTTTCAAGCCTGTGATGCGACACGTCGCCGGGTTCCCGCCCGGCGCGGCTCAACGGCTTTCGGACTCGGCCTCGAGGAGCGGGATACGGACCTGCCCCTCGCGCGCGTCGGCCCGCGGTGGCAATGCCTTGGCCACCGGGAACTCGCCCGGATCGCGATGGGATGGAGTCCAGGTATCGTCCGGAGCGTGCTGGCGGGCTGGCCCGAACAGGGCCCTGTGCAGCGCGGCGAAGAACGCGCAGGCCCGGCTCCGCCGGGCGGTCAGCCAGTACCAGCCCGCGCACAGCAGCAGGAACAGACCCAGCAGCAGCGGGTTGGGGATGTCCATGCGCATGGCCTGGCCGATGCACAGGCCGGCCAGCAGGCTGACGGCGGTCAGGGTCACGGCCAGCCCGGCGGCGCTGAAGCCCGCGTCGCGCATCAGGTGGTGGATGTGGTCGCGTCCGGCGGAGAACGGCGAGCGGCCCTGGCGGACCCGGTGCAGGATCAGCACCAGGCAGTCCATCACCGGTATCGGGAACAGCCACACGGCCAGCACCGGATTGACCGGGTGGCCATCGTTCTGGGTCAGCCGGAACGCGATCCAGGCGATCGAATAGCCGAGGAAGGCGCTGCCCGCATTGCCCATGAACACCCGCGCCCGGCGGCGCCACGGCAGGGAGAAGTTGTGCAGCAGGAAGCCGGCCGTCGCCGCCATGATGATCACGGTGACGAACGCGAGCCCGTCGTTGCCGGAATACCACGCCGCGGCAGTCAGCATCAGCAGCGCCGCGGCGACCAGCGCCCCGGCGACGCCGTCGGCGCCGTCGATCATGTTGACCGCGTTGATCAGGCCGATCGTGGCGAAGACGGTGAAGGGCACCGAGAGCGCCCCGAGGGACAGGTCGTGCAGGCCGAAGGCCGGCCCCAGCTGTTCGATCCTGACTTCGCCCAGGTACACCATCACCAGCGCGGCGGTGGCCTGGGCCAGCACCCGCCACCACCAGCGCAGGTCGTAGCGGTCGTCCAGCAGGCCGACCACGATCAACAGGCTCGAGCCCAGCAGGTAGGCCACCTTGGTCTGGGTCATCGGCAGCGGGACCAGCGCGAACAGCAGCAGCAGCGCCAGGGCCATGCCCAGTCCGCCGGTCACCGGCGTCGGCTCGGCGTGGTCCTTCCTGCCTTTGGGGAAGTCGAGCAGGCGCAACGGCCGCGCCAGCGGCTGCAACAGCCAGATCGTCGCCCAGACCAGCAGCATCGCGGCCACGATGCCGGCCACGACCACCATGGGCTGTTGGATCAACGCCAGCGCTTCGACAGCGCCTGCCCCCTGCAACGACATCCACATCCCCCCAACGCGACCGGTCGATCCATGCCACCGGGAATCCGCGTTCCCGCTGGCCGAACATCCGACCTGTGACGCAAGCCGCAGGAATTCCGCGGTCGCGGTCACTCTAACCGCGGTCGACCCGGCGCTTCAAGCGCGAATTGCGGCGCTCAGTGCGCCGGCAGAACGGCCGGTCCATCGACGCGTCCGGTCGCCTCGAGCCGTCCGTCGCGCAGGCGGAGAACACGGTCGGCCAGGGCGAGGCTGGCCGGTCGATGGGTGATCAGCAGCACCGTGCGGCGACGCTGCATCCGGCGGTACTCCTCGATGAATTCGCGCTCTCCTTCCGGGTCGAACATGGCCGTGGCCTCGTCCAGCACCAGGATGGCCGGATTCCTGAGCAGCGCCCGCGCCAGCGCGATGCGCTGCCGCTGCCCGCCCGACAGCTTCACGCCCTGGTCGCCGACCGTGGTGTCGTAGCCGTTCGGCAGGGCCATGATGAAGTCGTGCGCCCGTGCCACCCGGGCGGCCTGTTCGATCTGCGCGGGCCCGCAGTCCGGCTGTCCGTAGGCGATGTTCCCGGCCACGCTGGCGTTGAGCAGCATCACCTGCTGGGACACCAGGCCCACCTGCCCGCGCAGCGAGGCGAGGGTCGCCTCGCGCAGGTCAGTGCCATCGAGCAGGATGTGGCCGGACCCGGGTTCCATCAGTCGCAGCAGCAGGTGGACGAGGGTGCTTTTCCCTGAACCATTCAATCCGGTCAGCGCCACGATCTCGCCCGGCCGCACATGCAGGTCCAGGTCCTCGAACAACGGCGCGCGGCCCGGATAGGCGAACCCCACGTGCTCGAAGCGGATTTCGCCGCGGACATCGCACAATACCTGCGATCCGGCGTCCGGCTCCGGCGCCGCCTCCAGCGCGCGCAGCAGCCGCTGCAGGGTCCCGCGCGCGGACTGCGTGTTGCCGTACACCTGCGCCAGCTGGCTGACCGGGCCGACCAGCACCATGCCGTAGAGGAACAGGCTGACCAGCTGCCCGGGCGTGAGTTCGCCCTGGGTGATGCGGTCGCCGGCGAAACCGAGCAGCAGCAGGATCACGCCGGCACTGGCCACGCGCACCATCGGCATGATCGCGCCCTGCAGCCGGGCCTGGAGCAGTTCGGTGCGGAACACGGTATCGGTGCGGCCGTGGTAGCGCGTGGCCTCGGCCTGTTCGGTGGTGAAGGTCTTGATCAGCGGCAGCAGCGCCAGGTTCTGCTCGGCCAGCGCCGACTGGTCGGCCCAGGCCTGGGTGGTGGCCATGCCCAGCGGGCGCAGGCGCCGGCCCAGCACGCGCAGCACGACGAACAGCAGCGGCATCAGCACGGCAATGGCGATGCCGATCACCGGGGCCATCTTCAGCATCATCGCCAGCGCGCCGAAGAACGTGAGCAGCAGCGGCAGCAGCGGCAGCAGCGTGCCGGTGAGGTAGCCGGCCAGGCGCTGGATGTCGCCGGTCAGCAGGGCCAGCACATCGCCGCGCTGGCGCTCGTTGTGCCAGGCCAGAGGGAGCGACTGCAGGTGGCGGTATACGGCCGCGCCGGCATCGGCGACCAGCCGGCCCGAGGCCGATTGCAGGCGGATCGCCACGACATAGCCGACCAGTGCCTGCGCCGAGATCAGCCCGAACAGCGCCCAGAGCAGACCGGCGGTGGCGCCGCCATGCAGCAGGCGGGTGGAGAGGATACCCGCCACCCAGGGCTGCGCCAGGATGGCCAGGCTTTGCGCGGTCATCAGCAGCAGCGCCAGCAGCAACGGCACGCGATGCGAACGCAGCAGCCGGGCCAGCATGTCCCGGGGACGTCCGGTCGTCACGGCCTGCAATTCCGCGGCACTGGCCGCCACCGTCTCCCCTTTACCCGGCATCCGCGCTTGCCTACCCTGTTCTTCTGCATCGACCCGACGTACATAGCATGACGGCAACCTCCGACCGCGTCACTCTCGCCCATCGGGTGCGGTGTTCCAGCGAGGTATTGGTCCAGGAGGTCGGCGGCGAAACGGTGCTGCTCGATCTGGCCGGCGAACGCTACTTCGGCCTGGATCCGGTGGGGAGCCGGATATGGGCGCTGGTCGCGGCCGAGCCCCGGCTGGACAGGGTGCATGCGGCGCTGTGCGGGGAGTTCGCGGCCGGACCGGAACGCATCGAGCAGGATCTGCTCCAGCTCGTGCGGCAGTTGTCCGAGGCCGGACTGGTCGAGGTCGAATGATGGGACGCCGGCTGGCGCGCTGGCGTGCCCTGGACTGGCGCGACCGCGGTCGCCTGTCGGCCTGCGCGGTCGGCCTGGGCATCGTGCACGCAAGCCTGGCGCTGCTGGGCTATGCGCGCACGCGGCGGGTGGTGGAATCGCTGTCGTGGCATCCCGGTCCGCATCGTGCGGATGCCGGCGAGATCGAGGACGCCAGGGCGCTGGCGCAGCTGGCCGCCATTGCCGGCCGGCACGGCCTGGTCGAGACGACCTGCCTGCGCCGCTCGCTGCTGCTCTACGGCTGGTTGCGCCGGCGCGGCCTGCAGCCAGTGCTGCAGCTGGGTGTGGGCGAACACACCGGCCCATTCCAGGCCCACGCGTGGATCGAACTGGAAGGCGTCGCCCTGCTGCCGGGGGATGCCGGCCACCGCGCGTTCACGCGTCCGGCCCATCCGGCGCCCGGCGGCTGAAGCGCCACAGTCCACGCGACAGGCGCATCCACAACAGGCCCAGGCGGCCATGCCCGGTGCCATAGAGTTCGCGCATGTAACCTGCCGGCGGCAGCACGCGCGACCAGATCCAGGACAGTTTCATCCGCCAGCCCGGCAGCGCCCGCAGGTTGAGCTGCTGCAGGTAGCGCCAGTCCGCCAGGCGGCGCGCGTCCAATGGCTCCGATGCGCGCCCCCGGGCAAGGGCCTGCTCCACCTCCGTGGGAACCCGGGTATCGAACAGGTCCACCGCCGCGGCCAGTCCTTCGGCGCAGATGCCGCAGGTGCGCGAATCGAGGCAGGCCTGCACGAACCGCGCCCAGCCGGCCTGGTCGAGCGCTGCAGCCAGCAGATGCAGGTCGTAAAGCCACTTGAGCCGGTCGCCCAGGCCCGCCAACAGGTTCGAGGCACGATGGACGCAAGCGTGCAGCAGCGCGTGTTCGGCCGACAGGCCACGCGCGTGCGGACCCAGCCCGTGCAAGGGAATGGCGGCCGCCTGCAGGGTGGGGAAATCCGGCAGCCGGTCCAATGAAGGCCAATCGCTCAGCTGCCAGTGCAGGTCCAGATCGGGACTGCGCCGGTCGCCGGAACGGCACGCCAGTTCATGGGCGAAGCGGCCAGGGACGAAGGGCACCGCATAGCCGCGCCCGGCCAGCACCGTCGCCGCGCGCTCCGCGTCGGCGCGGCTGGCGAACAGCAGGTCCACGTCGGAGGACTCGCGCAGGTAAGGAGCCGGATACAGCCACTGTCCGAGTGCGGTGCCCTTGAGCAGCAGCGGCGCGATTCCCGCCCGGGCCAGGCTGTCCAGCACGTGGCGAAGCTCCGCCCGGCGCACCAGTTCGGCCAGCGCCAGGCCCTTGGCGTGTTCCCGGCACGCGGCACGCAAGGAATCCGGTGCCGGCAACCGCTCCAGGTGCGTCGACAGCAGGGCGACCACGCCTTCGTCCCAGGCGCACTGCAGCCAGGCAGCCTCTCCGTCCCAGATTTCGCCTGCCGGCGTGGCGCCGGCCAGTACCGCGGCAAGCTGCCTGCGTCGTTCCATCCGGACTGTCGCGCTCTCTGGTTCCCGTGCCCCGCACGCTGCGTGCGTACAGTAGCAGGACCGGTCCTCGTAGAATGCCGTGCAGATGCGCAGCGACCGGACCGGCCACCACTATCTATTCGGCGCCCATCCGGTCGAATCGGACCTCGTGTTGCGGGCATTGCCCGAAGCGCCGCCGGCACAAGTCGAAGATGCCGGAATCCGCATCCTCGCCGGGCAGCGCAACCCGATGCCGGCCGCCGGGGAAGACTGGATCCACCACTGGCGCGAGGACGACGGCAGCCAGGTGCTGGCCCTGGCCAGGCGCGGCGGCGACTACCTGCTGCGCTTCCATGGCCAGTGCGATTTCGCCATCGATGCGCAGGGGCGGTCGGTGACGATCGATCCACTCGGGGACCTGGCCGAGGACACCCTCGAGCACCTGCTCATCGACCAGGTCCTGCCGCGCATGCTGGCGCACCGGGGCGAACTGGTGGCGCATGCCAGCGTGGTGGAGACCGGGCAGGGCAGCGTGCTGTTCCTGGGCCGCAGCGGCTGGGGCAAGTCGACCCTCGCCGGGCTGCTCCACCGGCAGGGCCACCGGCTGCTGTCGGACGATTGCGCGCTGCTGTCGATCGGAGCGGCGGGCGTGACCGCCGTACCCACCTACCCCAGCCTGCGCCTGTACGCGGACAGCGTGGACCGGGTGTTCGCAGCGCCGCCGGCCACCGGTAGCGTGGCCGCCTACAGCCACAAGCGCCGCGTGGCACTGGCGCCGGAGCCGGCGCGGCAGGCCAGCGGACCGCTGCGTGCGATCTACCTGCTCAACGACCCGGCGCTGCGGGCCGAGGCGCCGGCGATCGAACCATTGCCGCCGGCGGTGGCCTGCATGGCGCTGGTCGAACACAGCTTCCGCCTGGACATGACCTCGCAGGCGCAGACCGCCGCGCTGTTGCGCCAGGGCGCACGGGTGGTGGAAGCCCTGCCGGCCTTTTCATTGCGGTATCCGCGCGATTTCGGCGGAAGCGATGCGTTGCTCGACCTGCTGCTCGGGCACGTCGATGCCCTGGCCAAGGAGGCTCCGGGCCCCAAGGGGCGTGTGCGATGATCCCCGGTCCATCGGCATCGCGTACGGCATGAAGTCCATCTGTGGTTACTGGGCGCTCGATGGTGCCGCCCCCGCCCCCGGCACCCTCGAGGCGATGCGGCTGGCCGGCGTCCATGCAGCGGCGCCCCACCTGCAGCAGTGGCGCGATGGCGATGTCGCCTTCGGCAGCGCCTGGTGGTCGCCGCAACCCGGGTTGGAGGCGCCGGCCCGCATCGCCACCCATCCGGCCACTGGCTGCGTGGTCGTGGCCGATGCACGGCTGGACGAGCCGGCCGCGCTGCGCGAAGCACTGGAACTGCCAGCGGAACCGGAGAACGGCGACGATCCGGCCGCCGGCCTGATCCTGCAGGCCTGGCTGCGCTGGGGCGAAAACTGCGTGGAACGCATCGACGGCGATTTCGCCTTCGCCGTGCGCGACCCACGCCACGACTGCCTGTTCCTGGCCCGCGACCGCATGGCCGGCCGGCCGCTATACCTGCACCACATCCCGGGCAGGCTGCTGGTGTTCGGCAGCACCTCGCACGCGGTGCTGGCCCATCCCCGGGTGCCGCGCGAGATCAACGAGGCGCGCATTGCCGACTTCCTGGTCGAAGGGCTGGAAGGGGTGGACTTCACCTCCACCTTCCACCAGGCCGTGGAGCGCCATCCACCCGCACACGCGCTGCTGGTCACACGGCAAAAGCACCGGTTGCGGCGTTACTGGCGGCTGGAACCGGGACGGAGCGGTCCGCTGCCGCAGGGCGACGATGCCTGGGCCGAGGCGCTCACCGAAGCCCTGGAACGGGCCGTGGCCCGGCGCCTGGCCGGTCCGGCGCGGGTCGGCAGCATGCTCAGCGGCGGACTGGATTCGACCTCGCTGGCCCTGATCGCCGGGCAGCAGCTGCACGCGGCCGGCAAGGGGCCTTTGCCGACGTTCTCCGCCATCCATAACGGGCTGCCGGGCTGCAGGGAAACCGAAGCGGTCCGCCACCTGGTGGACCTGCCCCTGTTCGAACCGCACATCACCGACCTGGCCGACCTGGGGGATCGCCTGCCGGCGCTGGAGCGGTTTCTCGACGAATTCGACGAACCGTTCGATGCCGACATGACCCTGGTGGATGCCCAGTACCAGGCAGCTGCACGGGCTGGCGTGGATGCGGTGATGGACGGCATCGACGGCGATACGCTGTTCGGCAGCGGCGACGCGCTGCGCCGGCAGGTCCGCTCCTGGAACTGGGCGGCCGCACTGGAAAACACCCGTGGCCTGGCCCGCATTTCCGGCGGCCACCCGTTGCACTACCTGTTGCCCGCCGCACGCTCGACACTCATGCCGGGATGGTTGCGCGGGCTGCTCTGGCCGCTGCGGTCCCGGCAAACGCGCGGGCAACGCGTCGCGGAATCGTTGATCAATGCGGATTTCGCCAGGCGCATCCACCTGGACGAGCGCCTGGACCGGTTGCGGCGGTTGCGCTCCCTGTCGCCCTGGGACGGTCCAGAAATGGAAGCGGTCGAGGCCCTGCGCCATACCTTCCCGGTGGTTGGCCTGGAACGCTATGGCCGCGTCGCCGCCCGCCACGGGGTTACACCGCTGCACCCCTTCACCGACCGCCAGGTGCTGGAGTTGTGCGTCGCCTTTCCCGATCGCCAGCGGCTGCGTAGCGGCTGGAGCAAGCCCGTGCTGCGCCACGCCATGCGCGGCAGGATGCCCGAACCCGTGCGTTGGCGTGCGGACAAACAGCATCTGGGCTGGCGGATGACCCAGTCCTTGTGGACACGGCGCGAAGCGGAACTGTGCGAGCTTCTGCAGGATCAGCGCCAGGTGCTGGCAGCTTATGTCGACCCCGGGAAGCGGAATATCCTGGTTGCCGGGCTGGGAGGACCGCGGCGGGCCGAAGCCTTGGGGCAACTGCTTTGCATTGTTCCTCTGGCGCGTTGGCTGGCCAGGGAGGATCATTCGTCGGCAGGCCCGGGGTCCTGACGGGGAAGAGCGAGGGCAGGATCGCCCGGTCGATTCCCGGTATCGGCGGAGGGGTCCCGGCACCGGGGAAAAGGGCCCGGCCAGGGCATCTGCGGTGTTCTGGACACTCCGGTTGGGAGCTGTTACCGTGCTGGCTGCATGTTTCTTGCGTGACCGAACGCACACTAAATCAGGGGGATTTCAGTGGAAGTTTCAGAACATCAGCATCAGCCGTCGCTGACGGCTGCCGTCAGCCGGCCTTGGTCGTCGCCTTCCCTGACATGTTTTGGTTCGGTCGGCGCCCTGACGGCTAGCGGCTCCGGTACGACCCGTGAGATCAACCGGCCGAATGGTTGGTTGTGCTATATCCTCCCTAATGCGGGCAATTGCCGCAGCTATCGGCCGTAAGCTAGGGGACTGCTTCCTAGGGTAAAGCGGGGTAGCAGGGTCGGAGTCGCTTTTCAGCAGGCAACAACTTCGTGGCGCTGTTTGAATAGCGGCGTGACCGCCCATGACCGCCCCGCGGTCATTTCCGTTGCGGCAACGACCTGATCACGGCGGCCAGCAATATCCCGACCGCAACGCCCACCAGATCGTCGACCACATCGGCGATCTTCGGCTCCCGCCCCGGGGCGAAGAACTGCAGCAGTTCCGTCGCCGCGGCCAGGGCCAGCATGCAAAGCGCCACCTGCCACCAGCGCAGCCGCGGGAACAGCCAGCGCATGCACAGGGTCACCCAGGCGAACAGCAGGACGTGGACCGTGTCCAGCGGAACGGGCAGGCCCTCGATCCAGTTCAGGGGCCGCCCCAGCCAGCGGTAGTCCGAACGCAGCCAGGACAGGGTGTGCGACGGCAACATCACGGCCAGCAGCAATACACCCACGCCCAGCAGCAGCATGCCGGCCGCGATCCATTGTCCGGGCGACAAGGCCGCCTTCGCCTTGGCGACAACGCGGTCAGACGACATCGGTCCCCACCCCTCCAGTCAGCAACTCCCCATACACGGCCAGCGTCCGCTGGATCACGATGCGCTCATCGAACTCGTCCAGCGCACGCCGCCGCGCCGCCGCGCCCAACTGCGACGCCAGCGCCGGATCATTCTGCAGCCGCGCAATGGCTGCGGCCAGCGCGGCGGGGTCCCGTGGCGGCACGAGCAGGCCGTCGACTTCATGGGTGACGACTTCCCGGCAACCCGGCACATCGGTGGTCACCAGCGGCAGCCCGCAGGCGGCGGCCTCGATCAGGCCCTTGGGCAGGCCCTCGCGGTAGCTGGGCAGCACCGCCACGTCCACCGAGCCCAGCAGGGCCGGCATGTCGTCCACATGACCCAGCCACCGGATCAGGCCCTGTTCCACCCAGCCGCGCACGGTGTCCTCCGGGACCGCGGCGGGATTGCCCGGGTCCGGGTCGCCGGCCAGCAGGAATTCGATGTGCCGGCCTTCTTCCCGCAGGCGCCGCGCTGCCTCCACGTACTCGGCCAGGCCCTTGTCCCACAGCAACCGCGCGGCCAGCAGCACGCGCAGCGGCCGGTCCGGGTCGCGCCGGCGCTCCGGGCCGGGAGCGAAGCGGGCGCAATCGACCCCCGAGCCGGGAATCAGGCGGATCCGCTCGGGCCGCACCAGGCCGGCCTGCTCGAACAGGGCCACATCGTCCGGGTTCTGCAGCACCAGCCGCGCATTGCGGCCATCGAGCGCGGTGCGCAGCAGCGTCCGCACCAGCGGGCGCAACAGCCGCGCCCGCGCATCGTCGCTGGTGAACACGTAGCCCATGCCGGCCACCGCGCCGACCTGTGCGGGCACCCCGGCCAGGCGCGCGGCCAGCGCGCCGTACACCGCGCACTTGATCGTGAACCCGTGCACCAGCGCCGGGTGCTCGCGACGGAACAGCCGCCACAGGTGCCACAGCAGCGCCGCCTCGCGCACGGGGTTGAGGCTGCGCCGGTCCATCGGCACCGGCTCCCAGCGCAGACCCAGCACGCGCAGCTTTTCCCCATAGGGGCCGGGCGGCGAAACCAGCAGCGGGTCGAACCCCGCCTCGCGCGCGGCCAGTGCCAGCGAGCGGCGGAAGTTGTAGAGGTACCAGTCGGTGTTGGCGAACAGGACGACTTTCTTCATGCGTGCAGGATGCAGCAGGCGCGCGCCTCGGACGACGCTTCAGGCAGGGGCGTCATGGTCGCCGCATGGCCATCATGGAGCCGCTGGAGCGCCATCGGGTGGCAGGTTCACCTGCGCAGTCCGTACCGATAAAATGTTTTAATAGTGAAATAATCAACATTCACGCACCTATTTATTTATTTAAATAGAAAAGTTACCTTGCCCATCATGCAACCCACCCTGCTCGAAATCCATCGCGACGGTCGCTGGATCCCGGCGGCGACCCTGGACCCCCTGGGAGCCGACCGGGCACGGGTGGACTACCTCCCCGAATACATCTTCTCCGAACGGCCCTGGCCGGTATCACTCGCCATGCCGGTGGGTTTCGCGCCACCGGGCGAAGGCGATGGCTGGCCAGCGCCCGCATTCCTGTACGACCTGGTGCCGCAGGGCAGGGGCCGCAAGCTGCTGATCGAACTGCTGGCGCTTCGCGATCACGACGCGCTGGTGCTGCCGCTGGTGCTGGCCGGCGCCTTCAACCCGGTCGGCGCATTGCGCGTGACCAGCGCGGTCGATTTCTACCACGACCATCTGCTGCGCAATCCGCCGCCGCCCGGCAACGGCAACGGCTTCACCCGCCGGGAACTGGCCGCCCGCGACGAACACGCGCTGGAGCACTTGTCCACCCACGCCCTGCTCGCCTCGGGCACGACCGGCGTACAAGGCGTGTCGCCGAAATTCCTGCTGGCCGAGGATGCGGACGGCCGCCTGCATGCCGATCTCGCACTGGACGATGCGCATGCGTGCACGCACTGGCTGGTCAAGGGACCGCGCGGCGGCAGCGAAGCCGACCGTGCCGTGCTGCGCAACGAGGCGGCCTACCTGCGCGTGGCCGCGGCCTGCGGCCTGCGGGTGCACGCCCCGGAACGCATCGCGCATGCGCACGGCCTGCTGTTCGTCCCGCGCTTCGACCGCCGCACGGTGCCTGGCGGCGTGCAGCGCCTGCACCAGGAAAGCCTGGCCAGCCTGGCCGGGCTGCGCGGATTCGGCATGCCCTGCCGCCAGAACCGCCTGCTCGATGCCCTGCGCAGGCATGCCTCCGACCCGCTGGCCGACACCATCGAGTTCCTGCGCCGCGACGTCCTCAACCTGGCCATGCGCAATACCGACAACCATGCCCGCAACCATGCAGTACAGCGGTTGCCGGACGGCCGGGTGCAACTCACGCCCCTGTTCGACTTCGCGCCCATGTACATGGATCCGGAGCTGATTCCCCGCAGCCTGCACTGGGCCAATGTCGCCGACGTGCGGCTGCACGCATGGCGCGATGTATTGCCGCAGCTGGGGCTGGCCGACGACGAGCTCGACGCCGTCGTCGCCGCCATGAAAGGCTTCGCGCCCAGCGTGGGCCTGCTACCCGACGCCATGCGCGCCGAGGGCGTCGACGCCGCCGTCATCGAGGCCTGCCGCGCGAGCATCGACGCGCAGGCCCGGCAACTGGAGGCCCTGTAACCATGCCCCGCAATCCGCCCCGTCCCGATCACGCCCAGGCCCGCGCGCAACTCGAGGCGCTGCATGCCGGCCTGGCCAGCGGACAGATCGGCCTGGCCGAAGCGGTCCGCCGCATGCGCCACCTCAGCGGCCTGACCCAGCCGGAGTTCGCCCGCCACCGCGGCATCAGCGTACAGGCGCTGCGCCAGATCGAATCCGGGCGCGGCAATCCCACCGTGCGCACCCTGGATGCGATCGCGCAGGTGTTCGGCCTGAAGACGGGCTTCGTGCCGGCGCGGAGCGGTTGACGCAACCTGCCCTGGAACGGCGTTCGTCTTACTGGAACGGCCCGAACCGGTACGGCAGCCAGTACTCGGCATGCTTGGCGAAGTTCAGCCAGACGAACTGCGCGGCCGCGTAGTAGCCGATCACCCCCAGGACCAGCAGGGTGCGCATCCGGATGTTGTTCCCGGCCAGCAATGGCAGCCGCGAGAACACGAACAGCTGCAGCGGGATCAGGTACAGCGCCACCCGGTCGACCGCGGTGGAGGCGAACGACACCAGCGGCAGGCACAACAGGGCCAGCCAGGCGATCCAGGTCCACAGCTTGCGCTCCTGGGTGTCGGGCGCCAGGCGCCGTCCCCACAGCAGCATGGCCACGGCGGGCATCGCATTCATCAGCACGCGGATCTTCGCGCCCTGCGATTCCATCTGGTACTCGACGTAGTTGGCCCACATCGAGTCCGCCTCCTGGGAGACCAGCAGGTAGAACAGCAGCACGAAGGTAACGCCGACCATCCCCGCGGTCAGGAACCGGTTGCGGCTGGCCGACAGCACCGCGATCGGCAGCAGCAGCACCGCCGACTTGTGGAACAGCGCGCCCAGCGCGATGCAGATGACGAAAGTGCGGATGCGATGTTCGCCCAGCGCCACCAGGCCGACCAGCGCAAACCCCAGCGCCATGGCCTGCCGGCTGTAGCCCATGCCGACCACGATCAGCATGTACGGCACCGCCACCAGCAAGGCCAGCCAGGGCCAGGGCTGTTTGCGGCAGAAGACCACCGTGCCCCACATCAGGACCGTGCCGTAGAGCAGGTTGACCCAGTAGACGCTGCCGCCCAGGCGCGCGACCACCCAGTTCACCAGGTAATGCCCGGGATCGCCCTTGTCGAAGATCTCCGCGAAGCGCAGATGTGACGTGACCTCGAAGTGCCGCAGGTAGTTGAGCCAGTCGCCGCCGACCTCGTGCCGCAGGCCGATCATCAGCGCGAACACGGCGCCCACGACCCACCACATGATCAAGGCCTGCCGCACGGGCAGACGGCGCGGCGTCAGCACCGCCCAGGCCGGAACCAGGAACATCAGCCAGAACGGGGCCATCAGCCGTGCGCCTCGGCCTGTTCGAGCCAGGCCTGGAACATCAGTACCGACCACAGGCGGTAGCCGAAGCTGGCTTCGCCGCGCTGGTGCAGGCGCCAGGCCCGCCGGATCGGCTCGGGCGACAGGAAACCCTCCCGGCGCAAACGCCCCTCGTCCAGCAGCGCCTCGGCCCACTCGCGCAGCGGCCCGCGCAGCCAGTCGTCCAGGGGAATGCCGAAGCCCATCTTCGGCCGCTCCACCAGTGTGCGCGGCACATGCCGGTCCAGCAGCTGGCGCAGGAGCCACTTGCCGCGGCCATCGCGCAGCTTCATCGACATCGGCAGGGTCCAGGCGAATTCCATCACGTCACGATCCAGGAACGGCGCGCGGGTTTCCAGCGAGACCGCCATCGCCGCCCGGTCCACCTTCACCAGGATGTCGTCGGGCAGGTAGGTCAGGCCATCGAGCGCCATCATCCGCGCCACCGGATCGGACAGGCGCGGCCAGCGCGCGCGCTGGTCCAGCAGGTTGGGAGGGATAGCGCCATCGACCACCATGCCGGCGGCGTCGGGCCACTCGGTCACCAGTGCGACGTAGAGCTCGTCCAGGCTGCGCACGTCGCGCAACCGGAGGCCGAGCTTGTGGACTTTGTCCCCCGGCATCGTGATACCGACATGGTGCGACACCGGACCAAGGGTGCGGTTGAGCGTTTGTACGGGCAATGCAGTCATCATGCGCCCTGCCAGCCGCCGCAAGGGCATGGGCAGCCAACCGATCCGTTGCCAGACTCTCGGCCCCAGGAAATACCGGTTGTAGCCGCCGAAGAACTCGTCGCCGGCATCGCCCGACAGCGCCACGGTCACGTGCCGGCGCGCCAGCTGCATCACCAGGTGCGTGGGCAGTTGCGAGCTGTCGGCGAATGGCTCGTCGTAGATCTGCGGCAAGCTAGGCACCAGCGCCAGGGCGTCGCTGCCGGACAGGCGCAGCTCGGTATGGTCGGTGCCCAGGTGCCTGGCCACGGCGCGCGCATGGGTGGCCTCGTCGTAAGCGCCCTCCTCGAAGCCGATGGTGAAGGTACGCACCGGCCGCGCGCTGCGGGCCTGCATCAGCGCGGTGACCAGGGTGGAATCGATGCCGCCGGACAGCAGCGCGCCCAACGGCACGTCGGCCACCATCTGCCCGCGTACCGCATCGCCCAGCAACCGTTCCAGCGCATCGACGGCCTGGGCTTCATTGCCGGCGAACGGTTCGGCCGTGCCGCGTTCGGCTACCTCTGCCAGCGACCAGTACGCCACCGGTTCGGCATCGCGCTGGCTGGCGGCGAGCTTGAGCCAAGTGCCGGGCGGCAGTTTGCGGATGCCGCGGTAGATGGAATACGGCGCCGGCACGTAATTGTGGCGCAGCAGCAGCGCCAGCGCGCCGCGATCCACCTCCGCCGCGAAGACCGGATAGGCGCGCAGCGCCTTCAGTTCGGAGCCGAACAGGAATGCGTCGCCCTGCCAGCCATAGTACAGCGGCTTCTCGCCGGCGCGGTCGCGCGCCAGCCACAGGCTGCGCTCTGCCCGGTCCCAGGCTGCGAACGCGAACATGCCCACGCACTTGCGCAGGGTGGCGTCCACGCCCCAGGCCTCGATGGCGGCCAGCAGGGTTTCGGTATCCGAATGCCCGCGCCAGCCCAGGGGCGCACGCGCTGCCTCCAGCTCCCGCCGCAGGGCCAGGTGGTTGTAGATCTCGCCGTTGAAGGCGATCACCCAGCGTCTGCTGGCCGACGGCATCGGCTGGTGCCCGGCCGGCGACAGGTCCAGGATCGACAGCCGCCGATGGGCCAGCGCGATGCCTGCGTCGGCGTCCGTCCACGCGCCACCGTCATCCGGGCCACGGTGGCGCAGGGTATCGGCCATGGTTCGCGCCTGTGCCTCGGCGGCACTCGCGTCGAAACCCGACAACTGCAGGAAACCAGCCAGTCCGCACATGCGCTACCGCTCCCCTGGCCGGCGATACGCTTCATCGCGCATCCGCCCGGCATTGATTGCGACGACATCCATCACCCGTGCCACGCGGGCGGGGTCCAGCCATTCCATCTTCCGGTGATTGGCATTGCCTGCGCTCATAGCCACAGTGCCGGCAATGCTCGGTGGCAAGTGAGGCCAATCACTTGCACCCCCGGGGCCATATGATTGCCCCACCAACGCTCGCGACAACGGCGAAGTACGTCACAAGCACGACATAGCCCTTCGCTTCCGCAACCGGGGACAACGCCGCGGCTGCAAGCAGTGGCCACATGAAGAAGGCCCAGCGGAAGACCGGACGCTTGCGGCCAGACATCACCAGCAAGCCCTTGCTGTCCAGGTAGCCGAACTGGCGAAATGCGGAATACGTCATGGCACAAGCAAAGGCGATGCCGAGAAGATAAGTGGCCGAGACTGCGAACATGATCGGCGCCATAAACCGGTACCAGGACAACCATAGGAAGGTGCCGGCCTTCAACTCGCGATCACGCAGATGGTTGTGCATGGCAAACACAACAGCCAAGCCGCCGAAGAACGTCCACCACATCACGCTATTGGTCTTGTGCAGGAGAAGCGTAATGAGCAGGGCCAGGCAAACGCGCACCAGCACCCAGGCCACCACCCATGGCAGAGGCGTTCCTTGAGGGCCACGTAGGCGGCCATCGCCCTCGTGCCTTGCCGAAAACAGGTCGTTGGCGAGGTATCCGATTTCATACACACTGATGAATGCTGCATACGACAGCAGCGCGATGCAGAGCCCATCCATCTCGTTTGCCGGATTCAGTACGACCACGACGACAACTGCTGCCAGCCATTCGAACAGCAGATGAAAGACGATGCTGCCATTGCGCAGCCGGGTCGACCAGAAATAGCTGAAAGGCAGCAGATAGGCCAGGCGGGTCAGCATGCGTCCAGGTACTCCGCATCCAGTCCTGCCCAGCGATGGCGGTGGGAGGGCTTGTGCAAAACGACATACGCCATGCCTGCCGATTGCAGCAGGACGCGGTCGGTCAGATTGTCACTGATCGCCAGACAGTCATGGAAGGCGTCAACTCCCAGCAGTGATCGCAAAGCCTGTGGCTTTCTTCCAGTCAGATCCTGGCTGTAGTGGCCGGTGTACCGTCCGCCCTGAACCTCCAGGGTGCTGGCCACGAATCGTGCGCCCAATGCGTCTGCAAGCGACTTCACCACCGGCTCCAAGCTGGAGGAGGCCAGCAGCAGAGGTCCGGCATGCCCTTCAATGACGCCTTGTACGCTAGCGATGCGCCGCTGAGCCAAAAGCCAGCCGGCATATGCGTTGGCTGAGTTGGATAGGTCTTCGGGTCGATCCCCGCTCAACCAGTGGACCATGAGGTGCTTCAGTAGGTGTCGACCGCTGACTCGCTCGGCGACTACAAAAGCAAGCCGCAAGGGGCTGCGACGCGACGCCAGAAGGCGAAGTCCCCACAGTCGCCATCGGCGAGATTGCCTGAAGTGCCACTCCAGCAGGCCAAGCGTGGTGTCGTCGCGAACCAGTGTGCCGCAAACGTCGACAATACACAGGCCCATCATACGTGCTCCAGTCTTGCATAGACTTTGCGATAGGCAGCCACCGCCTGGCCCAGGTCGAGTTGTCGCTTGGCGCGCGCACGCAGTTCTTGGCCCCTCAGCAACAACGACCGTCTGATGGCGTTCTTCACAGCTCCCGGATCAGAGGACAAAGGCAGTTCTATCAATACCCCCGCATCAAGGGACTTCAACTGCTCGTCCACATCCCCGATACCCGGATTGCAAATGGCGGGTACGCCAGAGGCGAAGGCCTCGGCCAGCTTCGTCGGGGAGCTGGCCATCTTGGAATAGGCAGGCTTGATGTAGCTGAGCATCACATCACTTGCACCGAGAAGTCGCGGGACTTCATCCCTGGCGGCAGCGTGAACATGCAGTCGCTGCTTCAGGCCAGCCCCCAGGCTTGCCAAAAGGGCATCGTGCTCAGGCTTCCAGTCCCGTGTAACCATCAGCATGTGCACATTCGGCAGGGAGCGCGCGGCCGTGGCGAACGTGGCCAGCATTTCCTCGAGGCAATACCACGTTCCGAGAGAGCCAAGGTAGGACAGCACCATCGCATCCTGCGGGACTCCCAATTGCTGTCGAACGGCTCGCCTTGCATCCAGCGAGGCAATTCCGAAGTGCGAGAAATCCGCACAACACGGGATCACCGTGACACCTGCTTGCATCCTGGGAGCAATGCGCCTGAGCTCTGGAACCACCTGCCGAGTTAACGCAACCACATGATCCGCGGACTCAAGCAAGCCACGCTCGACCCGCTTGTAATAGGAATAAGCAAGCCGGTCCACGCGGCGCCTGCGCGACCAGATTCCGCCGTCGATGCGCTCATCAACCCAAAGTCCGCGCATATCGAACAGAACCTTTACACCGAATAGCCGCTTGAGAAGGCGCCCGACCTGAGCAGCCTGATAGCTGCGACAGTGCACGATCGAGAAACGCTGCCCGGCGACCAGTCTGAACGCCATCGCATACATGCGGCTCAGGTCCCATGCCTTTGCCAGCTTGCCGCCATGCGAAAACGCCAACGGTGTCCAACCAACCCCCTCTTTCGCCAGCTGGACTGCCAATTCCGCCCCCGAGGCCGCATAGCGGTCGGGCTTCTCAAAGCTGAGCACGTGTATTTTGCGAGGATGCGCGGCGATCGAACGCACGTAGGGCAGAATCTGGCTACCACCCAGAGGGTCGGTCAGTCCGTCGTAGCTGATGAACAGTGCAGCACTCCGGGAAGTGGTGGGCTCTGGCTCAGACACGGCCAAGCGTCCAGACAGATGCTGGTGGTGCAGGCGTACAGACCGCTAGGGCATCGTGTGCACTCATCCCGGCGCTCATGGCGCCCCCTGAAAGCGGAAGACGCCCGTAAATCGATTGCCAAACGTGGTCCCGCCCAGGCGTTTCCCTCCAAGCCACAGGGCGGCTCTGGAAATGGCGCACTTGATCAGGCCGCCACCCGCGTAGGGCCAGGCGGTTTCATAGATTTCCCAGTGCAGCAACTGCAAGGTGGGGTCCAGTGTCCGGAAATAGGCCAACTGCTGTGGCCCATCGGTTCGGAATAGGTGAGTCGGCTTTCCTTGTCCAACAAAGCCGGGACGAAGCCAGCGCTTCAGTGTTCCGAACAGGCGTGATGCCCAATACACGGGGCTCGGATTCTCTTCCAAAGGACCTTCAACAAACAGCAGTCCACCAGGCTTCAATAGAGTGTGCAGCTTCAGTTGCGTGTCTGAAGGATAGGGCAAGTGTTCAAGCACATCGCCAAGATGAAGCACGTCAAACGTCTGTGCTGCCGCCTGTGCGTTGAAGTCTGCGGTCGAATACACCTTGCAACCGGATACCTGCTGCGCCCGCGCGGCAGCCTCGGCATCAAATTCGACGCCAGTTGCATTGAATCCAGCCGTGCGGACGGCCATCAGGAAGTGCCCGAAACCACATCCATAATCAAGGACAGACGCACCTTCAGGTGCAAATTCACGCAGCAATGCCGCCGCTGCCCGGTAATACAGGCTGCCACACTCCGAGTAATGACAGTCGTGGTAGTCGGACTTCGCATACATACGCGCAAACGTCAGGTCACTTGGCACGGGATCGACAAAAACGCTGCGGCATGAGTGGCATCGCAGGTAGTTGAATTGCTGGCCGTCGAACTCGATCCTGAAAGGAAAGCCGATGCTGGCAGAAGATCCCGCGCACAGCGGACATGGGCGTACTTGGTCAGGCATTGGTAGGCACCTCCTGGGCGCTGTCACAGGCCATGCGGCGAACAGCTTCAAGCGCTCTTCCTTTCTCGCCAGCCCGGCAGCAGGCGGTCCAGGTACTGGTCGGAAATCGTGTCCACGGCGAAGTCGCGGGCGCGGGTCTTGAGCGCGGCGTGGTCGTGGGCGGTGCGTAGGGACTCCAGCATTGCTTGGGCCAAGGCTCCGACATCACCTACGGGCACTAGGGCGCCGTACTTACCATCCTCGAGAATCTCTCGAGGCCCAAAGGGACAGTCTGTGCTAACCACCGGCACGCCTTGCTCAAGTGCTTCAACAATAACGTTGCCGAAACCCTCGTGGTCGGAAGAAAGCACGAACAGATCTGCGTGTGCATAGACCGGGGCGGTATCCTCCACGAAACCGGCAAGGTCCACGAAACCTTCCAACTCCAGCGTCCGGATCTGTGCTTCCAACTTCGCCCTCTCCTCTCCCTCTCCGAGGATAAGCAGGCGAGCATCGATTTGACTGGATACTTGGGAAAAAGCCTTAAGAAGGGTAGAGAAATCCTTCTGCGCCTTCAATGCACCTACAGCCAGCACACGCTTATGGCCGCCAACAGCCCACGACTGAAATCGCGCTGATAGCGAACCAAGTGCTGCGGCGCTTGTCTTCACTAAAGGGTTGTATAAGGCTTGGACAGCGCCCGTCCGTAGACCGGCGAATTGCTCCAAATCAGTGGCTGCCCCCCTCGATACCGCAATCACAACATCGGCTTTGGTTAATAGCCACCGCATAGTGAGCCGACTTGTAATGCGGGTACGCCAGCGTCGCACCAAGGGCGACGCGGACCAGGTGATGTGTTCTACCACTACCAGTCTGCATGGTGTGCCGGACAGCATGCGGGCCAGTACAGCAAGGATGGTCAGTGGCCACATGTTGGCGAGTAGTGCAGTAGGCCGTGTCTGTCGCAAGTAACGTACCAGGGGCCACAGCGCATTGCGTACCCGTGCGACACCCAAGTCGGCCACCTCGACGCGTGGATCCAACTGCGGCAAAAATTCACCTTCTGTGCGCATCAACACCATCTGCACTCGTAGCCCGCGACGGACGAAGTTGTTGGCTAGGTTCAGACAAACTCGCTCGGCACCACCGCCGCGAAGGTCGGGGAGGAGGATCGCCACTGTTCGAGTGTTGGACATGTGTGAGCGCTTCCTTTGGAGCAATAACCGTAGGCAATAATCCTCATGCTGAATGTGTCAGTCGCAAGCTCTAGTTCTGGGTCGCATTACTAGGACAGGCCTCCCAGAGCGCATCGAGATCGATATCAATTTGATAATCGTGGAACTGATCCTCCAAGAACGCACGAGTAACACCCCCCCCCACTCTGATGGGCGCGCGATCAACTCGCCCCACAGACGAAAAATAATCACGGAATTTGAATCCGTCTCCAACTGGCTTATCTGACGCGTGTAGCCAGATTGCAGGGATCCCGTACGCGTCTGCACAAATTATGCCGTGCAGCGACGACGAGATGATTCGGTCACAGGCAACGATCTGTTCGATTACTTCCTCGATGCCACCAGTGATGTCGATAACCCGGACGTCATCCCATTCGCGAGTACGGACATAGAATGACTCATTCCACTCATAACAATGTGGAATGATGCCAAGGGCCCGTCTTTCACAGTCGCGTTTTGGTGAATAGAATCGTGGAAGCAGCAGTGCGGCATCGCCAACGACGTCTGGTGCATGTAGGCCCGCCTGGCGCAGGCGCTCATTGGATAGCCACCCTCGTACGGCCCTGATTTCATTGGGGTGTCCATTGATAGGAACTGATTCCGAAATGAATCCAGCGCCCCAGACAACTGCATTTGGGTTTGCACATGCAGTTGCCAGATGGCTTCCAATCCAGAAATGAACAGGTCTTGCAGGGAACGGGTAAATATCCGCGCGATGGATTACTCGTAGGCCAGAAATTCGTTCTGCCATCCAGGGATTCAGCTTGTCACCCCAATTGTCTTTGATAACACCCTCGGTCGCCCATTGCAGCACTAGTGCATCCTGCCCCATCCATAGTCCGCCCATGGTCTTCAACTTGCGGGGAATGGCGCGAATCCTCTCAGACAACATGGAAGCCTCTTTAATTATGATTTCAGGATGCTGGAAAGGGTATTGATGATGCACGCATCATGCGCGTCTGGAGAGAACTTCGATCGTATCTGCGCGCCGTTATCAGCCAACTCTTTACGAGGAATTTCCAGAAGCAAGCGAATTCGGTTCAGCCACTCTCGCGGGTCGTAACCGGGAAGCAGGAAACGGTCATCTAACACCGTTTCCGGGAGACCACCACAATCGGCGACAAGCACGGCGCGCTCCGCAGCCTGTGCTTCAATAGACACTCGCCCGAATGGTTCGGCCCAAAGCGATGGCACAAGCCACAAGGCTGCCGACGCAAACATCTCACTTTGATCCGAGCGCCAGCCCTTGACCTCCACGTTGGAAGGCAAATCTTCAGGCAGGTCCGAGTCGTGGCCGAAAACCAGAAACTTCAGGTCAGGTGCAAGGCGCGCAACGCTGCAGACCAGCGCGATGTTCTTGTCCGGCCCCCGGTGCACGAACCCGATTACGCCTTGCGGTACATTTGCAGGCAAGGGCATTACGTCGACCTGCTGGGGCAGGATATGGATTCGGCTCTGGTCGATCCCGAATCTTTCCGAAATCGCCCTCTGCATGAACCTGCTGTTCGTCAGGATGGCATCGACAGAATGCAAGAGTCGGCGGTCCTGGAACTTCCTTAGGATCGTCCCCTTACCAAGCGTGATTCGGGTACGCAGGGGAACCCACTGGCAATTGAAGCCGAAATTCTCGAAGGCCTGGATGATGGCGATGCGCTTTACACCCGCAGGCACTGCGTCGAATGCGGCAAGAGTGCTTGTAGTGGCCATCACTCCGTCCATGACACCTTCATGGCCCAATGCGCTACCGACCTCTGCGCGCACGAACGGCATCCAGTGGCGGAAAATCGCCAGTGCCCGCCACGCAGGCGCGGGGCGGTGAATCACTGAAAAGGGTTCACCCTCAAAGTCGCGGGAACTGGAAGTGGTGTCAAATGAGAGGATGCGGATATCCGCCATCCCGGCGAGTGAGCGCAGTAGATTCATATTGCTGATGATCCCGCCGGTCCTGTTCCTGGCGGATCTTGCCGGAAAGAACTGTGTGCAGAATAGCACCTTGCTGCGAGGGGGCATGGGCACAACTGGCATCATGATGAACCACCTGAAAACTATTTATCTGGAAACACTGCAAAAATAGTGGATTTCAATGACGTGAGGTGACGCGCAGAGTTCCAGAGGATGACCTTCCATACAAGCAATGCCACGGCATCGGCGATCGCGGCTCCCATGACGCCAAAGAAGTGGATCAAGGGGGCAGCGCTCAGCAGCAGTATCACTAGCGAGATGGACGAGGCCCTGGTCACGGCACTCTGATGCTCCGTCATGTTGAGCAGCGTAGCGTTTGCACCAAACAAGGAGGATGCAACCTGGCCGGCCGCGATGACGAACAGGACAGGAGCAGACGCCGCAAATTCCTGACCGAACACCCAGGCAAACAAGGGCTTCCCGCCCAGGATGAAGGGAAGCGTCAGCACCAATGACCCCGCCGTCATCCCCACGGCAGCCCAGCCCAGTAATCGCTGCAGGCGCGCACGGTCAGCAGCGGCATGCAGTCTGGCGATGACTGGCGCACCCACTCCGGCAAAAAGTCCTGCCGGCAACGCCAGGAGAAGCCCAACGGATGCAGCCACACGATAGACCCCAACGTCTGCAGCGGTCGCCATCACCCCGATGGTCAGTATCAACAAATGACTCTGCAGCAGGCGTAGTCCTTCTGTCATTGCCATCGGAACCGTGCTTTTCAGCCAGGCGCCCGCCTCCTCTACCGGGGGGGCAGCCACAACCTCTGCAGGCATCTGGTAGCGCAACATCCACTGCGCCAAAAGCAAGGCCATGGCTGAGGACAGCACGCCAAGTGCCATGGCAAGTGCAGGCGTCATCGGCACGAACCACGGCGACGCCAGGAACAGCAGCGCCGAGTAGCACATCGGACGCAGCAACACGTCCGGCAGTTGTCCACGAACGATTAATTGCAGGCCACGCAGCGCCGCCGAGCGCATCGACAGCTGCGCCACTATGGGCACCATGAGCACGCCTGCCAGCAAGGTCATGCCCAGCGGGGAGCCCAGCCCTTGGCCCGACAGCAGCAGCCAGGCCACCACGCCCACGCCAATTACAGCCGAGATCAGCAGCGACACCCGCGACGACCAGCGCAGGATGCCTTTCATCCTTCCCCAGTCCCGCTTCACCTTCGCCACCGCCACTTCGCGGGTCAGCAACTGCGGCAATCCGAATTCGGTCGGCACTGTCAGCAGCGCAATGATCGACATTGCCACCCCGTAGATGCCGTAACCCTCAGCACCCAGGTTGCGTGCAAGCTGCACCCCGACCAGGAAGCCGAATCCCATACCGGCAATCCGCAATCCTGCACTCCCGGTCACGGCCTTGACCAGGGTTGGCCCCAGCCCGGTGCCGGCAAGGTAGCGGCGCAACCGACCGATCACGTGCGGTAATACTCCCGGTACCAGCTCACAAACTCAGCCACACCCTGCTCCACCGACACTTTCGGCCGATAGCCGACACCAGCGATGAGGTCGGACACATCCGCCTCCGTATCCGGCACATCCCCCGCCTGCAACGGCAACATCTCCATCACCGCCTTCCGCCCCAGGCACTGCTCCAGCACCTCGATATACCGCAGCAGTTCCACGGGCTGCTCGTTGCCGATGTTGTAGATCCGGTACGGTGCCACCCCGCTGCTGGCCGGGTCGGGCGCATCGCCATTCCAGTCCGGGTTCTTGCCCGGCACCTTGTCCAGCGTCCGGATCACCCCTTCGACGATGTCGTCGATGTAGGTGAAGCTGCGCCTGTGCCGGCCATGGTTGAACACCTTGATCGATTCGCCGGCCAGGATCGCCCTGGTGAACAGGAACAGCGCCATGTCCGGCCGGCCCCAGGGGCCGTAGACGGTGAAGAAGCGCAGTCCGGTGCTGGGAATGCCGTACAGGTGCGCGTAGCTGTGCGCCATCTGCTCGTTGGCCTTCTTGGTGGCCGCGTACAGGGTGAGCGGGTGTTCGGTCGGCTGGTGTTCGGAAAACGGCATCTTCGTGTTGGCGCCGTAGACCGAACTGGTGGAGGCGAACACCAGGTGCTCCACGCCGTGGTGGCGGCAGCCTTCCAGCACGTGCAGGAAGCCGGTGACGTTGCTGTCCACGTAGACGTGCGGGTTCTGCGCCGCGTAGCGCACGCCGGCTTGGGCGGCGAGGTTGACCACGCGCTGCGGCCGGTGGGTCGCGAACACCGTTTCGATGGCGGCGCGGTCGGCCAGGTCGGCGGTGACGTGGGTGTAGCGCGGATCGGCGGCGAAGCGCGCCAGCCGCGCCTTCTTCAGTTCGACGTCGTAGTAGTCGGACAGGTTGTCGACACCGACCACCTCGTCGCCGCGCTCCAGCAGTCGCATGGCGACGTGGGAGCCGATGAAGCCGGCGGTGCCGGTGACCAGGACTTTCATGGAAGGGGGTCTCGACGTTGCAGATCGGGCATGGGGTCAGGGCTCGAACACGCCGACGCCGGCTGTACGCGCCGCATCGGCCAGGGCTGTGTCCTGGGTGGCGATGGGCAGTTGCCGGCGCAGGGCCAGTTCGAGGTAGGCGGCGTCGTAGCTGGTCAGGTCGTAGCGCAGGGACAAGGCCAGCAGCTGGGAGGCGTCGGGTGTTTCCCGGTCGATCTCCAGGGGTATCCGCGACAATTGCTGGATCGCCTCCTGCGCCTGCTGGGCGATGAGTCGGCCACGCCTGCAGGCGCTGCGCAGGACGTTGGCGTATTCCAGCCGCAGCAAAGGGGGGGCGATGGCACGGTCTTCCAGCAGGCGGTCGGCCACGGCGTCCGTGTAGGGCGTGGCCTGGTCCTCCAGCAGCCAGCCGCAGACCACCGAGTTGTCCAGCACGAACGGCATCAGTCCAGGCCTTCCCGGGCGACGGCCTTGAAGTCGTCGTCGAGCCTGGCGCCCCGTCGCAGGTTCGCAAGCTGGCGGAACGCCTCGGCCACGCGGATGCGTTGCGCAGGTTCGTCACTGGCCGGGCCGGCGGCGACCAGACGGGCCACGGGTCTGCCATGCCGGGTCACTGAGATCTCTTCGCCCGCCTCCACCCGCACGATCAGTTCGGAGAGGCGGTTCTTGGCTTCGGCTACGGACACCTGCGACATGGCTAGACTCCGATAAAATATAGCTAGCTATATTGAGCGATGCGCTTGTGGGGATCAAGTCCGGCCCAGGAAGACGGGCGCGACTACAGCCTTCCGTCCACCGCCTCGCGCGGCAGCACGTACTTCACGTCGTACACCACCGACTCCGGCTTGCAGAAGGCGCGGATGCCCGCGGCGCCGAGCTGGCGGAACTGGTCGTGGCCGACGGCGACGATGACGGCGTCGTAGCGACCGTGCTCGGGTGCGGCGATCGGGTCCAGCCGGTATTCGTGCCGGGCTTCGGCCACGTCCACCCAGGGATCGTGCACGTCCACCTGTGCGTTGTAGCCGCGCAGCGCGTGCACGATGTCCACCACGCGGGTGTTGCGCAGGTCCGGGCAGTTCTCCTTGAACGCCAGGCCCAGCACCAGCACGCGCGCGCCGACCGGGTTGATGCCCTTGCGCAGCATCAGCTTCAGGGTCTGGTCGGCCACGTAGGCGCCCATGCCGTCGTTGGTGCGTCGGCCGGCCAGGATCACGTCGGGGTGGTGGCCGATCTCCTGGGCCTTGTGGGTCAGGTAGTAGGGGTCCACGCCGATGCAGTGGCCGCCGACCAGGCCGGGGCGGAACGGCAGGAAGTTCCACTTGGTGCCGGCCGCTTCCAGCACTTCCAGGGTGTCGATGCCCAGCTTGTTGAACAGCATGGCCAGGTCGTTGACCAGGGCGATGTTGAGGTCGCGCTGGGTGTTCTCGATCACCTTGGCCGCTTCGGCCACCTTGATGCTGCTGGCCTTGTGGGTGCCGGCGGTAATGATGCCGGCGTACAGCGCATCGACGTGGTCGGCCACTTCCGGGGTCGAGCCGGAGGTGACCTTGAGGATGCTGGTGACGCGGTGCTGGCGGTCGCCCGGATTGATGCGCTCGGGGCTGTAGCCGGCGAAGAAGTCGCGGTTGAACACCAGGCCCGACACGCGTTCGAGGATCGGCACGCACACCTCTTCGGTGCAGCCGGGGTAGACGGTCGATTCGTACACCACCACGTCGCCGGGCTTGAGCACCTGGCCGAGCGCTTCGCTGGCCTTCACCAGCGGGGTCAGGTCCGGGCGCTTGGCCTCGTCGATCGGGGTGGGGACGGTGACGATGTAGGTGTTGCGGTCGCGCAGGTCCTCGAGGTTGCCGCTGAAGCGCAGGTGGCGTGCGGCCGCCAGTTCTTCGGGGGAAACCTCGAGCGTGCCGTCGCGCCCGGCGCGCAGTTCCGCCACGCGCGCGTCGTCGATGTCGTAGCCGACGGTGTCGCGTTGCCGGCCGAACTCCACCGCCAGCGGCAGGCCGACATAACCCAGCCCGACGATGGCGATCCGCGCATCATCGGCTGTCCTGGTGAATCGCATGCGTCCCCCTGTTTCCACTGCCCCGCCCGGCCCTGCATCCGCCGGCATCCGCAGATGCGCGTGCGGTCTGGATGCACGGCGATCCGTTCATGTCCGGGCACGTTCGCCGTCCGGCATTGTCGCACCAATTTCCCGCCGCTCCTGCGGCGCGGCCGCCAGCGTGAACGACACCGCGATCCCGGCCAGCAGCGCCGTCACCGACATCAGCGCCGGCGTGCGCAGCGGGTAGTCCACCAGGCTGTGCGCCAGCACCACCGCCACCGCCAGCCAGCTGCCGGTCGCCAGCCAGCCGGGCCGGCGGTCGCGTCCCGGGCGTGGCCGTGTCCACCCCATGCCGACGACGAGCAGCGCGATCCAGGCCAGGCCGGTGATCCCGCCTTCGAGCCACCACTGCAGGTATTCGTTGTGCGCGTGGTTGACGTATTCCCACTGCAGCAGCGATGCCGGCGCGTGCGCTTCGAACCAGGGGACGAAGCCGCCGGCGCCGATGCCCCAGGGCATCGCCTCGGCGGCCAGTCGCGCGGTGGCGGCGAACAGCTCGGTGCGCGATTCATGCTGCTGGTCGAAGCGCACCCAGTTGCTGGCGGCGACCAGCAGCAGGGCGGCCAGCAGACCCCCGGCGATGCCGGCGGCCAGGCCGAACCGGCGCTGGGTGCGGTGGCGCAGGCGACGTCCCAGCCAGCCGTTGCACAGCGGGACCGCCAGCAGCGCGCCGGCCGCGATCAGGACCGCGGCGCGCGAGCCGGTCAATGGCAGGCCCGCCAGCAGGAACAGACCCAGTCCCGCGGCGGCCACGCGCGATGCCCACCAGCGGCGGTCGCGCGCTGCGACCGGCGCATCGCCGAACCCCCAGGCCAGCAGCAGCACCAGGGCGATGGCCAGCGCGGTGGCCTGGTGGTTGGGGTTGGCGAACACGCCGCCCAGGGCCGGCCTCAGGGCCGGGAACGGGTTGAGCAGGCTGTCCCGGGGCGCCCCCAGCTGGAGGAAACCCAGCGCCAGGCTCGCCACGGCCAGCACGATCACCGCCCAGGCCAATCGCGGCAGGTTGCGACGCGGCAGCACGATCGCCGCCAGGTACAGGGCCACCGCCGGCAGCAGCGCCCACAGGGCCCGTTCGGTGGCCCAGGGCGCGAAGGTCGCACCGGCGATCCATTGCGCGGCGATGCCGGCCGGCAGCAGTGCCGCGGCGATGCCCGCCCGGCGTTGCGCCGGCGTGCCGTCGCACGCCAGCCGGGCGACCGCCAGCAGCAGCACCGGCCACGCCAGCAATTGGGTGGCCACATCGCCCCAGCCATGGTCCATGGACCCGCCTCCGGTCAGGAAGGCGAGCACCAGCAGGACCAGCACCAGGCCGGCGAACAGGCGTTGCGGTCTTGGGGGGGTGGAGATCATCGGCGGCCGGAAACGGAAACGGGGCAGGCATCACGCCTGCCCCGCCGGAGTTGCGCCATCCTGCTGAGCAGCGGATGACCTGATGCCGGATTCAGGGGCTCACGGGCGGCGGCGGCACAGGCGTCTGCGGCGTCGCGGTGAGATCACCATCACCATCATCACCACCGCCCGCCGCGAGGGCGATGGCGGCCGCACCTGCCGCGATTCCGCCGATGACCGCCGCGTTGTTGCCGTTGCCGGTGGCGGCTGCGCCCTTGGGCTTGCAGTCGGCCGGGACGGCGAACACGCCCGGCTGGCTGAAGCTGAGGGTGCACTCGTTGTCGTAGAGCAGGCTGGCGCTGCTGCCTTCCGTCAGCATCAGGCGGTTGCCCGCCTGCAGGCGCTGTCCGGTTTCGGCGGTGGAAAACTCGCCGCCGGTGCTGATCGTGACATTGCCGGTCTGCGCCTGCAGCGTGGCGATCGCGCCATCCTGGGCCCAGGCCGGCAGCGCGAATACGGCAAGCGCGACCGCCAGCAGCGAAGTGGACTTCTTCATGGATGCATTCCCCCTGATCGTCGACTGACGGGACGAGCCGTGTGCTTTTCCCGCATTGGCGGAGCCATGGCCCGAGGGCCGGATGGAACAGGCGCGAAACGAGCATAACGTCACGGTTGCAGGCCGGCAACTGGCGGGGCTGCGGCCGGTGCGCCCGGCACGGGTGCCGGCAGCGGATCGATCCGGACCTCGTCGATCCAGACCCGGCCGGAAATGGACTGGGCCGGGCCGGGCGGCGCCGGGTTGCGCAGGCGCAGCCACTGCCCCTGGCACTCCTCGGGTACGTCGATCGAGGCGCGCAGGGTGGTCCATCCGGAATTGCCGGCGAGAGGGTCGCTGCGTCCGAGCACACGCCGGCCAGGGGCGCACTCGACCACCCATTCCAGGCCGCGATCGCTGCGCAGGTCGTCGCTGCGGACGCGGGCCTGCAGCTGGTACCGGCCCGGCGCGAGCAGCAGCGCCTGCTCCAGCCCGGCATGCGCGGCCGGCCGGCCGCGGAATTCGATGCGCGCCGCCTGGCCCGCTGCCCCGGCGGCGGATTCGAAGGTCACCGTGACCCCGGGCAGTGCCGGCAGGCGCCAGTCGAATCCCCGCCCTTCCGGGACCTGCCCGAATCCGCTGTTGTAGACCGGCGTCAGCCGGGCGCCGGCGGGCAAGGTGCCGGCCCAGTGCGCATAGGCCAGGTTCCACTGTCCCTGCCGGAGCAGTTCTTCCATCCATTGCGCGTGTTCCTGCGGCGCCAGCGCATGGGTGCGGCCCAGGCCGTCCATCACCGCGGCGGCCGCTTGCGGATACGGGCTGCGCCAGAGTTCGCGCAGGAACGCCGGCCGCCAGGAGGGCTGGCGGGCCAGCACCGGCACCAGCGCCTCGACGAAACCGGGGTCCGCGGACAGCTGCGCCATGGCCGGGAGCAGGGTGCGGGCCAGTCCCGGCGATACGCGCAGGATCCGGTCGAACTGCTCCAGCGCCTGCGGATACCGTCCGTTTTCCAGATCGTCGTGTGCAAGCCAGGCCCGCGAACGGACATCGCGGGGACGCAGCGCGACGGCCTGCACGTAGAGGTCGCGCGCCTGTGCGGCGTCGCCGGCGGCATCCGCCGCCTGGGCCAGGATGCGCAAGGCGCCTCCCTCCAGTGGGGCGGCCTGCCGCAGCCGGGTGGCCGTGGCGACGGCGGCCTCGTGGTCGCCTGCCCGCAGCTGGCGGTCGGCCAGGGCGAGCAGCGCGGCCGGATGCCCCGGGATCCAGGCCAGCGCATCCTCCGGACGGTCCGCGGCCGCGACGTCAGCCAGCCTGTGCGCCACGACCCGGTAGCTGGAATATGCGGCCAGCAGGCCGAGGCCCACCAGCACGCCGGCCCGCGCCCATGGCTTCATGGCGCAGGTGCCAACGCCACGGATTCGACCCACCAGGCATCGTCGTGCCAGCGCAGGACCGCGTGCAGCCAGCGCGGGTCGGTGCTGCGACGCCCGGCCGGTTCCACCGGCAGGCGCAGATCGACCCGTTCCGCATCGATATCCCATAGCGCCTGGTTGCTGAGGATGCGCGGTTGCGCGCGGCGGGACTTGCCGCCCAGCTCCCGGCGCACGGCATCGGCGGCATCCAGGGCATGGCCGCTGTGCCAGATCGGGGGTGGCACCGGCTGGGGCTGGGCCAGGTAGGTGAGCAGCTGCCCGACCCGTTCGAATGCGGCTGCATCGCGCGCCTGGCTGCCGGGGGCGGAGGACGCCGAAGCGGTGCCCGGATCGGAGGCGGCCGCGGACGTGCTTGCGGAGGGTACGGGCGCGGGCTCGACCGCCATGCCGGTGTCGGCGGCCGGTGCGGCTGCAAGCGTCGCGAGCGTGGCCGGCGCGGTGCCGGCGGGTGGATCGGCCTGCATTGCGGTCGCGGGTACAAGTGCGGGCGCGGGCTCCGTGCCGGCAACCACGGTATCGGGAGCCACTTCGCCCGGGACCACGGGCTCGACCGTTTCCTGCACGCTGACGGGCAACGTGACGACCGGTTCGGAGACCCTGCGGTCGCGCGCAGGTACGGCCGCGGGTGTGGCGACGAGCGCTTCGGGAACCGGACCGGGGCCCGGCCCCTGCACCGGGCCGGGCAGCGTCGGAACCGGGTGGGGGCTGATCGCCAGCCAGAGCCAGCCCAGGCCGATGGCTCCCGGCAACAGCAGCACCGGCCACGTCCATCGGCGGGGACTGGCTGCGATCTCTGTCCGGACCCAGCGCTGCTGTACGCGGCCGGTGGGCGGCGCAGGCGAATCGTGCTGGCCGTCCGCAATGCGTTCGCCCAGGCGCAGGCGGCTCCATGCGGCGTTGACCCGGGCGGCGTTCGCGGCCCGCAGGGGCATTCCGGCCTGCCGGTCCGGGT
>CAZBDE010000003.1:0-43906 GCA_964490415.1 uncultured Pseudoxanthomonas sp. | reverse complement strand
GCTGGGCCTGGCCCACAACTTCTGGTTCGGCCACCAGGGCTGGGAATACGTCGACCTGGGCCGGTTCTGGCAGTGGTTCCTGTTCGTCGGCCTGCTGCTGTGGCTGACCCTGGTCGGCCGCGCGCTGTGGCCGGCCATGCGCAAGGGCGCCGAGTCGCGCTCGATCGTCGGCCTGCTGTTCCTGTCGGTGGTCGCGATCGGCGTGTTCTACGCCGCGGGCCTGATGTGGGGCGAGCACACCCACCTGTCGATGGTCGAGTACTGGCGCTGGTGGGTCGTGCACCTGTGGGTCGAGGGCTTCTTCGAGGTCTTCGCGGTGGCGGTGATCGCCTTCCTGTTCACCCGCCTGGGCCTGCTGCAGGTGAAGTCGGCGACGATGGCGGTGCTGTTCGCCACGATCGTGTTCATGGCCGGCGGCGTGCTGGGCACCCTGCACCACCTGTACTTCACCGGTACGCCGACGGCGGTGATCGCCCTGGGCGCGAGCTTCTCGGCGCTGGAAGTGGTGCCGCTGGCCTATGTCGGCTTCGAGGCCTACCACAACTACAGGCTGGGCAAGGCCACCCCGTGGATGGCCAGGTACAAGTGGCCGATCATGTTCTTCCTCGCGGTTTCGTTCTGGAACCTGGTGGGCGCCGGCCTGTTCGGCTTCCTGATCAACCCGCCGCTGCCGCTGTACTACATGCAGGGCCTGAACCTGACCGCCAACCATGGCCACACCGCGATGTTCGGCGTGTACGGCATGCTCGGCATCGGCCTGATGCTGTTCTGCCTGCGCGGCCTGAAGCCGGACCTGGTCTGGAGCGAACGCCTGCTGAAGACCTCGTTCTGGTCGCTCAACATCGGCCTGGCCGGCATGTCGCTGCTGACCCTGCTGCCGCTGGGCATCCTCCAGCTCGACGCCGCAGTGGAGAACGGCTACTGGTACGCACGCTCGGCCGAGTTCATGCAGCAGCCGATCGTCGACCTGCTGGTGTGGATGCGCGTGCCAGCCGACACGCTGTTCAGCGTCGGCGCGCTGGCCCTGGCCTGGTTCGTGTTCCGGCTGTGGGTGGCGCCGAAGCGGGAGGCGCCGGTGCCGTCGGCAACGGCGGTCGCAGCGGCGGCGATCGTGCCGAAGCACTGAGTCCCGCCACCACGCAACACCCGTCGGGGCCGCCATCGTGCGGCCCCGATGTTTTCGGGGCGTGCCGCAGGCGACGCCACGGGCGCATGCCACGTATTCCCCACGGGCACTGGTGCCATTCGATTCCGTCGTTGGAAGAAGGGCTGCGTTCGGTGACAGTCTCCCCGGGAGGCGCTGCCGATCTTCCCGGGCGGCGCCGGCATCCAGGGAGCGCGGCACGCATGACCACCCGCAGGTGATCTGGCACTCGAAGGACCTGTGGACAGCAGCGACTCCAGGCGGCCGCCCCGGCCGCGACCCCGACCGCGGTCAAGCGGCTTCGCCGCGGCCGATCGGTATCCGCCTGACCTGGGTCAAGGCGCCATCACGCGCCCCGTCACAGACTGTCGGCCATGCACATCGAGGTCACTCCCCTGCCCCCCGCGCGGCCTCCCTCCGCCTCGCCACGCTGGCTGGCGCACGCGCCGCACCGGCTGATGTTCTTCATCGGCGCATCCAATGTGCTGCTGGCGATGGGGTGGTGGGCGCTGTGGCTGGCGTCGGTGCGCTGGGGCCTGTGGACGATGCCGCAACTGGCGATTCCGCCCGGGTGGCTGCACGCCTTCCTCATGCAGTACCTGGTGCTGCCCAGCTTCGTGTTCGGCTTCCTGCTGACCGTGTTCCCGCGCTGGATGGGATTGCCCGACCTGGAACGCTGGCACTACGTGCCGGTCGGGCTGGGGCTGATGGGCGGGCAGCTGGCGATCCTGCTCGGCGCGGCCGGCTGGGAAGCGGGGCTGACCGTGGGCCTGTGGATGGCGCTGGCCGGCTGGAGCGCGGGACTGGCGATCCTGGGCCGGCGGCTGGCCGACGAGAAGGGCCGCACCTGGCATGCGCGCTCGTGCTTCGCCGCACTGCTGCTGGGCTGGCTGGGGGTGGCGATGTTCCTCGCCTTCGTGCTCGGCGCGGACGCGCGGTGGGCGTTCGCCAGCATCAAACTCGGCGGCTTCGGCCTGCTGCTGCCGGTGTACGTGACCGTGGCGCACCGCATGTTCCCGTTCTTCGCCGGCAATGCCGTGCCCGGCTACAAGGCCTGGCGGCCGCTGCCGTGGCTGGGCGCGGTCTGGGCGCTGGCCATGGTCCACCTGGGGCTGGAACTGGTGCATGCCTACGCGTGGCTGTGGCTGGCCGACGCGCCGCTGCTCGTGCTCACCGGCTGGGCGGTGTACCGCTGGTGGCCGCGGGGAAGGATGCCGGGCCTGCTGGCGGTGCTGTTCATCGGCACGGCATGGCTGCCGGTCACCTTCGCCCTGTACCTGGTGCAGAGCCTGACCTACCTGCTGACGGGCGAGTTCATCCTTGGCCGCGCGCCGATGCACGCGCTGTTCGTCGGTTTCTTCGGCAGCCTGCTGGTGGCGATGGTCACCCGCGTCACCCAGGGCCACTCCGGCCAGCCGCTGCGGATGTACGGCATCGCCTGGTTCGCCTTCGCCGCGATCCAGGTCGTGGCGACGCTGCGCGTCCTCGCCGACGTGCTGCCCGATCCGGGCCTGTGGCAGGCGCTGGCGGCGATCGGCTGGCTGGTCGCGCTGTCGCCGTGGGTGGTGCGGATCGGCCACATCTACCTGACCCCGCGGCGCGACGGGCGTCCCGGCTGAGCCGCCCTGCGCAATGATCGCCTTCTACCCCGAGATCAAGCTGGTCCACGTCACCGCCGCGCTGGCCAGCGGCGCGTTCTTCGCCCTGCGCGCGCTGGCCCTGGTCGCCGGCATGCGCTGGCCGCGGCTGGCCCCGGTGCGCTACCTCAGCTACACCGTCGACACGGTGTTGCTGACCGCCGCGCTCATGCTGCTGACGATCCTGCCGCGCGAGCTCTACGCCAACGGCTGGCTGCTGGCCAAGCTGTGCCTGGTCGCCGCCTACGTGGTGCTGGGCATCCTTGCCTTCCGCCCGCAGCGGCGCACGGCGGTACGCGCGGCGCTGGTCGTGGCCGCCGGCCTGTGCTTCCTGCAGGTGTACTGCATCGCCCGCACCCACCACCCGCTGGGTGCGTTCTACCTGCTTCTGGGCTGACGCCCGCGGAGCCACGCCATGGACCTGAGCGAACTGGAACTGCCCGATCCCTGCGGACCGGCCTGCCCGCTCCTGCAGGAATCGTGGCAGGCGGCCGGGCTGTCGACCGACACGGCCGATGCGCACGCACCGGCGGACGCCGGGCCCGACTGAACGCGGCCATCGGGAAGCGGCGCGGCCTGCGGCCTCAACCCGCGCGCTTGCGCGGACGCGGACGCGCCTGCCTGCGCGCACCGGCGGCGGCGCTCCCGCCCACCGCGCCCGCGGCGCTCTCGCGCAGCGGCTGCAGCGACGACAGCGTGTCGGCGTAGGCGATGAATTCCTGCAGGTAGCCGGGCGAGACGGACTGCATCAGCTGCAGCGCGCGGTGCACCAGCATGTCCGAGTTGAGCGGACCGGCATCGGCGGGCACCTGCTCCAGCGATTCGCGCAGCTGGCTGTCGTTGCGCAGGCGCGACCAGACCGCGCGCAGCTCGTCCAGCATCGGCAGCTCCGCGTCTGCCGGCGTCGCCGCGGCCTGCTCCCCGGTCGCGACGGCATCGGCCGTCGCCGCAGGTCGCGCCATGTGCGCGAGCAGTCCGCCCAGCGCGCTGCACGGGACCGCCGCCGTGCCTGTCGCCGCACGCTCGCCGGCCGCCACGCGCGCGAGGTCTTCCGCGTAGGCCCCGAGCAGGCCCGACAGGCGCTGCTCCAGCAGTTCGCGCGCCCGGCCGGCATGCTGCGGCGCGCGTGCCGCCAGCGACTCCAGGACCGCGAAGCGCAGCGGGTCAAGGCGCTCGGCGCCCTGCGCGCGCCACGCCTGCAGCCGGGCGCGGGCTGCGTCAGCGGCCATCGTTCGCCTGCGTGGCCCGCGGCCGCGGCATCGGTGCGATCTCCACGCGCCGGTTGCGGGCGCGGCCTTCCTCGTCGGTGTTCGGGCCGACCGGCTGGCTCGAGCCGAACGCGGCGGCGAACACCGAAGCCGCCGGCACGCCCTCGGCGACCAGGGCCCGGGTCACGGTCAGCGCGCGCTGCGCGGACAGTTCCCAGTTGTCGGCGAAGCGGGCATTGCCTTCGCGCACCTGGCGGTCGTCGGTGAAACCACTGACCATGAGGATCTCCTCGCGCGCCTGCAGGTAGCCGGCCAGCGGCGCGGCCAGGCTGCGCAGCAGCTCGCGGCCTTCCGGCTGCAGCTGGTCGGAATTCAGCGCGAACAGCACGTTGCCGCGGATGCCGATGCGCCCGTCGACCAGGGTCACCCGGCCCGCGGCCAGCGGCACCGCCAGCGCCTGTTCCAGCGCCTGCCGCTGCTGCGCCTCGGCCTGGCGCCGCTGCACCTCCTGGTCCAGGCGGCCGGCCAGTTCGGCCTGCATGGCGATCACGCCAAGCAGGACCAGCACGAACGCACCCAGCAGCACCGACATCAGGTCGGCGAAGCTGGCCCACACCGGCGTGCCCAGCCCGGTATCGGCGTCGGCGTCGAGGCTCATGCGGCCTCGGCCTCGGTCGCGCGCGCGCCGCCGAGCCGCTGCAGGTCGGCCATGATCTGCCGCTGCGCGAGCATGCTCAGGTCGACCACTTCGCGGGCCTGCGCGACGTAGTAGGCCAACTGTTCGTCGCTGCGCGCCAGCGAGCGGTCCAGCGCGCCCTCGATCGCCTGCAGCCGGTCGAGCAGTTCGCCGTTGCCCTGGCCGAACAGCTGCACGGCCGAGGCGAAGGCCTCGCCCAGGCTCGCCACTTCGGCGGCGGCGACGGCCACCTGCGCGGAGACCGCCTCGAGCTTGCCGGTCTCGCCGGCGACCTGCTCGCCGAAGCGGGCGCCGACCCGGTCGAGCAGGTCGGCGGAGGTCGCGACCAGGGCGTCGATCGCGCCGCGCTGTTCGCTGGAGGCGTGGTTGACCGCGGCCAGCAGGGTCTCGAGCGTGGCCATCATCCGGTTGCGCTCGTCCAGCAGCGCGGTGTCGCGGACCATGCTGTCGGACAGCTTCTGGCGCAGCTCGGCGATGACCTCGGCCGCGGCCTTCGGCGCTTCGGCGGCGGCCTGCACCAGGCGCTCGATGCCGGCGATCGTCTCGCGCGCGTGCGCCTGCGCCTGGGCGGTGATCGCTTGGGCGCTGCCGGCGAGCGCATCGCAGATCTCCTGCTGGCGCGCGGCGGCGTGCGCGCCGGCGCGCTCCCAGTCCTCGCGCAGCGCGGCGCCGGTCGCGGCCAGTTGCCCGGCCCACGCGTCCAGCCGCTGCGCATCCTGCGCGGCCAGCTGCTGCTGCAGCTGCGCGTGCGAGCGGTCCACCGCCTCGACCAGCGACGCGGCCTGCCGTTCGAAGCCACCCGTCACCGCGGCCAGCGCCCGCGCGCTGCGCTCGGCGAGCGCGCCGCTGGCCGCCTCCTGCCGCGCCTGCGCCTGCTGCCAGGCGTCGGCGACCCGCGCGGCATCGCCGTCCAGGCGCGCGGACACGCCGTCCAGCAGCACCCCCGAGCGCTGCTCGAAGGTGGCGGCGAAGCGTTCCAGCGCGCCCTGCACGTCCGCGGCGAGGCGTTCGTTGGCCACGCGCTGCGCGGCCAGCGCCGCGTCCCAGCGGGCGGTGGCCGCGGCGCTGGCGCCGGCGAAGCCGGTCGACAGGCCGTCGAGCTGGTCGCGCACGGCCTGCGCGACGCTGTCCTGCATGGCCGCGGTGCCACGCGCCAGGCCAGCGAGCGTGGCCTCCATCGCCGGCTGCAGGGCATCGCCGACGGCGCGCGCGCTGGCCGCCACGCCGGCCTGCAGCGACTGCTCCAGCGACGCCGCCAGCTTCGCGTAGGCGGCCTCGGCACGTGCGTTCGACGCCTCGTGGCTGGCGAGCAGGCGCTCGCCGGTGGCGAGGTCGCGCTGTTCGAGCGCGGCCATCAGCGCCTGCAGGCGCTCGACCAGTGCCGGCATCAGGCCGGCCTGCTGCTGCTGCAGGCGGAAGGATTCCTCGCGCCGGTGCGCACGCGAGTGCGCGCGCAGCGACGTGGCGATCGCCGCATCGAGCCGCCGCACCGCGTGCAGGCGCTCGCGCCGGCACAGCGCCGAGAGCAGGCCGAGCATCGCCGAACTGGCCACGCCGGCGATCGAGGTGCCGAAGGCGAAGGCCAGTCCCTTCACCGGTGCGGCGAGCGAGCCGCGGATCGCGTCCAGGTCGGCCGCGCTTTCCAGCGCCAGGCCGGTGCCGCGCAGCGTGGCCATCATCCCCAGCAGCGTGCCGAGCATGCCCAGCAGCACCAGCAGGCCGACCAGGTACGGGGTCAACGCCGGCGCGGGCAGCGCGGTGCGCTCGCCCTCCACGCGCAGGCGCACCGCATCGCGCAGGGCCGGAGGCAGGCGTTCGAGCCAGGGGCCCAGCCCCCCGGCCGCGGAAGAGGTGTCGTCGAGCGCGCGGGCGAGGGCGGCGGTGGCCTGGCGGTAGCGATGCAGTTCGAGGGCGCCGGCCACGTAGCAGGCGCCGATCACCAGGGTCACCGCCACGCCCGGCGCATTGCTGCCGACGTAGCCGGCGCCGATCCAGCCGACCACGGCGAGGCCGGCAAGGAACAGGAGGGTATGCAGGGGATGTCGGGTCATGGGGTTCCGGGAATCAGTGGCGGAGGGCCGCGAGCAGGCCTTCGATCGGGTGGAAGCGCACGTCGAGCTCGGCGCGCAGCACGCGCTGCATGTCGTGGCGGAAGCGCGCCGGCCAGTCGCCGCGCGCCGCGTCGGGCGCGGCGGCGCGCAGGCGCTCGAAATGTTCGCCGAGCAGCGCCGGCACGGTGGCCAGCAGCGCCTGCTCGCGCGGGCTGAGGGCCAGCTCCATCACCGCGTCCACTTCGGCCAGCCGCGCCGCCGCGGGCGAGCGGCGGCCGAGCAGGTCGCGCAGGCGGCCGCGGAGCGGGCCGGTGGCGGCCTGCATCGAACGCTGCAGGCCGAGGTAGTGCTGGCGGTAGGGCGCGAAATCCGGAGGCAGGCCGGCGGCCTGCACGCGGACGCCGGCGGGGCCAGGCCCGGCGATCGCCTCCTCCAGCGCGCGCCGCGCGCGGGCACAGGCCGCGGCCGCGGCATCGGACTCGCCGCCGTCGAGGACCGGCGCATCGTCGGCTGCTGCGGGCAGCCGCCCGTCCAGCGCCGCCGACAGCGCCACCGCCCGGTTCCAGTCGATCCATTGGCCCAGCCGCCCGGCCACGGGCGGGCTGGACGCGGGAATGTCCACGCCGGTGACGCGGGCCAGCAGGCGGATGAATGCCGGCCCCGGGACCGGTGTCCGCTGGTGCGCTTTGGCCACGATGCCGCTCAAAAGTCGGCGATTTTACATGAAAGGCCGCGGCCGCCCGCCGCCGCGGGGTGGGCGCGGCGGTGCGGCGGTGCGGCGGCGCGCCTGCGTGCACCGATGCCGCTTCGGCCTGATGCAGGTCAAGGCGCGGGCCCGGCGGGGTTGCGATGGTGGCGCCATCGCGACCCCGCGGACCCCGCCATGCACGCCCTGCTCGACCTGCGCCACCTGCCGCCGCCCGAACCGATGCAGCGCATCCTCGATGCGCTCGACGCGCTGCCGCCCGGCGCCTGCCTGCAGGCGCTCACCCCGCACCGCCCGGGGCCGCTGCTGCCGATGCTCGAACAGCAGGGCTACGCCTGGCGGCTGGACGAACTGGACGACGGCGCCGCGCGCATCGCCGTGTGCTGGCTGGCGGACGCCGCGATGCTGCCGGCCGACCCGCCCGCCGCACGATGACCGGGCTGGCGCTCACCCGCGCGCCGCCCGCACCGCGGCCACTGCGCTTCCTGCTGACCGCGCCGCTGTGGGGCGTGCTGGCCGGCGGGCTGCTGGCCGCATCGCCGGAAGCGCTCGCCGGCGGACGCTGGGCGCCGCCGGCGGTGGCGCTGGTGCACGTGTTCACCCTGGGCGTGCTCGGCAACGCGATGCTCGGCAGCCTGCTGCAGTTCCTGCCGGTGGCCGCGGCCACCGCGGTGCCCGGTGCGCGCCTGGCGCCGCTGGCGCACGCCGCGCTCAACCTGGGCCTGGGCCTGTTCGTGCTGGCCCTGTACCGCGACCACGCGCTGCTGCTGCCGGCGTCCGCCCTGCTCGCCGCCGCGCTGCTGTGCGTGGCCCTGCCGCCGCTGCCGGCACTGCTGCGCGCGGGCGCGCAACGCCTGCTGCGCGGCGGGATCGGCGCGGCGCTGGCGGCGCTGCTGGCGACGGTGGCCCTGGGCCTGCTCGCCGCGGCGGTGCTGGCCGGACGCATCGCGCTGCCGCTGGACCGGCTGGTCGACGCGCACGCCACGCTGGGCCTCGGTGGCTGGATGCTGGGCCTGCTCGCCGCCGTCGGCAGCGTGACCGTGCCGATGTTCCAGGGCACGGCGGCGATCCCGCCGCGCGCCCTGGGCGCGTGGCTGGCGTGCGCGCTGTCCTTGCCGCTGCTGGCCGCGCTCGCGCGCCTGCTCGGCGCGCCCGCGCTGGTGCCGGCGCTGGCCCTGGCACTGCCGGCGCTGGCCTTCGCCACTGCGCTGCTGTGGCTGCACCGGCATGCGCCGCACCAGCGCAACCCGTCCCTGGTCCGCTGCTGGCGCACGGGCAGCCTGGCGCTGGCCGCCGCCGGCGTGGCCGCGACCGCGGCGGCCGCCGGCGCGCCGGGCGCGATGCTGGCCGGCGTGCTCGCGCTGGGCATCGGCCTGCCGCTGCTGGTCAACGGCATGCTGCTGGAGATCGTCGCCTTCATCGCCTGGATCGCGTTGCGCGGGCACTGCCCGCGCGGCGTGCGCATCCCCGCGGTGGGACGCCTGGTCACCGATGCGGAGAAGCACGCCGCGCTGTGCGTGCACCTGGCCGCGGCGGGCCTGCTGCTGGCCGCGCTGGCCTGGCCGGCCCTGGCCCGGGCCGCCGGCATCGCGCTGGCGCTCGCCTACGCCACCAGCGCCGGCTGTCTGCTGCGCTGCCTGCATCGCGCGCGCGATTTCCGCCACGAACATGGCCATCCACAGGGAGCGACCCCATGACCACCAAGCCACCGCTCGTCTACAGCTGTTCGGGCTGCTCCAGCGCCGCGCAGATGGCCAACCAGATGGCGCTGTGGCTCGACCGCGCCGGCGCGGCGGAGATGTCGTGCATCGCCGGCGTCGGCGGCGGCGTGGCCGGGCTGGTGCGCACCGCGCAGTCCGGCCGGCCGATCCTCGCCCTCGACGGCTGCGTGCTGCATTGCGTGCGCGCCTGCCTGGAACGCGCCGGCGTGGAACCCGACGCGCACCTGACCCTGTCCGACCATGGCGTGCGCAAGCGCAGGCATGCCGACTTCGACGCAGCGCAGGCGCAGTCGGTCTACGACGGCGCGGTGCTGCCCGCCGCGCTGGCGCTGCATGCATCCGGCCCATGCGGCGCGGCCGGTGCGGCAGCGCCGGAGGATGCGCCGCCACCGGAATGAGCCGGCCCCGCGGGCCGGTCCTGCAGGCCGGGGTACCGATCGGCGTGGACTTGACCTGGATCAGGAGCGGAGCGCCGCACCGTCGCTAGCATCGTCGCGCCCACCCCTTGCCGCGGACCCGCATGCACACGCCCAGAGGTCTGCCGATGCCGCCGCCCTTTTCTCCGGACCACGCGGCGCACCGCATCGCCGCCGGGACGCTGGCGGGCGCACGCCACGCGATCGACCACGTCGACGATGCGGTCGTGGCCCTGGCCGGGCTGCGCGGCCGCCTGGTCGGTACCGTCCAGCGCAGCAAGCGCCTGGCGGGCCTGCCGGTCCGCGACGGCGAGCGCGAAGCGGGCGTGCTGTCGCGCGCACGGCGGGTGGCCGCGCGCGTGGGCGTGCCCGGCGACACCGCCGACGCCCTGATGCACGTGCTGATCTCCGATGCCTGCCGGCAGCAGGCGCAGGCCGGCGCTGCCGGCCCTCCGGTGCCGATCCCCATGCCTTCCCTGCCCTCGTCCGTGCCCGCCCCCCGTCGCCTGTTGCGCCTGCTGCCGCCGCCGCGGCGCTGGAAGCCGCTGCTGCGACGCCTGCCGCGCGCCGCGCACGCGCCGCTGGCCGAGCGCGTGCTGGCGCGGGCGGTGCGGCGGCTGGACCCGGGCCTGCTCGAACTGGTGTGCGGGCGCAGGCTCGGCATCGAGGTGCAGGACCTGGGCCTGGCCTGGGTGTTCGCCTGGGACGGGCGGCGGCTGCGCGCGTGCGACGCGCCGGCCGAGGCGACCGTGCGCGGCAGCGCCACCGACCTGCTCGGCCTGGCCAGCCGCCAGGAGGATGCCGACACGCTGTTCTTCCAGCGCCGCCTGCTCCTGACCGGCGACGTCGAGCTGGGCCTGACCGTGCGCAACCTGCTCGACCGCCTGCCCTGGGAGGACCTGCCGCTGGGCCTGCGCATCGTCCTGCGCCGCGGCAGCCAGTTGCTGCGCGCGGCGCGCGATGCGCACGCGGGCCACCGGCCGTGAGCGGCGCCTCCGCCACCCACCCGCGCTGGGACCCGGAACTGGAAACGCGCTACGCCGGACTGGGCGCCACCCTCGAGCCGCTGCTGCCGTGCCTGGAGTGGCCGCTGCACCTGCCGTGGATCGACGCGATCCGCACGCTCAAGCGCGAGCGCGACGCAGTGATCATGGCGCACAGCTACCAGTCGCCGGAGATCTTCCACGGCGTGGCCGACGTGACCGGCGACTCGCTGGCCCTGGCCCGCGCCGCGGCCGACAGCGACGCGGAGCTGATCGTGCTGGCCGGCGTCCACTTCATGGCCGAGAGCGCCAAGATCCTGGCCCCGGGCAAGACCGTGCTGATCCCGGACCTGGAGGCCGGCTGCTCGCTGGCCGCGTCGATCACCGCCGCGGATGTGCGCGGACTGCGCCTGCGCCACCCGGGCGTGCCGGTGGTCAGCTACGTCAACACCAGCGCCGAGGTGAAGGCCGAGTCGGACGCGTGCTGCACCTCGGCCAACGCGGTCCAGGTGGTCGAAGCGATGGCCGCCGCGTTCGGCTCGGAGCGGGTGATCTTCCTGCCCGACCGCTTCCTCGGCCACCACGTCGCCCGGCACACCGGCATCGACCTGGTGCTGTGGAACGGCCGCTGCGAGGTGCACGAGCAGTTCACCGCGCAGCAGGCGCGGCACGCGCGCGAACGCTTCGACGCGCGCCTCGTCGCCCATCCCGAATGCCCGCCCGAGGTCCAGGAGGAAGCCGACTTCGTCGGTTCCACCACCGCGATGGGCGCCTGGCTGGAGCGCGAGCGGCCGCAGCGCGTGGCGCTGATCACCGAATGCTCGATGGCCGACAACCTGCGCGCGCGCTTCCCGCAGGTGGAGTTCATCAAGCCCTGCAACCTGTGCCCGCACATGCAGCGGATCACCCTGCCCAACATCCACGCCTGCCTGCGCGACCTGCGCCACGAAGTGGTCGTGCCCGAGGCGGTCGCGGTGCGCGCGCGCACCGCGCTGGAGCGGATGCTGGCGGTCGGCCGCCACGACCGCGCGTGAGCGCGGGGCGGATGCCGCTGGTGGTGGTCGGCGGCGGCGTGGCCGGGCTGTCGGTGGCGCTGGCCGCGGCGCCGCGACCGGTGCTGCTGCTGGCCCGGGGCGCCGACGGCACCGGCAGCGCCAGCGCGCTGGCGCAGGGCGGGATCGCCGCCGCGCTGGGCACCGGCGATGCCCCGGCGGCGCACGCACGCGATACGGTCGTGGCCGGCGCCGGCCACAACGAGGCCGTCGCGGTGCGCTACCTGGCCAGGCAGGCGCCGCGTGCGATCGCCCGGCTGCAGGCGCTGGGACTGGCGTTCGACCACGCTCGCGGGCGCCTGCGCCTGGGCCGCGAAGGCGGCCACCACGCCGCGCGGATCGTGCATGCCGGCGGCGATGCCAGCGGCGCGCGGCTGGTCGACGCGCTCGCCCGCGCCGTGCGCGCGGCCGGCCATGTCGAGGTCCGCGCCGGCGTGGCGGTCGATGCGCTGCTGCTGCGCGGCAGCGGCGTGGCCGGCGTGCGCGTGCGCGACCTGCGCACGGGCCATACCGGCGTGGTCGAGGCGGCGAACGTGGTCCTCGCCACCGGCGGGATCGGCGCGCTGTTCGCGGCCAGCACCAATCCGGCCGGCGCCGACGGCAGCGGCCTGGCCCTGGGCCTGGCCGCCGGCGCGGGCGCACGCGACCTGGAGTTCATGCAGTTCCACCCGACCGCGCTGGCGGTGCCCGGCGCGGCGGGATGCAGCGCCGGCGCGCTGCCGCTGGTGACCGAGGCCCTGCGCGGCGCCGGCGCACGCCTGCTCGATGGGCACGGCCGGCCGCTGATGGCCGGCCTGCATCCGCTGGCCGACCTGGCCCCGCGCGACCTGGTCGCGCGCCGGGTCTGGCAGGTGCTGCAGCAGGGCGACCGGGTCTGGCTGGACGCCACCTTCCTGGGCGATGCGTGGCCGGCGCGTTTCCCCACCGTGCACGCGGCCTGCCGCGCGCATGGCATCGATCCGGCGCGCGAACCGATCCCGGTGACCCCGGCCGCGCACTTCCACATGGGCGGGCTGGCCACCGACCGCGACAGCCGCACCGGCGTGCGCGGCCTGCACGCGGTCGGCGAAGTCGCCTGCAACGGCGTGCACGGGGCCAACCGGCTGGCGAGCAATTCGCTGCTGGAGGGGCTGGTGTTCGGCCACCGCCTGGGCCGGCGCATGGCCGTGCGCGCGCCGCCGCGCGCGGCCCGCGGTGCGTATGCGTGGGCCGGCCATGGCGACCCGGCCGCTGCGCAGGCCCTGCAACGCCTGCGTGCGCTGCTGTGGAATGCATTCGGCCCGGTCCGCGACGCCGATGGCCTGCATGCGGCGCGGCGCCGCCTGCACGGCGAGGCCGACGCCTATGGCTGGCAGGGCCGCCTGGCGATCCGGCTGCTCGACGCCGCGCTGCGGCGCGACGCCAGCCTCGGCGCGCACTACCGCAGCGACGCCGCGCCGGTATCGCCGTAGGCGCCGGACTTGCCGGCGGCCGCGGCCAGCGAAGCCTTGCCCGGCTGGCCATGCCAGTAGCCGTTGCGCGCGCCCAGCGCCTGCGGCGGCTCCGGCGCATCGAGCGCCTGGCGGAAACGGGCGACCACCCCGGCCGTGCCCTCGTGCTGCGGCGAGATGCGCAGCACGCCCACCCCGCACGCGGCCAGTCCGTCGCGCTGCGGGGCCATGTCGATCACCTCGGCCCCCTGCACCTGGATGCCGTTGAGGGTGAGGAACGGCTCGCCTTCGCGCGTGGCCAGCGGCAGGCCGTCGGGGTGTTCGATGCAGCGGAAGCCGCACTGGTCCTTCGGCAGGTCGAGCGCGCGCGCGGTGAAGCAACGCGCCGAGTACGCCAGCGGCAGCCGGCCCCAGGCCAGCATCTCCATCTCCGGCATGCGCCCGCCCTCGGCCTCGAACGCGTCGCGCAGTTCCTGCAGCAGTACCTGGCCGAGTTCGGTGCCCGGCACCCAGCGCCGCAGGCCGTCCTCCACCAGCATCGCCAGCGCGCGGTGGTTGTAGACGTTGAGCGTCGGCCCGCCGACGAAGGGCACGCCGCGTTCGCGGCACAGCTGCACCGCCGACAGGTCGTTGGCCTCGACCATGAACCGGCCGTGCTCGACCTGGCGCCGGACCATGCCCAGTTCCGACTCGGCCTCGACCAGGGCCAGGGTCGACAGCACCACGTCCTTGCCGGCCGCGGCCAGTTCCCCGGCCAGCGCCAGCCAGTCGCGGAAGTTCAGCTCGCGGCGCTTGCTGCACACCGTCTCGCCCAGGTAGACGATGTCGACCGGCCAGTCGGCGACGGCGTGGTAGAAGGCCAGCGTCGTCGCGCGCGGCCAGAAGTACTGCAACGGGCCCAGGCTCAGCTTCATCGGCGTGTGCATGCGCGGCTCCTCAGTGCCAGGCGCGGTGGTAGGGACCCAGCGTGGTCTGCTGGCCTTCGGCATGCGCGGACAGCGCGCGCTGCCATTCGGCCTCGGCGCTCCAGCGCCGCGGGTCGTCGCGGTAGCGGTCGATCGCCCGGCGCCAGGTCGAGGCCACCGCGCGCACGTAGGCCACGCCGCGCTGGCGGCCTTCGATCTTCAGCGCGGCCACGCCGGCCTGGGCCAGCCGCGGCAGCAGTTCCAGGGTGTTGAGGCTGGTCGGTTCCTCCAGCGCGTGGAAGACCTCGCCGCCGACGTCGTAGCGGCCCTTGCACACGGTCGGGTAGCCGGCCGGCTCGCCCTCGGCGAAGCGGTCGATCAGCATGCCGTTCAGGCGCACGCTGCGGCTCCGGTCGTCGTGCTCGTCCCAGCGCACGAAGCTGGCCGGCGAGCACACGCCGTGCCGGTTGGGCGACTGCCCGGTGACGTAGCTCGACAGCTGGCAGCGGCCTTCGACCATGATGCACAGGCTGCCGAAGGCGAACACCTCCAGCGGCACCGGCGCGGCCTCGCACAGGCGCTCGACCTGCTGCACCGACAGCACCCGCGGCAGCACCGCGCGGGCGATGCCGAAGCGCTCGTATGCGTACTTCAGCGCCGGCGCGGTGGTCGCCGAGCCCTGCACCGACAGGTGCCGGGCCAGCTGCGGATGGGTCCGGCAGGCGTAGTCGAGCACGCCCATCTCCGCGGCGATGATCGCGTCCACGCCCAGTGCGGCGGCGTGGTCGACCGCGGCCTGCCAGTGCGGCAGGCGCACGCTGTCGGGATAGGTGTTGAGCGCCAGGTACACCTGGCGGTCCATCGCATGCGCGTAGGCGATGCCCTGGCGCAGCTCGCGCGCGTCGAAGTTCAGGCCCGGGAAGGCGCGCGCGTTGGTCTGGTCGCGGAAACCGGCGTAGACCGCGTCGGCGCCGGCATCGATCGCCGCGCGCAGGGCCGGGAGGTTGCCGGCCGGGCAGACCAGTTGCATGGGCGTGTCCTCGTCGAAGGGTGGCGCCATGCTAGGCGCCGCTGCCGCGGCGCTCATTGATCCAGGTCAGGTTGCGGCGTGCGCAGCAGCGAGGACCACAGCGTTTCCATGCGCTTCTCGACCGCCGGGTCGGGCGCGATCGGCCGGCCCCATTCGCGCGCCGACTCGCCGGGCCACTTGCGGGTCGCGTCGAGGCCGAGCTTGGAGCCCAGCCCGGACACCGGCGTGGCGAAGTCCAGGTAGTCGATCGGCGTGTTCTCCACCAGCATGCTGTCGCGCGCCGGGTCCACCCGGGTGGAGATGGCCCAGATCACCTGGCCCCAGTCGCGCACGTCCACGTCCTCGTCGGTGACGATCACGAACTTGGTGTAGGTGAACTGGCGCAGGTAGGACCAGATGGCCATCATCGTCCGCCGCGCATGGCCGGGGTACTGCTTGCGGATGCTGACCACGGCGATGCGGTACGAGCACGCTTCCGGCGGCAGGTAGAAGTCCACGATCTCCGGGAACACCTTGCGCAGGATCGGCACGAAGATGTCGTTGAGCGCCATCGACAGCACCGACGGCTCGTCGTGCGGCGAACGCCCCATGTAGCTGCCGTGGTAGATCGCGCCGTGGCGCAGGCGCATCCGCTCCACGGTCAGCACCGGGAAGGTGCCCTGCGCGTTGTAGTAGCCGGTGTGGTCGCCGAACGGGCCTTCCAGCGCGGTGTCGCCGGGGTGGATGAAGCCCTCGAGCAGGATCTCGGCACCCGCGGGCGCGTCCAGGCCGGTCAGTTCGCTGCGCCACACGCGGCTGCGCGCGCCGCGCAGCAGGCCGGCGAACTCGTATTCCGACAGCGTGTCCGGCACCGGCGCCACCGCCGCCAGCAGGGTGGCCGGGTCGGCGCCGATCGCCACCAGCACCGGGAACGGCCGGTCGGGATACGCGTACTGCCAGGAGGCGTAGTCCTGCGCGCCGCCACGGTGCGGCAGCCAGCGCATGATCACCCGGTTGCGGCCGAGCAGTTGCTGGCGGTAGATCGCCACGTTCTGCCGCGCCTGGTGCACGCCGCGGGTGACGACCAGGCCGAAGGTGATCAGGCGCCCGGCATCCTCCGGCCAGCAGCGCTGGACCGGCAGCGTGCCCAGGTCGATGTCGGCGCCTTCCACGACCTGTTCGCAGAACGCCGCGTCGTCGACGTGCTTGGGCGCCACGTTGGCCAGCTGCGCCAGTTCCGGCCAGCTGTCGAGCGCGTCGCGCAGCGAGGCCGGCCAGCGCGGCTCCTTCAGCGCCGCCAGCAGTTCGCCCAGCTCGCGCAGCGAGGCGATCGGGCGATCGCCCAGGGCCAGCTCGATCCGGCGGCGGTGGCCGAACAGGTTGCCCAGCAGCGGGTGCGCCGAGCCGGTGGCGTTGTGCATCAGCAGCGCCGGGCCGCCCTCGCGCAGCGCGCGCAGGCTCAGCGTGGTGCTCTCCAGCTCCGGATCGACCGGCGCGTCGATCTCCATCAGCTGCTGGTGGCGGGACAGGTGCTGCAGGAAGGCGCGCAGGTCGTGCATGGCGGTCGGCGGTCGCGGGACTGCCCTGCACGCTAGTGGCCGGGTGCGGCCACGGCGATGACGCAGGTCAAGCCGGCGCCTGCTGGCCGGGCGCACGTGGCCCGGCGCGGGCAGGCATGCGGGCCGCCGGCCCGGGAGGGAGATGGCCGGTGGCCGGGCGCCGCCGCGGGCGCCGCGCACGCTCAGTAGCTGAAGTTGAGCTTCATCCAGGCGTTGCGGCCGGGTTCGTTGATCCGCTGCGGATCGGCGGGATAGCCGAAGGCGCTGTTGCCGGCCAGGTTGAGGTGCTCGCTGTAGGCGCGGTCGAACAGGTTGTCGATGCCGGCAGTGAGCTGCACCTTGTCGCTGAAGCGGTAGCCGCCGTTGAGCGAGAACACCGCGAAGCCCGCGCTCGGCCCCAGGTCGCGGCCGACCACGTTGCCCTGGTCGGTCTTGACCCGGTCCTGCGCGGCGGCGATCCGCAGCAGCGCACCCCACGACCAGGCCTCACGCCCGCCGCTGGCCGACAGCCGCGCCTCCAGCGGCGGCATCTGCGGCAGCGGGCCCTCGCCGGTCTCGCCCCAGGCGTAGGCGAGCACGCCGGAAAGCTTCAGGCCGTCGCGCACCTTCCAGTCCACCCCGGCCTCGCCGCCGGCGATGTCCGCGTCCACGTTGCGTGCGCGCGTGGTCGAACCCATCATGCCTCCGCTCATGTAGTCGAACAGGATGTAGTCGTCGATGCGCCCGGCGTACACCGAGGCCCAGGCTTCGACGTCGCCACGACGGAACTGCAGGCCGGCGTCGAGCTGGGTGGTGCGCTCGGGCCGCACGCCGGCGAAGGCATTGGCGGCGCCGGACGGCCCGTACGTGGGCGAGAACAGCTCCCAGTAGTCGGGCATGCGCTCGGCATGGCCGATGCCGGCGTACCAGCCCAGTGGCCCGCTCATGTCGTGCTCGTAGCGGACGAAGCCGCCGGGCAGCGTTTCGCTGCGGCGCTGGCCGGCGGTCGGGTTGGGCATCGGCATCATGCTGCCGGTGGTGGCGCGCAGGTCGTCCACCTGCGCCCGGTCGATGCGCAGACCGGACATGAGGTGGTTGACCTCGCTCATGTGCCAGTGCGATTCGGCGAACACGCCCAGCGTGCGGAAGCGCGCGTCCCCGGTCCACGGCTGGTCCCGGTAGGCGCCGCGGCCCATCGCGCTGCGCTTGCGGTGCTCGCTCTGGCGGCCATCGATGCCCGCGGTCACTTCCCAGCGGTCCTGCTGCCAGGTCAGGGCGACGCGCCCGCCCTGGGTGGTGTCGCCGACATTGCTGGCCATCGGCATCGGCATGCTGCTGCCCGGATCGGGATCGCGCAGCGTGTAGTTGTCCATGACGTGGTCGACTTCGTTGCGGTAGACATTGGCCGCCACCGCGTCGAGCACGCCGCCGATGTGCTTCTTCTCGAAGCGCAGGCCCAGGCCGTCGCGGCGGAACCGGGAACCGTCCATGCTGCGGCCGGCGTAGCGCGCCTGCGCGTCGCCGGTGCCGGCGCTGAGCTCCAGCACGGTGTCCGGATCGGGCGTCCAGCCCACGGCCGCATCGGTGTTCCACTTGCGCCAGGCCGAAGGCACCTCGTCGCCGTTGCCGTCGCGGTAGTCGTCGGCCTCCGAGCGGTTGGCCGACAGGCGCGCGTAACCGCGGGGCGTGCCGGCGCTGGCATCGAGCACCTGGTCGTTGCGGCCGTTGCTGCCGGCCAGCAGGCTGCCCTGCGCCTGCACGCCGGGACGGTCGAAGTACGGGACCTCGCGTTCGAAGCGCACCGTGCCGGCCGAGGCGCCGCCGCCCCACAGCACCGTCTGCGGGCCCTTGACCACGGTCAGCCGGTCGTAGGTCTCCGGTGAGATGTACGACATGGCGTTGTCCATGCGCGACGGGCAGGCGCCGCTGAGCGCGCCGTCGTTGGTCAGCAGCGCGATGCGCGAACCGAACATGCCGCGCAGCACCGGATCGCCGTTGGTGCCGCCGCTGCGCAGGGTGGAGAAGCCGGGGATGGTCTTGAGGTAGTCGGCGCCGTCGCTGGCCGGCACCGGCTGCCGCGGCAGCTTGGGGTCGGTGACGAAGGTGCTGGCGGCGATGGGTGCCACGCCCAGCACGACCACGCCTTCGAGAGTGGTCGCCGCGGCAGCGCCCGGTGCGGCGTGGGCGTGCGCATCCTGCGCTCCGGGATCGGGATCGGCCAGCGCCAGCGGCGGTGCGACCAGGGCGCCGGCGAGGGCGAGGGCAAGCAGGGTCCTTTTCATGGCGCGGTTCCGTTCGTTCGCTCTCGTTCCGACGCGTCCATTCTGGGGCGGCGGACGCCGCTGGCGATTGGACAAAATGTCCCTCCCGCAACGGGCTTGATCTTTGTCAAGCAAGCCGCCGGCGCCCGCGCCGTCTTGATGCAGATCAATGAATGGGCCCCTGCCCAGGCGCACGCTTGGCCCCGAAGACCCACGGACCCAGACAGAGAGAACGCGCCATGAAGACCCGCCATTCCCACCTCCTCTCCTGTGCGCTGGCCGGCGCGATCGCCGCCATGTTCGCCGGACAGGCCTTCGCCGCCAAACCGGCCGCTGCCGACGGCGCGCTGCCGGTGATCCAGGCGCAGCTGACCGCGCCGCCGCACGTGCCGGCCCGGATCACGCGCAAGACGCCCGCCAAGGTCGTCGTCGACCTGGAGATGGTCGAGAAGGACATGCGCCTGGCCGACGGCGTCACCTACAACTTCTGGACCTTCGGCGGCACCGTGCCGGGCAGCTTCATCCGCGTGCGCGAGGGCGACACGGTGGAATTCAAGCTGAAGAACCACCACAGCTCGCACATGTCGCACAACATCGACCTGCACGCCGTCACCGGCCAGGGCGGCGGCGCCGAGGCGACGTTCACCCTGCCGGGCAAGGAGACCCAGTTCACCTTCAAGGCGCTCAACCCGGGCCTGTACGTCTACCACTGCGCGATGGCCCCGGTGGCCATGCACGTGGCCAACGGCATGTACGGCCTGATCCTGGTCGAGCCGGAGGAAGGCATGGAACCGGTGGACCAGGAGTTCTACGTGATGCAGGGCGACTTCTACACCGAGGGCGAGCACGGCGAGCCGGGCCTGCAGCCGTTCAGCCTGGAGAAGGGCATCGCCGAGCACGCGGACTACGTGGTGTTCAACGGCTCGGTCGGCGCGCTGACCGGCGACAACGCCCTGCAGGCCAAGGCCGGCGAGAAGATCCGCATGTTCGTCGGCAACGGCGGCCCGAACCTGGTGTCCAGCTTCCACGTCATCGGCGAGATCTTCGACAAGGTCTACATCGAGGGCGGCACCAAGTACCAGGAGAACGTGCAGACCACCCTGATCCCGGCCGGCGGTTCGTCGGTGGTCGAGTTCGTGGCCGACGTCCCCGGCAACTTCGTGCTGGTCGACCACAGCATCTTCCGCGCCTTCCACAAGGGCGCGCTGGGCATCCTCAAGGTCGACGGCGAGAAGAAGCCGGAGATCTACACCGGCCAGCAGCACGACATCGACTACCCCGAAGGCGTGCCGCAGGGCAGCCAGTACAAGTAAGCAGGAGCGACAGGCACCGCAATGGAACGGACGTCTCCCCCGAAACTGCTCCCGGCGCTGGTCGCGCTCCTGTCCCTGTTCCCGGCAGTCGCCGGCGCAGGGACGGGGACGACCGGCTACCGCGACATCCCCGGCGGCGACTTCCGTTCCGCGGTGCGCTTCGAGGAAGGACGTTCGCAGTTGCCGGTCGCGTCCTACGCGCTGATGTCGCAGCCGGTGAGCAACGCCGACTTCTCCGCCTTCCTCGCGCGCCAGCCGCAGTGGCGGCGCGACCGCGTACCGGCGGTGTTCGCCAGCCCCGGCTACCTGGGCCACTGGGCCAGTGCCGATGCGCCGGGCGAACGCGTGGACCCGGACGCACCGGTTGTGTACGTGAACTGGTATGCCGCCGACGCCTACTGCCGCGAGCAGGATGCACGCCTGCCCACCTTCCTCGAATGGGAATACGCCGCGGCCGCCGACGCCACCCGCCGCGACGCGCGCCAGGACCCGCAGTGGCGCCTGCATCGCGCCAACGACGGCACGCTGCAGGCCATCGACGCCCGGCCCGGCGCACCGGCCAACGCCTATGGCGTGCATGGGCTGCACGACGCGCACTGGGAATGGACCGAGGATTTCGCCTCGCTGCTGGGCGAAGGCGATCGCCGCGGCCAGGAGGACGGCGACGCCCTGCGCTTCTGCGGTGCCACCGCCCTGGCCTTCAACGATCCCGGCGACTACGGCGTGGTCAAGCGTTTCGTCCTGCTGTCGGCACTGCAGCCCGGGGCCACCCTGGGCAACCTCGGATTCCGCTGCGCAAGGAGCCAGCCATGAACCTCCCGCTCGACCGCCTGCTGCTCGCCCTGGGCCTGGCCCTCGGCGTGCTGGCCGGCCACGCGCCTCCGGCCGCCGCCGCCGACGCCTCCGTCGCGGCCCCGGCGCTGCCCGGCGATTCGCTCTACCACCTGCAGGCCGATCTCACCGACCAGCACGGCCGCGCCCTGCAGTGGGCCGACCTGCGCGGCAGGCCGCAGCTGGTGTCGATGTTCTACGGCAACTGCCACCTGATGTGCCCGCTGATCCTGGAGAACGCCAAGGCCCTGCAGAAGCAGCTTCCAGACGCCGAGCGCGCGCGGCTGGACGTGGCGATGATCACCCTGGACCCGGTACGCGACACGCCGCAGGCCATGGCCGCCGTGGCCGAGCGCCATCGCACGCCGGACGGCTGGCGCTACCTCATCCCCGCCGCGGACGACGTGCGTCCGCTGGCCAGCGTGCTGGATGTACGCTACCGCTTCCGCGAGGACGGCAGCATCAACCACACCAGCGTGCTGGTCCTGCTCGATGCCGAAGGCCGGCCCCTGGCCCGTTCCGAAGTGGTCGGCGCCGCGCCCGACCCGGCCTTCCTGCAGCAGGTGCGCGACGCGCTCGCGACGCCGCTCGCGGCACACTGACCCGATCCCCGATCCACCCACAGCATTCCACGACACCCCCAAGGAGTACCCCCATGAACGCCACCCGTACCCTCGTCGCCCTGGCCCTGTTCGGCATGGCCGGCATGGCCCACGCCGCCGGCAACTGCACCATCGCGCTCAAGGGCGACGATGCGATGAAATTCGACCAGAAGGAAGTCACCGTCTCGGCCGGCTGCGCCACCATCACCATCGAACTGGCCCACACCGGCAAGCTGCCGGTCGCCGCGATGGGCCACAACGTGGTCATCTCCAAGACCCCGGACATGGCCGGCATCGCCCGCGACGCGATCAAGGCCGGCACCGCCAACGCCTACGTCCCGCCCGGCGACGCGCGGGTCATCGTCCATACCGACCTGATCGGCGGCGGCGCCACGACCAAGGTCACCTTCCCGGGCAAGAAGCTCACCGCCGGCGACGACTACAGCTTCTTCTGCAGCTTCCCGGGCCACTCGACCCTGATGAAGGGCAAGCTGGTCGTCACCAAGTAAGGCGCCGTCCCGGCGCGCCGCCGCGCGCCGGGCCTTCCCTTGCCACGAGGGGCGCTGCGCCCCGGAGAGGAACCCATGGAATTCCACGTACGCGTCGCCGCCGGGACACTCGATCTCCCGGCACTCGAAACCCGGCTGCTGGCCCTCGACCCGGCCGCGGTGCTCGACCTGGACAGCACGGGCGCACGCTTGCGCGTGTCCACCCTGGTGCCGTCGCAGGACCTGGCGGATGCGATGGCCGCGACCGGCCACCCGGTCGCGCTGCGCGATATCGAACAGCAGCCTTCGGTGTGCTGCGGCGGCTGCAGCGGCTGAGGCCGCTCAGGGAGCGGTGAACACCCGCTCCCAGTCGTCCTTGATGCTGACCACGTGCCAGTTGCCGGCGCTGGCCGCGGCGAGCGACGCGCCGTCGGCCTCGTCGTAGGCGAACTCGCGCGCGGCGTCGTCGTGGTTGACCAGCAGCTGGAACGAGGGATGCGGCGAGGCCTGCGACCAGGCCAGCTGGGCGATGTCGCCGCCGCTGCGCACGTTGCCGGCCACGAACACCGGCACCTTGCCCACGTGCGCCAGCACGCCGGCGACCTTGCCTTCATGGTCGTTGATCGCGCCCAGCTTCGCCGCCTTGACCACGCCGACCTTGCCGTCGGCCAGGGTCACCTCGTACTGCCCTGACGATCCGATCACCTGTTCCGGCGGGATCCCGTAGAACGATGCGCTGATCGGGCGCATGAAGTCGATGCCGCCGCCGCTGCCGATCCAGGTCTCGAAACCGTTGGCGCGCAGGTAGGCCAGCAGTTCGACCATCGGCTGGTAGGTGGTCTGCCGGTACGGCACGTCCAGGGTCGGGTGCCTGGCGTTGGCGAAGAACGCCTCGACCTCTTTCGCGTACGCGTCGGGCGACATGCCGGTGGAGGAAAGCGCCAGCAGTTCCATCGCGTGCTTCTCGCCGTCCTTGCCCTTGAAGAACGCCAGGTCCTTGGCCAGCAGCGCCTTGACCGCGGGATGGGCGGCCAGTTCGGGCTTCTGCTTCGCCAGATCCGCGATGCGCGCGCCGACGAACTCCAGCTGCACGATCGGCTGCTCGGCCCACAGCGTGCCGTCGTTGTCGAAGATGGCGAAACGGTCTTCCACCGGTATGTAGCCGGGTCCGCCTTCCGCCGCGGCCGCGGTGACGTAGTCGACGATCGCCCGCTTGGTGGCGCCGTCGCGCCAGGAGGGCAGCGGATCGACCGTGGCCGCGGTGGCGACCGGCGCGATGCTCTCCGTCGGCGCACCCGCCGCACTGCCCCCGTCCTTGTCGCAAGCGGCGACTGCGAGGGAAAAGACCAACGCCACCAGTGCGTACCTTGCTCTCATGAAATCCATGTACCCACTCCAGGTTGTTGCCCGACGCACGCCGCCATCGGACGGGGAATGCTGTTTCAGAAGCCGAAGCTGGCCGCGACCATCGACGGCTCGCCTTCGAAGCGTCGCCTGACGCCGAATTCCTTGACGTAGCGCAGCGAGATGCCCACGCAGGGCGTGATCTGCATGCCGGTGATCGAGCGGCCCAGCGCGCCTTCGGTGGCCGCGGCGTGGCCGGCGCATCCCAGCAGCAGCACCATCGCCAGCAGCGCCAGGTGGCATGGTCGCGGTGGCCCCGGACTCCGTGGATTGCTTTCCTGCCTGTCCATATCCGTCATCCGCGGGTTCGACAAGGGATCAGCGCGAGGCGACAAGGCCGAGCCGGGTGGCCTCGCGCACCAGTTCGATGCTGTTGCGCGCGCTCATCGCCTGCATCAGCGCATGCCGGTGCGCCTCCACGGTCCGCACCGAAAGGCCCAGCCGTTCGGCGATCTCGCGCGAACGCAGCCCTTCGGCCAGCAGGCCGAGCACGGTCTTCTGCCGCGCGGTCAGGCTCGGTACCGCCGAGCGCCTGATCGCGTTCCGCCACAGCGTCGGGCTCACGTAGGCGCGGCCGGCCAGCACTTCGCGCATGGCATGCAGCAGTTCCTCGCCCGCCGCGGCCTTGAGCACGTAGCCGCGCGCGCCGACGTCGAGGGCCTCCTCGACCATGGCCGGCTCGTTGTGCATGGTCAGGAACACCACCGGCACCACCGAGCCGGCGGCCTGCAGCTGGCGCAGGGCCTCGATGCCGCTCAGGCCGGGCATCGCGATGTCCGCCACCACGATGTCGGGGCGTTCCTCCAGCGTGGCGTCGACCAGCGCGTTGCCGTCGGTCAGGATCGCCAGCAGTTCGTAGTCGGCCGCCAGCAGCCGGGCCACGCCCTCGGCGACGATCTGGTGGTCGTCGGCCAGCAGCACGCGCGGGCGCGCGGGCACGGCGGCGGCCGCGGTCATGGCAGCGACCCCGCCGGAATGCGGACCCGGAGCTGGGTACCGGATCCAGGGTTGGAAATGACGGTCATGAGCCCGCCCTGCAGCAATGCGCGCTCCTGCATGCTCAGCAGGCCCAGGCCTCCAGCGCGCTGGATCTGTTCCAGGTCGAAGCCGATGCCGTCGTCCTCCACCACCAGCAGGTAACGGCCGTTGTCGGCCTCCAGCTGCAGGCGGACATGGCGCGCACCGGAGTGCTGCACCGCGTTGTGCAACGCCTCCTGCGCGATCCGGTAAAGGCACAGAGTAGTGTCGATATCCGGGCGGTCGTCGGCCGGATCCCACTCGAAGTGGATCGCGCCCTCCCACTGCTCGGCCCTCTGCCGTACCATCGCCTCGAGCGCGGCACCGAGGCCCACGTGTTCAAGCAGGCCCGGATGCAGGTTGTGCGAGATCCGGCGCACGTCGTCGGACAGCCTGAGCATGGACAGGTGCAGTTCCTCCAGGCCGCTGGCGACCGGATCCGGCGAGACGCGCTTGAGGCCGCTGACAGCGATGGCCAGCGACGCGACCTGCTGGTTGACACCGTCGTGCAGCTCGCGGGCGATGCGCGAACGCTCCTCTTCCTGGGCCTGCATCAGGCGCCCGGCCAGGCTGCGCGCGTGGCGGTTGCTGGCGCTCAGCAGCAGGCGCACCGACTCGTACTGCCTGGAGACGATCGCCAGCACGTGCACCAGGAAGCCCGCCGCCAGCAGCCAGAGCTGGACGACATGCGCATTGAGCTGTTCGCCGTCGAGGCGGAATTCGCGGCCCCCATAGACGCCCAGCCATGCGGCGGGGACCGCGACCAGCAGCAGCGCCAGCGCCGCACCCGGGGACCCGAAACGCATCGCCGCCAGCATGATCAGCGGCACCGGCGCGAACAGCTGCAACGGCAGCACCGCGGCGGAGGACGGCACCAGCACCCACAGGCCGATCGACAGCAGCAGCAGGCCCAGGGCGATCAGCACCGCCTCGGCCACGCGCGCCCAGCGCCCGGGCACGGCGGTCCTGCGGAATCCGGCGAAGGCGAGCAACCCGGTCGATATCAGCAGGTAGCCCATCGCGTAGTTCGGGGCCAGCGTCAGCCACAGGTCGAACAGGCTGAATTCGATGCGGAAACCGGCCCAGTGGGCGATGCCCGCCGAACCCAGCCCGGTGACCGCCGGCACCAGCAGGATCGCGAGCATGAAATAGCGCACGAAGTCCGGCACGGTATCGAACACGCGATTGCCGCGGCGCTGCAGGTGCAGGGCCACCAGCACCATGCCGGCGAAATTTCCCAGGTAGGCGCAGATGGCCACGAACACCGGCGCCTGCCGCCACACCAGGGGGACCACGCCGCCCGCCATCACGCCCAGCAGCCATACCGGCCATTCGCGCCGCGGGCGCAGCACCAGCAGGGCCAGCAGGATCCCGCCGGGAACCCAGGCGAAGGAGAAATGCGTGGGCCGGATCCACAGCTTGAACGAGATGAACTGGCCGACCAGTCCGACCAGGAAAGCGGCGAGCAGCATCAGCGCCTGGCCACGCCAGCCGATGGCCGGGACCTGCGGTGGCGCAAAGGCTTCCGCCATCGCCATCTCCGACGCTTCGCCGGTGCGCATGCCCGCCATCTTCGTTCAGCCCTCCCCCGTGGCCGGATGCGCCGCCTCGGCCTCGCGCTCGCGGATCTCGGCCACATCGCGTTCCAGGAAATAGTTGAGGAAGGTGCGGATCACCGCGATCGCGCCGAGCTGGCCGATCGCCTCCCACGAGGGCGCGATCGAGGATTCGATGATGTCGGCGGCCAGCTGGAAGGTCAGTCCCGCCACCAGCCAGCGCGCATAGGTGAGCCAGAGCATCCGGCGTTCATGGCCGGACACGGCTGCGCGCTGCACGATCAGGCGGATCGCGCCGAAGAACGCGTACGCCGTCGCACCGGCGATCAGCACCAGTGCCATCAGGTCGATCGCGGCGATCACCGGCTCGCTCACCAGGTACAGCCAGTGTCTGATCATGGTTCAGTCCCCCCTATCTCTGACAATGCAGCGGAAGCCGACATGGCTGGTGGAGGTGTCCACCGGTTGGGCCATGCGCGCCGCCGGACGGTAGCGGCGGCAGTAGTTCGGAGCGCAGGCATGCGACCCCCCCTTGGTGACCCGGCGCGGGATCGGGATCTGCGGGCTGCGCGGATCGACGCTGGCCTCGCGTTCGCCGCCGCGCGGATTCTCCAGCGTGCAGCAGCTGCGCTGGATGCGGCCGTGCTCCTGGTACCAGTCACGGGTCCATTCCCACACGTTGCCGATCATGTCGTGCAGGCCGTAGCCGTTGGCCGGGAACGCACCGACCGGCGAAGTGAACTCCCAGCCGTCCAGCCGCTGGTTTTCCCAGGGGAACTCGCCCTGCCAGGTGTTGGCCATGTAGCGCCCGTCCGGGACCAGTTCGTCGCCCCAGGCGAATTCCGTGCCGTCGCTGCCACCCTTGCAGGCGAACTCCCACTCGGCTTCGCTCGGCAGCTCCTTGCCGGTCCAGTGCGCGTAGGCCAGCGCGTCCTCGTAGGCCACGTGCACCACCGGGTGGTCCTCCAGGCCTTCGATCGAGCTGCCTGGCCCGCGCGGATGGCGCCAGTCGGCGCCGGCGACGTACTGCCACCAGTTGTAGTGGTTGCGCAGGTCCACCCGTCCGGGCGGGGGCACGAGCACCACCGAGGACGGCACCAGCATCGCCGGGTCCGCGCCGGGATAGTCGGCCGGATCGACCGGCTTCTCGGCCAGGGTCACGTGGCCGGTGGCCGCGACGAAGCGGGCGAAGTCGCGGTTGGTCACCACATGCCGGTCGATCCAGAACGGATCCACCCGCACCTTGTGCGCGGGCTTTTCTTCCGGGTAATGGTGGTCCGAGCCCATCGTGAACACGCCACCGGGGATGTGGACCATGTCTTCCAGATCGGCCTGCAGCCTCGCTTCCCTGTTCACCGGCACTCCGTCGTCAGCTGGGTGGTCCATATAGCAGCCATGCAGTGGCACCGTGCAATCTAGTCGACGAAGACCTGCTTCCAGTCGTCGCGGATGCTGGCCACGGCCCAGCCCCTGGTCCTTGCCTGTTCCATCGCCTTCTCGGCGCCCGCCGTATAGGCGATGTCCCGCTCGCCGTCGTCGTGGGTCACCAGCAGGCCGAGCGAAGCGCCCGTGCCGTCGGTGGCGAGCCTGAGCATCTCGATGTCGCCGTTGGAGTTGCCGGCGGCGAAGATCGGCCGCGCGCCGATCCGGTTCCAGATCCGCACCACCTTGTTCGGGCCATCGTCGAAGATGTCCAGCTTGGCGGTGTGGTAGAGCGTGCCGACGCCATCCACTTCCCGGTATTCGATGTCGGTCGAGGTGCCGACGACGCGTTCCGGCGGGATCCCGTAGAGTTCGCGGGTGACCGGCCGCATGAAGTCGCGGCCGCCGCCGGAGACGATGTAGTTGGTGAAGCCGCTGTCTTCCAGAAGCTGCAACAGCTCGCGCATAGGCGCATAGGCGGTCTTCAGGTAGGGCCGCTTGAGCACCGGGTTCTCCGAACCGTGCAGGAATGCCCCGGCCTTGGCCGCGAAATCCTCCACCGACTCCCCGGCATAGGCCTCCAGCAGGCCGGCCGCCATCAGCTTCAGGTCGCCGTCGTCGCCCTGGTAGTGCTTGGTGATCACCCCGTCCATCCACGTGTGGTCGTGCTCGTACACCGCCTTCCAGGGCTGCCGCTCGCGCAGGGAAGGATCCGCGGCGACCTGTTCGGCCAGTTTGTCGAACAGGAAGCCGGCCTGGATCGGCATCGGCTTCTCGCACCACAGGCAACCATCGTTGTCGAACACGGCGATCCGCGCCTCGGTCGGCACGAAGTCGGCTCCCGATTCGTCCGTCACGCGGGCGACGAAATCGACAATCGCCGACCTCGTCGCGCCGTCGTTCCAGGAAGGCAGTCCTTTTCTCATCAGTCACCTCGGAAAGAGGGCGGCGAGCCGCAACGGCCTGAGGCGCGCCCGCCGTTCCACGGGTCGGTCAACCGCCGCCAGAGGCCGCCGCCATCTTCGCCACCGCATCGTCGATGGTGAACGTGTTGGGCTTCTGTATCGGCGGGAATTCCTTGAACGTATCGGCGAACTTCGCGGCCAGCGCCCACGCCCCGTACAGGATGTACGCGTGGTACAGGTACCACTCGTAGTAGCTGTTGGAGGTGGTGTCGGCGAACTCGTACGGGTCCGTCCTCAGGTTGAATATCTTGGGCAGGCGCAACGGCGTGAACGGCTCGGCCCAGATCGCCATCGTGCCCTTGCAGCGCTGCTCCATGAACGCGACTTTCCAGTTGTCGTAGCGGACGCCCAGGATGTCGCCGTCGTCGCTGATGTAGACGAACAGCTTGCGCGGGCTTTCCTTCGCCTGGCCGGTCAGGTACGGCAGCAGGTTGAAACCGTCGATATGGTTCCTGTAGGTCCGTCCACAGGCCTTGTAGCCCTTCTTCACCTTCTCGACGATGTTGGGCTCGCCGGCCGCGGCCAGGAAGGTCGGCAGCCAGTCGTGGTGCTGGATGATCTCGTTGGACACGCTGCCGGCCGCGATCTTGCCCGGCCAGCGGACCAGCTCGGGAATGCGGAAGGCGCCTTCCCAGTTGCTGTTCTTCTCGCTCCGGAACGGGGTCATGCCGCCATCGGGCCAGCTGTTGCGGTGCGGGCCGTTGTCGGTCGAGTAGACCACGATGGTGTCCTCGTCCAGGCCCAGCTCGTCCAGCAGGTCGAGCAGCTGGCCGACGTTCTTGTCGTGGTCGATCATGGTGTCGTGGTAAGGCGACTGCCAGCGGCCGGCCTGGCCCAGGCTTTCCTTCTTGGTATGGGTGAACATGTGCATGTGGGTGGTGTTGACCCACACGAAGAAGGGCGTGTCGGACTTCCTGGCCTTCTTGATGAACCTGGAGGCGTGCTCGACGAACTCGTCGTCGCAGGTTTCCATCCGCGCCTTGGTCAGCGGCCCGGTTTCCTTGATCTTCTGCTTGCCCACCCTGCCCCAGCGCTCGTGGGTCGTGGGATCGTCCACGTCGGTGGCCCAGGAATGCACCACGCCGCGGGGGCCGTTCATCTTGCGGAAGTTCGGGAAATCCTTCTCCGGGTAGTAGTCGTACATCTCCGGCTCTTCCTCGGCATTGAGGTGGTACAGGTTGCCGAAGAACTCGTCGAAGCCATGGTTGGTGGGCAGCATGTGGTTGAGGTCGCCCAGGTGGTTCTTGCCGAACTGGCCGGTGGTGTACCCCTGCTCCTTGAGCAGCGCGGCGATGGTGACGATCTTCTCGCTCATGCCCACCGGCGCGGCCGGCGCGCCGACCTTGGACAGGCCGGTGCGCAGCACGCTCTGACCGGTGATGAAGGACGAACGCCCCGCGGTACACGATTGTTCGCCATAGGAGTCGGTGAACAGCATGCCTTCGCTGGCGATGCGGTCGATGTTCGGCGTCCGGTAACCCATCAGTCCCTGCGTGTAGCAGCTCAGGTTGCTGATGCCGATGTCGTCGCCCCAGATCACCAGGATGTTGGGTTTCTTTCCAGAACTGTGGTCGTCCCTGGGCGCAGCCGCCGGCTTGGTGGCCTTGGCCGCTTTCGGCGCTTTCTTGACCTTTGCCATTTCGCATTTCTCCTTGGAACAGGGTAGGGATTACCACTGCTTCCGGGGGCGTCCGCGACCGGGGAAATCGGCGACGCGGCCGGCCGGGGGGTCGAGCCGGCCCAGGCGGCGGGGAGGGTGCCTAGCCGAACGGCGCGATGCCGAAGACCATGCTGCTGATCGCGAGCAGCCCCAGCACCAGCAGCGCGGCGGCGGTCAGCAGGGTGAAGGAGATCGGGTAGCGGGTCTCGCCATGGATCAGGCCCTCGTCCTTCATGGCCATGCGTTCGGCGCGAAGCTCGCGCATGTAGTTGATGTGGTAGACCATGCCCAGCACCAGCATGGCGATGCCCAGTGCCACCAGGGCCACGCCGAAGTTGCGCGGCGCCGTCGCTGCAAGCTTCACGCCCGGGTCCTGGATCAGGTGGGAGAACACCTGGTAGATGGTGAAACCGAAGCCGATCAGCGACAGCGACGTGCGGATCACCGACATCAGCGTGCGTTCGGCGCTCAGGCGGGTGCGCTGGAACGACATGCCGGTGCGCCGCATGGACATCTCGGTGCGGTCGGTCGACAGGTCCGTGCGGTGCGTGGACAGGTCGGTGCGGTACTCGGACAGGTCGGTGCGATGGTCCGAAAGTCCCGTCCGGTGGTGCGACAGCCCGGTCCGGTAGGCCGAGTACTGCACCGATGCCTGGTCGGCATTGGAGGCATCGACCTGCGGGATCGGCGGCAATGTCCATTCGGGCAACCGCTGGGGCCGCGTGGGCAGCACGTCATCCTGCGCGCCCGGGCCGTTGCTGCGTGCCGTGCTGCCTGGATTCATGGGATTTCCTCCGTTTGTCTCAGTGGAATGAGCGGTTCATCGCGATGTCGACCGCTTGCGCGCGATGCGGGTGATGGGTCCGCGCAGCAGCAGGTACGGAACCAGGGCGAGCACGACCGAGATCACGAGCGTCTCCAGCGGATGCATGAAGCCACCGAAGACCCGGAACTGGTAGATGACGTCCATCGCCACGCCGAGCAGCAGGATGCGGGTGACCGCCGTGACCGCCCCACGCCAGGCCGCCTTGCGGTGCAGGGGATCGTGGTGGCGCATGTAGGACCAGTAGCGTTCGCGCCCGGCCTTCGCATCCTTGATGCCATCGCGCAGCGCCATCAGCAGCGCCATCGTCGGCTGCAGGAAGAAACGGAACGTCATCGGCCCATCGGTGCGGCCGATCATGTCCGACCAGAACCGGTGCAGGTACTCCAGAAACGCATCCATGGCGTGCTCCGGCTTCGACTGCGCAAGGGTCGCGGGCCACGCATCCACCGGCAAGCGGATTTATGCCTAGGCGGAGCTAGGTATTTCCACGGTGGTGGCACGACGGCGAGGCGCGCAATATGCGCCCGTTGCCCACGGCGATGCAATGCGATTCCTGCAAAGGCCGACCGAGGAGTGAATGCTTGCCTTCACGCCGCCTTTACGAATTGGCGTGCGTACACCTCGCCGCATGCAAGCAGGCGCCATGCAGGCCGGATATTTTCTTGCAGCAGCATGACCACAGCCGGTCGTGACGCTCGCCTTCCCCGAATAGTCCGCCGTCTTCGAAGGCCCCTGCCATTGCCGACGACGATGCGACCGGCGGCGGCTGCCCCTCAGTCCCACGCCATCCGGAACCAGGCCTGCAGCGCCTGCCCGGGCACCAGAACGCGCGGGGCGATGTTGAACGCATCGGCCGGGCCGGTCTGCGGCTCGATGCAGGTGCTGTGCGCGGTCTCGTCGTAGACCACCCAGTGGTTGCAGTCCGAGGACAGCCGCAGCCGCTGGCCCAGGCGATGGACGACGACCCCGCGCGTGTTGAGGAAGCAATCGTCCCAGGGGCCGGCCACGGGCGGCACCGTGGGCAGGCAGCCGATGCCTTCGGCGTCGCGCGGGTACATCGCGGTGGGCCGGAACTCGATGCGCCCGGGCTTGCGGAACCACGGGTGCCAGCCGATCGCCGCCGGCATCGCCTGCGCATCGGCGCGCAGGGAAAGCGTCATCCGCAGCCGCCCGTCCTGCACTTCGATCGCCTGGCGCGCGCTGCCGCCGAACGGCCAGCGATGGTCGCTGGGCAGCGCCAGGGAAAGCGCCACCCGCCGCGCGTCGTGCGCCTCCACCTGCCAGGGGAGCCACATCGATACGCCGTGGATCGCATGCGCACCCATGTTCACCGGCAACTGCCAGTCGCGTCCCTGGAAGGCGAAGCGGCCATGGCGGAGGCGCCCCGCCCAGGGCAGCATCGGATAGCAGCCCCAGGCGATCGCATCCGGCCAGCCGTCGTCGGGGCCGATGAGCTGCTCGATGCCGCGATGCCGGATCTGCGCGATGCGTCCGCCCGCTTCGGGGGCGATGTCCAGCTGCAGCGCGTCGTCGCCAATGCGCAGCAACGGGCCCGGTGCCAGCGCGGCGTGGGGATCGCCCGCCGCCGCCCCGGCCGGTTCAGACGCCATAGGGGTCGATCGGAACGATCCGCCCCTCGGCATCGTGGTGCAGCTCGACGCTCTTGATCGAACGCAGGTGGGTGACGCCGCCCGACAGCAGGGAGTCGTGGTAGAACAGGTACCAGCGCCCGTCCACTTCGCAGATCGAGTGGTGCGTGGTCCAGCCCACCACCGGGCGCAGCACGTGGCCCTGGTACGTGAACGGGCCGTACGGATCGTCGCCGGTGGCGTAGCACAGCAGGTGCGTGTCGCCGGTGGAGTACGACAGGTAGTAGCGGCCGCCGTACCGGTGCAGCCACGGCCCCTCGAAGTAGCGGCGCTCGTTGTCGCCGGCGCACAGCGGCTGGCCGTCCCCGTCGAGGATCTGTATTTCCCGGGTCGGCTCGGCCAGCTGCGTCATGTCCGCGCCCAGGCGCGCGATCCGCGGGCCCAGTGCCGGCTCGTCGCCGGTCGGCTCCTCGTGCGCTTCGTCGTAGGCGTTGTCGCGGTACTTCTGCAGCTGGCCGCCCCAGATGCCGCCGAACAGCAGGTAGTGCGCGCCGTCGTCGTCGGCGAACACCGAAGGGTCGATCGAGTAGGCGCCTTCGATCGGCTGCGGCTCCGGCCTGAACGGCCCGGCCGGGTGGTCGCCCACCGCCACGCCGATCCTGAAGATCCCCCCGGCGGTCTTGGCCGGGAAGTACAGGTAGTAGCGGCCGTCCTTCTGCGCCGCGTCCGGCGCCCACATCTGCCGCTGCGCCCAAGGCACCTCGCTCACGTGCAGCGCCAGGCCGCAGTCGGTGGCAGGGCCGTGCGGCGAGTCCAGGGCGATGACGTGGTAGTCCTCCATGCAGAAGTGGTCGCCGTTGTCGTTGAAGCCGACGCCGCCTTCGATGTCGTGCGAGCAATAGACGTAGAGCTTGCCGTCGAACACGTGCGCCGACGGGTCGGCGGTGTAGATGTGGGTCACCAGCGGCTGCGAAACCGCGCGTGCGGCCAGGTCCTTCAGGTCGTCGCTCAACGCCGGGGCGTTCGTGGGGGATTGGTCTTCCATTGCCGCGATGGCTCCTCGTGGGTTCACGACGCCGCGCCCGCCGGGGCGCGGCGCTCGCCCAGCTCGCGCTCGATGCGCGATTCCATGGGCTTGTTGATTTCGTAGAAGAACAGCAGCACCACGCAGGCCAGGAACGGCAGCGAGGCATACACGCTCACCGCCAGGCGGATGCCGTCCACGGCCTGCGGGGACTGGGTGGGCGCACCGGCCTGGTAGGCGTAGTGCGCCAGGATCGCCGCCACCAGGGCGCCGCCGATGCTCAGACCGAGCTTGAGCCCGCACAGCATCGCCGAGAACACGATCGCGGTGGCGCGGCGGTTGTTCCTCCACTCCGAGTAGTCGGCCACGTCGGCGATCATCGCCCACAGCAGCGGGATGGTGATGCCGTAGAAGAAGCCGTGCAGGATCTGCGAGCCGAACACCAGCCCGATCGCCTCCGGCGGGTAGACGTAGAAGCCGAGCATGAACAGCGTGGACACGAACAGCGCGGCGCCGAACACGTCGCGCTTGCCGAAACGGTCGGCCAGCTTCTTGGAGAAGCCGATGCCGATGATCATGAAGATGATGCCGCCGGCGTTGAACAGGCTGAACGCCGAGGTCGGCGCGTCCTCGGGCCACTGGAACGCGGTCAGCCCGATCCCGGTGAGCAGCGAGTTGAGGCCGGCGATGAACGTGTTGAAGCCGATGTCCTGCAGGAACGCGGCCAATGCCGTCTCGTCCAGGAAGTACTGGAAGTAGTAGACGTACATGCCGCCCTTCAGCGCCAGGGTGGTGAACACCATGATGGTCAGCAGCAGCATCACCACCCAGGGGCGGTTGCGGACCAGGTCGGACAGGTCCTGCACCACGCTGGACTTCTGCTCCGGCGCCGGCACGATCCGCTCGCGGGTGGTGAGGAAGGTGATCAGCAGGAACACCGTGCCGACCACCGCGAACAGCATCATCGTGTTGTGGAAGCCCTGCACCTTGTCGCCGCCGCCCAGGATCAGCACCAGCGGCAGCAGCAGCGACTGGACCACGAGCTGGGCGACCATCACCGCGACGAAGCGGTAGGCCGACACGCTGTTGCGCTCGGCCATGCTGCCGGTCAGCACGCCGCTGAGCGCGGCGTACGGCAGGTTGTTGGCGGCGTAGACCAGCACCAGCAGGGTGTAGGTCGCCGCCGCGTAGAAGACCTTGCCCTGCGGGCCCAGGTCCGGGGTGCTGAACGCCAGCAGCGAAAGCACGCCGAACGGGACGGCGGTCCACAGGATCCAGGGGCGGAACTTGCCCCAGCGGGTATGGGTGCGGTCGGCCAGCACCGCCACCAGCGGGGTGAACACGAACGCGCCGAACAGGCCGACCACGAAGATGATCGTGGCCGCGGTGCCGGCGGGTATCCGGAAGACGTCGGTGTAGAAGAAAGCCAGGAAGGTGACCAGCGTCTGGAAGATCAGGTTGGCGGCCAGGTCGCCCAGGCTGTAGCCGACCTTTTCGGTGACGCTCAGGGTTTCCGGCTGGTTGCTCATGTTGCCTTTGGCTGTTGTCTTGGGTCGGGTGCCGCGGGTCGGCGTGCACCATTCGGGAGAGTGGCCCGCCCGGTTGACGCCGGACGGGCCACGACCTTCCTCTGGCTATTTACAGCATGCCGCCTCAGAACGTACCGCGGATACCCAGCGTGAGGGTACGGCCGGGCTCGTAGTAGGTGCGGCCCATGCCCTCGGCGAAGTACGCGACCAGCGGCTTGTTCTGCAGATTGGTCGCACTCAGGATGATCTGCGGCTTGCTCGCCAGGTTCTCCAGAGTGTAGCTGGCCGACAGATCGAGCTGGCCACGATCGGCGGTGTAGCTCTTCACCCACGGCAGGGCGCTCTGGCCGACGTTGATGGGCGCACCCTGCGCCCAGTTGTACGACAGGCGCACCTGGGCCACATCGCTTTCCCAGTACGCGGTGGCGTTCCACAGCTTCGGCGAGACGCCGAAGATGTTGCCCGCCAGCGCGTCGGCATCACGACCAAGGGTGTCGACGCTGAGCTTGGTGTAGTTGGCCATGAAGCCCAGGCCCTCGTAGACGAACCCCAGCGGCTGCACCCAGATCGTTTCCCAGCCGCGCACGTTCAGCTCCGCATCGGCGTTGACCTGCTGGGTCACGGCCACGGTGAAGGCGTCGTAGCCGCCGATGGCGTTGTCGACCACCGACTGCTGGTCGGCGTTCAGCGACGAATACGGGACGCCCATCTCCGCCAGCGTCTTGCGGGTGCTGCCCTGGAAGGTATAGCCCTGCACGCGCTTGTTGAAGAAGGTCACGCCGACGAAGCCTTCGTCGCCGGTGTACCACTCGCCACCGAAGTCGAAGTTGGTCGAGATGTACGGCGCCAGGTCCGGGTTGCCCTGGGTGGCGGTGTCAAGACCGGAGCCGCCGAACGTGGTGCCCGGCAGCATCGCGCCCGGCGCAGGACGGGTCATCGTCTTCGAGGCCGACATGCGCAGGACCACGTCATCGGCAACGTCCCACGCCGCACTGAACGACGGCAGCCACTCGCCGTACGAGCCCTCGATCGACTGCCACTCGCGCACGCCGTTCAGGGTAACCGGGCCGGACACGGTATGGTCGGTGGTGGCGTAACGCACGCCGGCGTTGACCCTCAGCTCGCGGCCCCAGACATCGGAGGCCGAGTTGACTTCGACGTACGCCGCCCTGTTGGTTTCGTCGATGCCGCCGGTCTGCTGGTTGATCGCGCCGCTGTTCACTTCGACAGCGCTGGCGGCATAGGAGGCGAAGTCGGTTGCCGCCGCGAAGGCGCCCCAGTCGACGCCGATGAAGCCCGGGCCTGACACCAGGTAGTTCGACAGCTCGGAAGCCGGGATGTTCGCGTACACGTTGGTACGCCACGCGGCGCCGTTGTCGAACGCCTGGATCTGCCGGAAGTTGGTGTCGGTGGACACGCCGACCCTGATGTTGTTGCTGTCGTCGCCGAACTGCAGGTCGGCGCGCAGGTTCGAGGTCTTGGTCAGGCGCTTTTCGTTCTGCAGGCGGATGTCGTTGAAGGTCCAGCCGGCGTTCGGGTCGTTCAGGTTGACGTCGCCGCTGGTGTAGGTCGGAAAGCCGTCGGGGTTGGCGTATTCGGCCACGAAGAACGGCGAGTTGACCATGACGGTCGGCATCACCCGGCGCATCCAGCTGCGGCTGACACCGGCGTTCACGTCCAGCCTGATGTTGCCGTCGTCGCCGAACCAGAAGGTCGCACCCGGGTTGATCTGCCAGTAGTCGACGCTTTCGGTGTACGGACGGTACTGCAGGAAGGCCTGCGCGCCGGCGAAGGTCGCCTCGGTGACCACGTTGTTGCCATCGACCTGCATGTCCAGCGGGACCATGCCGGTCGGCGAGCTGAAGTTGCGGCCCAGCAGGTCCATGTCCATGCGCTGGGTGTCGCGCTGCGCCTGGGTGTACAGGCCATCGATCCAGACGCGGGTGTTGTCGTTGGGGCGCCACTCCACCGAACCCAGGAAGGAATCGCGGTCACGGGTGCCGCTGATGTCGGCCGGACGGCCCAGCGCCGGGATCAGCGCGTTGTTGATCTGCTGCATGTTCAGGCCCTGGTTGTGGGCCTGCAGCCACGCGGCATCGATCGTCTCGCCCGGGGTCAGCCCGGCCTTGACCATCGCCGCCGAGGCACCGGCATTCTGCGCCGCGGTAGGCACGCTGGGCCAGATGCCCCAGCGGTTGGTGCCGACGTCCGGGCCGCAGATGCCACCGCACTGCGCCGCGGTCAGGGCCGGGGTGGTCCAGTTGTCGCTGCCGCCGTCTTCCCAGCCCACCACGCCCATCTTGGTGCGGATGGAGGTCAGGCCCGCCAGCACCCCGAAGGTGCCGTCGTCGCTGGTCCAGCTGCCGATCACCGTGCCCTGCGGCGAGATCTTGCCGGCGGTGCTGTTGTGCGAACCCTGCAGCGCGTAGGTCAGGTGCGTGCCCGGGTTGTCGAAGGCATGCGCGTTGGTCATGTCGACCAGGCCGGCGGCGCCGCCTTCCGGCAGGCTGGCCTTCGGCGACTTGAAGACGGTGACCTTGTTGAAGAACTCGCTCGGGAACAGGCTCAGGTCGGTTTCGCGGTTCTGGTTGGCGTTGTCGTAGGAGATCGACGCCGTGGCAACGCTGTTGCCGTTGATCGTGGTCTTGGTGAAGCTGTCGCCCAGGCCGCGGATCGCGATCCGCTGGCCTTCGCCGTTGAGCTCGCGGCTGATCTGGATGCCCGGCACGCGGGCCAGCGACTCGGCGATGTTGACATCCGGGAACTTGCCGATGTCCTCGGCGAAGATCGCGTCGACGAAACCGGTCGCGTCGCGCTTGGCCTCGGTCGAATACTGCAGGCTGCGGCGGAAGCCGCGGACCACCACGCTGTCCAGGTCGGTGGCCTGTACGGCGGGCGCGGCCTGCGCAGGTTCCTGCGCCGGCGTCGTGGTTTGTTCCTGGGCAGTGACCGAAGCGGCCATGCCGAAGATGGCCGCGCCGAGCGCAACCGAAAGCGTGTTTCTTGCCAGATGCTTGTGCACCGTACTCCCTTCCCGTTTCTGGTGATGAACCGCGTCCGGCGTGGCACGCGGCGTTGGCCGTCGCTCAGGTGCGGGGGACGGCTGGATTGCCCTAAACCACCCCCGTGGACGACGGGGCGGATGGTAGCGCTATCATTTCTCGGGCTGCACGCTGCATAGCAGCATGACCGTCAGGGCTCCCTTTTCCCGCCCTGCCGGATGATGCGTCGCATCATGCTTTTCCGGGGAATTCCGCTGGAATGGGCGCGCCGGCGCACGCCGCTGGGCTGACGTGGGCCAGCTGTGATAATGATAGCGCTATCAGACTTTCCGGCATCGCCGGCGCCCTGGGAGGGGCAATCCATGGGTAATCGGGGCAAGCGCCGGTCCGGCGCCGGGGTATGGGCATGAGCGCGATCGACGCGGGCGCGGTGGCGTCGAAGCCGGGGGGACGCTACCGCTGGCGCGTCTGCGCGATGCTGCTGGCCGCCACCACCATCAACTACATCGACCGGCAGGTGCTGGGCGTGCTGGCGCCGTTCCTGCAGGACGAGATCGGCTGGAACGAGATCCAGTACGGCTACATCGTCACCGCCTTCCAGGCCGCCTACGCGATCGGCCTGCTCTGCGCCGGCGCGGTCATCGACAGGCTCGGCACCCGCATCGGCTACGCCATCGCCATCGCGGTGTGGAGCGTGGCGGCGATGAGCCACGCGCTCGCGGCCAGCGTGGTCGGCTTCATGCTCGCCCGCTTCTTCCTCGGCCTGGGCGAGGCCGGCAACTTCCCCGCGGCGATCAAGACCGTGGCCGAGTGGTTCCCGCGCCGCGAGCGCGCCTTCGCCACCGGCATCTTCAATTCCGGCTCCAACGTCGGCGCGATCGTGGCGCCATTGATGGTCCCGGTGGTCGCCGCGGCCTGGGGCTGGCAGTCCGCGTTCCTGGTCACCGGCGCGCTGAGCATGGCCTGGCTGGCCATCTGGCTGCTCTGGTACCGCGCGCCGGAGCAGCAGCCGAACGTGTCCGCGGCCGAACTGCAGTGGATCCGCAGCGATCCGCCCGAACACGCGGTGCGCGTGCCGTGGTCGCGGATCGTGCGCCACCGCCAGGCCTGGGCGTTCGTGGCGGCGAAGTTCATGACCGATCCGATCTGGTGGTTCTTCCTGTTCTGGCTGCCGAAGTTCCTGCACAGCCAGTACGGCCTCACCCTCACCGGTCTGGGCCTGCCGCTGATCGCGATCTTCGTGATGGCCGACATCGGCTCGATCACCGGCGGCTGGCTGGCCGGGCGCTTCATCCGGCTCGGCTGGAGCGTCAACAAGGCGCGCAAGGGCGCGATGCTGGTCTGCGCGCTGTGCGTGGTGCCGATCGTCTTCGCCGCGCGCGCCGAGCACCTGTGGGTGGCGGTGGCGCTGATCGGCCTGGCCACGGCCGGCCACCAGGGCTGGTCGGCGAACGTGTTCACCCTGACCTCGGACATGTTCCCGCGCCATGCCGTCGGCTCGGTGGTGGGCATGGGCGGCTTCGCCGGCGCGGTCGGCGGGATGATGATCGCCACCTTCATCGGCTTCCTGCTGCAGAGCACCGGCAGCTACGTGCCGGTGTTCCTGATGGCCGGTTCGGCCTACCTGGCCGCACTGCTGGTGGTGCACCTGCTCGCGCCGCGGCTGGAGCCGGCGCAGCTCGAGCCCGCCCCGCCGGCGCAGCCGGCCGCCTGATCCTGCGTGCCCGCGGGCACGCAGGCAATCCCGGCCGCGGCGCACCCATGCATCGCGGCCCCGATGCTACGAGAGTCCCCTGATGACCCGCCCCGTCCTTGCCCTGCTGCTGTGCGTCCTCCTCCTGCCGGGTACGGCGCGCGCCGGCGCCGACTGCCGCGCGCCGGCAGCCGTCTGCCAGGCCCGCACCGCGGGCGGCCTGGCCCTGATCGAACGCGGCACGCCGCTGCCGGTGCTGGTGGAGGAAGGCGACTTCGCCGCGGTACGCCACGCCGCCGACGCGCTGCGCGGCGACCTGGCCGCCGTTGCCGGCAGGCCCGCGGCCGCGGCGGCGGCGCCGCGCATGGCGGTCATCGCCGGCACCCTCGGCCACAGCGCGCGCATCGACCGGATCGTGCGCGAGAAAGCGATCGACACCACCGGCGTGGCCGGCACCTGGGAGGCCTACCTGCTGCAGGTGGTCGAAAAGCCCGAACCGGGCATCGACCGCGCCCTGCTGGTGGTCGGCGCCGACCGCCGCGGCACCGCCTTCGGCCTGTACGAGCTCTCGCGCCGGGCCGGGGTCTCGCCCTGGACCTGGTGGGCCGACGTGCCGCCGCCGCGGCGTTCCAGCCTGTACGTGGCGCCGGGGCGCTTCGTCGATGCGCCGAAGGTGAAGTACCGCGGCATCTTCATCAACGACGAGGACCCGGCCCTGGGCGGCTGGCTCAAGGCCCATTACGGCGGCGTCGCCGACCACCGCTTCTACGAGCGCGTGTTCCAGCTGCTGCTGCGGCACAAGGCCAACTACCTGTGGCCGGCGATGTGGATCCCGCGCGCGTTCTACGACGACGACGCGCGCAATGCCGAAATGGCCGACGAGTACGGCATCGTCATCGCCACCACCCACCACGAGCCGATGATGCGCGCCCACGACGAGTGGAACCGCTACGGCAAGGGCCCGTGGGACTACACCCGCAATGCCGAAGCGCTGCAGGCGTTCTGGCGCGGCGGCATCGAGCGCCTGCAGGGACGCGAGGCGGTGGTGACCCTGGGCATGCGCGGCGACGGCGACGAGGCGATGGCCGAAGGCACCGCGACGGCATTGCTGGAGCGGATCGTCGCCGACCAGCGGCGGATCATCGCCGAGGCCACCGGCAAGCCGGCCGAGCAGACCCCGCAGGTGTGGGCGCTGTACAAGGAGGTGCAGGACTACTTCGACGCCGGCATGCGCGTGCCCGACGACGTCACCCTGCTGTTCGCCGACGACAACTGGGGCAACATCCGCCGGCTCCCCGACCCGGCCAGCCGGCGCCCGGGCGGCTACGGCGTCTACTACCACTTCGACTACGTCGGCGGGCCGCGCAACTACAAGTGGATCAACTCCACCCAGGTCGAGCGCGCCTGGGAACAGATGCGGCTGGCCTGGGCGCACGGGGTGGAGCGGCTGTGGGTGGTCAACGTCGGCGACATCAAGCCGATGGAACTGCCGATCAGCGCCTTCCTCGACCAGGCCTGGGACCCGGACGCGGCGGACCTGGACTGGATCGGCCGCTACCCCGCCGCCTGGGCCGCCGAGCAGTTCGGCCCCGCCCACGCCCAGGCCATCGGCGCGATCCTCACCCGCTACACGCAGTTCAACGCGCGCCGCAAGCCGGAACTGATCTCGCCCGACACCTGGAGCCTGGTCCACGAACGCGAGGCCGAGCGCGTGCTGGCCGACTGGGACGCGCTGGTCGAGCGCACGCTGGAGATCGGCCGGAAGATCCCCGCCGGCCATCGCGATGCCTGGTACCAGCTGGTCGAGTACCCGGTGCTGGCCAGCGCCAACCTCAACCACCTGCACGTGGCGGTGGCGCGCAACCGCCTGTACGCGGCGCAGGGCCGCGCCTCGGCCAACGCCTGGGCGGACAAGGCGCGGGAGCTGTTCGCCCGCGACGCCGAACTGCAGCGCGTGTACGAACAGGACATCGCCGGCGGCAAGTGGACCAGCATGATGGCGCAGCCGCGCATCGGCTACACCCACTGGCAGTCGCCGCAGCGCAACGTCCTTCCGTACCTGTCCACGGTCGACGTGCCCGGGAAGGGCGTGCTCGGCGTGGCGGTCGAGGGCGATGCGCGCGCCTTCCCCTACCCGCTGCACGGACCGCGGCTGCCCGAACTCGACCCGGTCGCCGCGCCCACGCGCGAGGTGGTGGTGTTCAACCGTGGCCGCGAGCCGATCGGCTTCACCGCCCGCAGCGGGACGCCGTGGCTGAAGGTCTCGCCGGCCGCCACCGAGGTCGGCGACGCGGTGGCGCTGGACATCGAGGTCGACTGGAACGCGCTGCCCGAGGGCCGGCATGAAGGCCAGGTCCACATCCGCGGCAAGGACTGGACCGAAGTCACCGTCGCCGTGCCGGTGCACAAGCCGCCGGCGCACCGCGGCGCCCGCGGTTTCGTCGAAGGCAACGGCGTGGTCGCCATCGAGGCGCAGCACTACAGCCGCGCCGTGGCCCCGGCCGGTGGCCAGTGGCAGGCGGTCCCCCACCTGGGCCGCACCCTCTCCGGCGTGACCGCATGGCCGGCCACCGGCGCCCCCGCAACGCCCGGCGACGGCAGCGCGCATCTGGAGTACCCGCTGGTGATGGACGGGGAAGGCGAAGTCGAGGTGCGCGTGGTGATGTCGCCGACGCTGGACATCCGCCACCGCGGCGGCCTGCGCTACGCTGTCTCCATCGGCGACGAAGCCCCGCAGGTGGTCAACATGCGCCTGGATCCGACCCCCGGCGATCGCGACTTCCACGCGTGGGAAGCGGCGGTGATCGACAACTCGCACGCGTCCGCCTCGCGCCACCGGGTGCGCGCCGGCGCCAACACGCTCAGGCTGTGGCTGGTCGACCCGGGCCTGGTGTTCCAGCGCATCGAAGTCGTGCGCCGGCCGCTGCCGCCCACCACCCTCGGCCCGGTCGAAAGCACCCGCCGCTGAGCGCCACCCACGCTCCTCCGCACACGAAACCGGTCCCGCCGCCATGAACGACGCCAAGCCCCTGGTCCTGCACCCCGACCGCCTGTTCCCGTCCGATCCCGTGCAGCGCTCGATCGCGCGGCGCCTGTACACCCAGGTCGCCGGGCTGCCGATCGTCAGCCCGCACGGCCATACCGATCCGGCCTGGTTCGCGCAGAACGAAGCGTTCGCCAACGCCACCGAGCTGCTGCTGGTGCCGGACCACTACGTGTTCCGCATGCTCTACAGCCAGGGCGTGCCGCTGGACGCGCTGGGCATCCCGCGCGCCGACGGCTCGCGTGCCGAGGTCGACCCGCGCGAGGCCTGGCGGGTGTTCGCCGAACGCTTCCACCTGTTCCGCGGCACGCCCTCGTCGATGTGGCTCAACCACGTCTTCCATGCCGTGTTCGACCTGGAAGTGCGCCTGGACGCGGGCACCGCCGACTACTGCTACGACGCCATCACCGCCGCGCTGCAGACCCCGCGCTTCCGCCCGCGCGCGCTGTTCGAACGCTTCGGCATCGAGGTCATCGCCACCACCGAATCGCCGCTGGATCCGCTCGAGCACCACGCCGCGATCCGCGACAGCGGCTGGCGCGGCCGGGTGATCACCGCCTACCGGCCCGACCCGGTGGTCGATCCGGAGCACGAGCAGTTCCCGTCGGCGCTGCAGCGCTTCGGCGAGATCACCGGCGAGGACGTCTACAGCTGGGAAGGCTACCTGCGCGCGCACCGCCAGCGCCGCGCGTTCTTCGCCGCGATGGGCGCCACTTCCAGCGACCACGGCCATCCCAGCTGCGCCACCGCCGACCTGTCGCCGGTCGAGGCGCGGACGCTGTTCGCCAAGGTCGTCTCCGGGCGCTTCACGCCCGGCGAGGCCGAGCTGTTCCGCGGCCAGGTGCTGACCGAGATGGCGGCGATGAGCCTGGACGACGGCCTGGTGATGCAGATCCACCCGGGCTGCTTCCGCAACCACAACCGCGGCCTGTTCGAGCGCTACGGCCGCGACAAGGGCGCCGACATCCCGCTGCGCACCGAGTACGTGCACGCGCTCAAGCCGCTGCTGGACCGCTTCGGCAACGAGCCCGGCTTCACCCTGATCCTGTTCACCCTGGACGAAAGCACCTACTCGCGCGAACTCGGCCCGCTGGCCGGGCACTGGCCGTGCCTGTTCCTCGGCCCGGCCTGGTGGTTCCACGACGCGCCCGAGGGCATGTGGCGCTTCCGCGAGCAGACCCTGG
>CAZBDE010000002.1:0-47070 GCA_964490415.1 uncultured Pseudoxanthomonas sp. | reverse complement strand
GCGCCAACAGCCGGTGGAACACGCGGCAGTGGCGATCGGTCCAATCCATCATCGGGGCGACGGAAAGACGCAGGGAGGCCGCATAGCGCAATTTCTCGGGCTTTTCCAATGAGTTACCCAAGCTTTCGGGGTGCTCAGTTGCGGTCATGATCGGTCAATTTCGGCAGTTTCCGGGCTCGAAGTGTAACGCGTGGTGCAACACAAAGACCGTTGTTACACTCCAGGCATGGGCTCAATCCTCACCCGCCGCCGGAAGAACGGATCGCTAGGTTACACGGCCATCATCCGCCTCAAGCGCGATGGCAAGACCGTCGTTTCGGAGTCGGCCACCTTCGACCGGCGCCAGTTGGCCAACGAGTGGATGCGCCGTCGTGAAGCCGAGTTGGACCAGCAGCGCGCACGCGGCGAACCGGTGGGCAAGGGCTCGACCTTGGCCGAGTTGCTGGACTGGTATGGCAAAGACATCAAGGATCTGACGCCTTGGGGACGCACCAAGGAAGCTGACCTCAAGCGCCTGGCCGGCTACGAGATCGCGAAGAAAAACGTGTTGCGCCTGACGACCGCCGACTATATCGCCCACGTCGAAGCGCGCCGCAGGGACGGCGCCGGCCCCGCGACCGCCAACAACGACCTGATCTGGCTGCGCCAGGTACTGCGCTCCGCCCGCGCCTCCTTGTCCCTGCCCATTGATCTGCAACTGCTAGAAGATGCCTCACACGAACTTCGGCAGCGCCGCGTCGTCGCCAAGCCAAAGCAGCGCCAACGCCGGGTATCGACTGCGGAGGAGAAGGCGCTACTCGATCACTTTGCCGTCCGCGATGTGCGCGCTGAGATTCCGATGGCGGACATCATCCGCTTCGCATTGCTGACTGCCCGCCGCCAAGAGGAGATCACCCGCATGAAGTGGGCCGACCTAGATCGCGACAAGGGCATCGCCTGGCTGGACGACGTGAAGCACCCACGCAAGAAGGTCGGCAATCGCCGCGCCTTTCGCCTGCTATCCGAGGCTTGGGAGATCATCGACCGGCAACCCAAGGTCATGGTGGAAGGTCCGGACGGAAAGCAGACCCCTGACCCTCGTGTCTTCCCCTTCAACCCCAAGTCGATCGGCGCCAATTTCACTCGCGCCTGCCGGCTCCGCGGCCTGCACGACCTGCACTTCCACGACCTCCGCCACGAAGCCACATCACGCCTGTTCGAGCGCGGATACGACATCCCGGAAGTCGCCCAGTTCACCCTGCACGAGTCCTGGACGACCTTGAAGCGCTACACCCACCTCCGGCCCGAGCAGGTCGAGGAACGCCCAGCCAAAGCCGCTGCCTGACTCACTTGCCATTTATATCAATACGGATATACTATGCCCGTCAAGCCAATCGAGTTCTTGGGAGACTCCCTGCGCAGCCTGCGGGAGTTCCCGGATGACGCGAAGCGGGACGCCGGCTACCAACTGGATCGCGTGCAGCACGGATTGCAGCCGGACGACTTCAAGCCCATGCCGACAATCGGCAAGGGCGTCGAGGAGATCCGGGTACGGGACGACACCGGCGCCTACCGCGTCATCTACACAGCCCGATTGGCCGATGCGGTCTACGTACTCCACGCCTTCCAGAAGAAGACGCAGGCCACATCGAAACGGGACATCGAACTGGCGAAGCAACGCTTCGCCCTGCTAGGCAGGAAGTGACCATGAGCAAGACCAAGACCGAACGATTCGCCAGCGTCTGGGATGCGCTTGCCGATACCGCCGAGGAAGCCGCCAACCTCAAGGTGCGCGCCGAACTGATGCGGAAGATCGCCGCGCTCGTCCAGGACAGCGGCTGGACGCAGGCCGCGGCCGCGGAACATTGCGGCATTACCCAGCCGCGCATTAATGACCTGCTGCGCGGTCGCATCTCGCGTTTCTCGCTCGATGCGCTGGTGAACATCGCTTTTGCCCTTGGCCAGCAAGTTCACATCGAACTTGAGGCCGCCTAAACACGGACATTGGTCTTCATATGGAATTTGAGGCAATTATCCCAGTCGTCACTGCCATAACAGCAGTCTTTGGCGTTCCCTATGCTTGGCGACAAGCGCAACATCTGCAGGACTTTCGCTCAAGGAGCGATTTCAATTTCGTCAAAAAATACATCCGGCTGACTCAGGAGACCCCGCCACATCCGTTTGTCATAGAGTCGGGATTCCGCGTCATTCGCAAGAGATCGAAGCTTGATTCTCCGGAGATCCTCTATCTGCTGGGATTTGAAAGGCCATCTAAAGCAATACGCCTTTTCACCGTCGGAAGGGAATATCTGCACTTTGTCGACGGCGTCCCTAATGCTCATCCAAGCGTTGGATTTGCCAAAAAATACCGCTCAGACAAGAAGCGAACCCATCTAAAGTGGTGGTACACGTCCACCTACTTTGGGCTCGCATTTCTAGCCTTTCTCCCTGTTGTGCTCGCTGGCTATCTTTTTGGCAACAATCTCGCCGCCGCCCTTCTGGTGAGTAGCTTCACCCTCGTTTTCTTGGGGAGCATCGCTGCGCTTCAACTGATCAGCTATGGCCGTATAGTCGCGGCAGAGAAGTTCATCGAGCTGCAGCAAGTAGGCGTCAGTGCTAAAGCAACTCAGTCCTGAGCAAGGAAATCGCTATGCAACCCGTAGATCGCAAGCAGCCCTACTGTATCTATGAACCCCTCACGGGCGTGCACGGTGGTTGGTCGATGCGCTGTTTGATCGGCCACGAGCTGCAGGATCGTCGAGAGTTCGCGTCGGAGCCAGGCGAGGACAGCGACGCGGCTCTTGCGCGAGCGCATGCCACTGGTGAGGCTTGGTGCGTCGCTAACGGTGGCGAACCCGCCGGCTCACCATCTCCTATCGACGGCTGGGCTCAGGGCATGGTCCGAACCATGAACGAATTGAGCAGCAATCCCGATTTGCACCATCAACTGAGCAAACGCGGGTTCTGACATGGCTGATCGCCCGCTCCGACTGGGACCCGATCCGAATCGCACCTATGTGGAGCGATGGAACGAGATGCACCCGGACCGGTACGGGAGACCAGACACGTATGACGAAGCAAGCAGTGCATGGTGGAAACGAAGCACAGCGAGCGATCCGGGGGATGGCGGAACGTCCGGAAGCTTCCTTGAGTCCCTTCTCGGCTTGGCCGTCCTTATCCTGGCGCCGCTCACCGGAACGATCGCAACGTTCTTGATCTATCGATGGACCGCACCTGACCAACTGACGACTGGCTGGATGCTTGGCTATGCCGGGATCTTCCTGGTCGCCACGTGGATCAGCGCCATGCTGGTCTATGCGCTGCGACGGCTGCTCCTCGCAGCAGCGATCACCGGCGTCACCTTCGGCATCGGTTACCTTGCTTGGCATCTATGGCTAGGCTGACGGACACTTAGTCCCTGTCGCTCCGCGACTGGCGTACCGTCCTGGCACTTGGCCACCGTCCAGGTGGCCTACTCGCCGCGTCCTGCGGCTCGCCGGATTCTTTGAATCCGGTTGCGTCGGCATGAGAAGAAGTCTTGCCAGCAAGTCCTAACAATCACATGTGCATTGTTGGAAGGTTTGTTCGCCTGTCCCTTCAACTATCACCTATCGATTGTTCTTCGTTCTCCTCAGGGAACACCGCATGTCTCGCACCGAACAGTTGAACATTCGAATCACGCGCAGCGAGAAGGAAGCACTTATCGCAGCGGCCAAAAAATCGAACCTCAAGGTTTCGGACTATGTTCGCGAACGCTTGCTAGGCTCCGAACTCGCGAATGTCGATAAAATCCTTCTCGAAGGACTGACTGCTTTTGCCCCGCACCTGAAAGCATCTTTGGCCAGAATCGACGCCAACATGCGAGAGATCTCCAAATTGCGAGAACACTGCACCGCGGGAAATGTCCGCTCTACCAATCGACACTGACCACATGAATCAATGCACTTTTTTTGCAAACGCCAAGGCTAACGCATCCGTAGACTAGGTGATTCCTGGCCGCAATTCGCAGCGTAGTTGCGCCGCCAGCTAAGCGATCGGCGTGGCCATCTCAAGGTAGCGGCAGAAAGCGTTGGCCATCCGCATCTGGCGGGGCGTGCGGCAACTGACCTCGAATACCGACGGGGAGCCGACCAGCACGCACACGCACTTAGCGCGCGAGGTCGCGACATTGAGGCGATTCAGGCTGTACAAAAACTCCATCCCTCGCGGCGCATCCGCGTGGCTGGATGTCGTCATTGAATAGATGACGATCGGCGCTTCCTGCCCTTGGAACTTATCGACTGTGCCGATCCGCGCACCGGGCAAACGTGCGCCCAATTCGGCAACCTGCGCGTTATAAGGCGCGATGATCAGGATGTCCGCGAAGGTCACGGGCCGCACGGTCCCGTCCTTGTCGGTCCAGGTCGTGCCGCTGCCAAGGATCTCCTCCACCAGTTCCTTCACCGAGTTTGCTTCTTCCGGCGACGCGCTCTGGTTGCCATGGGTGGGCACTGCAAGGAAGCGCAGGCCAGCGCCACTAACCCGACCTGGTGAAGTCACAGTCTGCCCCTCCAAGCCAGGCCGGGGGTGCAGGCGGTTGGCATAGAACATTTCGGAGGTGAAGGCGCAGATTGCAGGATGCAGGCGCCAGGTCTCAGCCAAGAACAACCCGCAATCGGCAGCGATCGTAGGCGCCGATCCGAGGACATGGTGCAATGCCGAGACCTCTGTGCCGTCCGGGTGGCTCCCTTGGATAGGCTGATCCAGTTGTTGGGGATCGCCAAGTAGCACCAAACGCGGCGCAGCCTGACTCACCGCGAGCACGTTGGCCAATGCCATCTGAGCCGCTTCGTCGACAAACAGCACGTCCACCGACTCTACAGCTTCTTGGCTGGCCCACAGCCAAGCCGTGCCGCCAGCGACGTGCGCACCCGCTGTGAGCGCAGCAAAAAGTACCTCGGCATTCTTGGCGAAGCGCAGGTGCGGCAAGTCATCCTCCATTTCGCTCGGCTTTTGCACGCACTGCACATCCAGCCCTGCCGCGTCTGCCGCCTGGATCACCTCGTCGAGTAGATGGCGGATTACTTTGTGACTGGTTGCACACACGCCAACCTTTTTCCCGGCTTGGACCAAGGCGCAGATCATGCGCGCGCCAGTGAAAGTCTTGCCCGAGCCCGGGGGGCCCTGAATCGGTAGGGCGCCGCCCTCCAACGCTAGCGCCAATCGACAGGCCGCATCGAGCGCGACTTCGTTCTCGATTTGGATCACCTGTGCGCCGAGTCGGGGTCCCAGTCGTAACAGCAGATCCCGTCCAGCCTGAAACGAACCCGCGCCTTCAATGCCATGTGCTACGACGTGTTCACCGAGGCGCACAAGCGAATGCGCCAGAACTTTGGCGTCAACCACCTTATGGCGGAACAACGCTTCCGGGTGTAGCTCGGCGGTGTCCTTGCGCTTCTTGACATCGACCCAGCGCTCTTCCCAAGAGATTGCGTGGACTGCGCCGAACTTCTCACCACCCAAGCTTCGCAGTTCGTCGCTGTTACGCGCTTCTCCTTCCTGGGGCGGGAAGGTGTAACGGTGGATGGGCGCCTTAGCGGTGCCGCCCTGCTCGCTGTCGAAGCTCAATCCCGACACACCCGCACGTTCGTCGAGAAGATCGTCTGCGGTCAGCGCCGCCAAACGGAAGTACTCCCACCACACCGCCTTCTGCTCCCGGCGATGCCAATCCAAGATATGCCCGAGCAACCACCGCGCGTGCTGCTCCGCACTGCGGTCGGCAACATCTACCGGGACGTCCTGAATCAGTTGAGCCACCAGGGCATCGATCTTGGCCTGCCATTCGCCCAAGGCCTCGCTCGGGGCCGCTTCAGGCGGCTCGGGACGCGGCACCTCGGTACCCTGTTCAATCAGGGCACCACGCTGGGCCTCCAGCCAGTTGCGCAAGAGTCGCGTCGACTCGCAGTCGTCGCGGTTGTAGCTCTCGACCTTGGCTCGCGTGTCGGCATCGATGAGGCCCAGGTCGCCGAGTTCGAGCGCTGCCTGGACCTTGGCCAGCGCTTGATTTGCCTCGAGGAGCGGCGTAGCGCGCGTGAATCCGTAAAGAGGTTCAAGCTTCTTGATCGAATAACTTTCGACGCTCGCCCGTAGGCTCTGGCGCACCACGGCGAACAAGTCGACCAGACAGCGGCCACGCAGCAGTGCGTCGATCTCCTCCTCGCGGGTCGCATAGCGGCCCATCAAACGCTTCAATGCCGCAGGCTCGTAGGGGGCGAAGTGATAGATGTGGAGGTCTGGAAATTCGGCTAGGCGCTGTGTTACGAAATCGACGAAACGCTCAAAGACTTCTTTTTCCTCTTCGCGCGATACCGCCCAGTCACCGACATAGACAGGGTTGCCCTTGGCATCCTGGTACCAATAGCCGAACAGGTACTCCAAGCCTCCTTCCCCGGCGAATGGGTCACCTTCGAGATCCAAGAAAATGTCGCCGGCGCTCGGTGCGGGCAAGGCAGCAAGCCCGAACCCTGCGTTGATTGGCAACATCTCGTGCACAACAACGCCCGCCTGGCGGCCCATGAATTGGATGCGGGCTTGCTCACGCACCCTTTCATACGCCTGCACTGAACCGCGCGTGGGTTTCCAAGGAAGCGGCCGCGGCAGAACCGCGAGGCTCGCAAGCGTGTTGATGCCGTGCGCCGTGAACTCGTCGATCTGCGCCTTGCTGATGCCAGCGACCAGGCTCAGGTGATCATCGGCCCGCCGCTGAGCGTCGCAGCGCGTTTGCCACCGACAAACTTCGCAGTGCGCTTTTGGGTCAGGATAGGTCACCGGAGCGGCCTGTTGAATGACCGCCGATTCCAGAGCCTGTCGCACGTACCGGTAGTAAGCGGCGAACTCGTCCATGCGGTAGGGCTGCAGCGCATAGCCCGTCCAGGGGGACACAATGTAACCAGTGTCCGGTCGCCTGCCTTGCGACGCCTCGAGCAAAGCGGCATAAAGGCACAGCTGAAGCACGGCGCCCGCCTTCGTTTCGCGGGCGAGCTTGGTATCGATGACTTCGTAGGACCAGGCGCCTAGATCGCTCGGACCGTCAACCCGCTGAAGCACGTCCATCCGCCCGACGAAGCCATGCGAGCGCAGTGCTCCCTGAACAATGATCTCGTACCCAGCTCGCATAGCGTCGACCGTTTGCTCGACAGCGGAGTCATCTGCGTCGCCGTCGATCACTGTGACTGCCCGCCCTTGGGCCTTGAGGTGTTCGACGAAGCCCTGCTCATGCTGCGCGCCGCGCGCCCTGAGCAGATCCAGTAGCGGATCCCAGTTGGCGGGCTTGGCCAAGACCTCGTTTGCGACCTCGAGGTCCAGACGGGTTAGATGAGCACAGTTCAGGTGCCCGACCAGGTCGGACGCGCTGAGCAGCAGGGCATCACCGTGCTTGTGCATTTCGCCTCCGGATCGGGTCTGGGCTCAACTGCATTCTAAGGGCGTGGGCGAGCAACTAATCCACGCCGCCTTCGGTGCCCTCGTCGACAGACATCGAAGCCTGGCCAAAATCAGACATCCGATACGGGTTGGGCAGAGGTCGGCCTACTGCCTAGGCGAATTCGGCCTCGGTGACAGATTAATTGGCGCACGCACCTTTGTCTTTGCCGTTCGTATCCCAAGCCGTTGAACCTCGATTCGATAGCGCGGCGTCAACTCGCTAATGCGCACAAGCAGTCGCTTCTGGTCGACCAGCCTCCTTTTGATGGCTGGCTCAGGCGGGTTCGATATGCTCTTCAGTTCCTTCTCGATGTCCGTCACACGATGGATGCTGATCTTGCTGCTCTGCGGAAACAGCCCGATGTCCTTGCTCTTGTGATCCAAGGCAACCAACAGACGGCGGAGCACGTGCTCATTCCGGGCGAACAGCCGGATATCGTCGACATAACGAAGGTATCGGAACTCAGCGCCTTTCACCTTCAGATCATCGAAGTACGACAAGACCACTTCCGATAGCAAGCCCGACGACAGTGGGCCTTGCGGTATCCCATGGTGATGGAAAATCCCTTGGCTCGTGGCAGTCCACTTCTCCAGCCACTCGGTCAGCTTGTCGCAAAACCCCCTGTCAAAGCCGAGCCTCTGCAGAAAATGGCAAAGTACTCCATGGTCGAGGCTGTCATAGCAAGCCGTCAGATCGAAGCTGGCCGTATAAACAAAGCCATCGTCAACGGCCTTTCGGGTGGCATCGTTGAAGGCAGCGTACCCAGAGCTCCACTTTCGATAGAACCAGGTTGATGTCTTTCCTGCATACAGATGCCCAAAGACAGTCTTCAGTTGACGATGCCGGACCTTGGGGGCCAGTTTCTCAGCAATCAGGTTGACCGCGGCCTGATAGACGATTTGATCCTCGACGCTCAGAAGCGAATACGGCCGGAGCACGCCGGACGCCTTGGGGAAGAACAGCTTGGTTGCCACGTCCGGCTCATAGATGCCGCGCTTCAACCTGCTTGCCAGATCGGCAAGGAGTGCGTCTTCCGCTACCGCATAATTCTGATACAAGGATCGGAAGTACGACTTATAGCTGGCGTCCGCATTCGACTGGATCCATCGCCATGCACGCTTGAGATTGTCGATGTTCCGAAGTTGATCGAGCGCTGCCATAGTCTCCCCACGTAAATCGGAACGCAGACAATCCTTCAATGCAGCTGAAGAAGGGCAGCATTGACATCATGGAACGAAGCGTGGCAGGACTTGATCGCAGACAGACGACTTACCTCGCCTCACAGAGCACTAGCGAAATCCAAGGCGATCCAGCGCAATTACCCTGTAGGCTCCGTTTATCCTTTCGGCATCGCGTTGCAATTGCTGACGCTTCTCATCGATAGCCACGACTGGTGAAGCCCGCTGGACCAGTTGGCGTCGAGTCAACTCGATGGATTCCCAACTACTTCCTGGCGTCGCCTTCAACGTCTTGTAGGCGTCAGATAGCGAAATTACGGGAATCTCTCCGGCAGCCGACGCTGGCGACTTCACCTCAGCGGGCTCCTCGGGCTTCGGCTCTTGGCGAGGCACATGCTCGACATCAAACAGATCACCCTCGCCCTGTCCCTGGGGCTCCGACCGGTGTGGGGGAGCAACGCTAATCTCCGTCGTTGGCACTGCTTTGATCGCGGCGCGGACCTTCACCAAGAGGCTTCTGGCCCGAGGCACCTGCCGATGTCTGAGTTCGTACTCCAAGTCGCGAAGTGCCCGCAATTCCCCTTCGGACTTTACGAACAGATCCTCAAGCCCAACAATTCCAAGCTGTTGTAACGGGCGCGCCATTGCTACATGACCCCCTCTTCCTCGCGCTCTTGAGTTTCAACACCGAACGGATCGACTTCTTTGTAGGAAACCCAAACAGTGTTGTCTACAGACTCAGCACCAAGTGGCTCAATGCCAAGCCCTACGAGCGTACCCATCAGGTCATCTAGAACGGCCTGACGACGACGAACGAAGCTAGAAGCGAAACAACGCCAGAATGTCCAGCCAGCACGTTCCAAAACTCGCTGGCGGGTCATGTCGTCCTGCCACTGCCCCGGGCCATGGAAACGATCTCCGTCGCATTCGATGGCAAGGCGACGCCCCTCGTTTCCTTCAACAACGAAGTCGATCCGATAGCCGCCACAAGGCACTTGCGGCTCCACGCGGAATCCCCGCTTGACCAGTTCGTCGAACATCTCCAACTCGAACCCCGACTCGCAGCGTTCGCGAAGAGCCTGTACTCGCCGCGCGTCTTGCCGGAAGGGTTGTTTGAAATGGCCGATTACCTTGCCTGTCAATGTGTCGGCACTGACTTCTGTCTCGGACACGGATCGGAACAAGTACATCCGATCTCGGGCTCGGGAGAGCGCCACGTTGAACCGCTGGTGCATGTCCGCTCGATTCGCCACAGCCCTATCGCCAGGCGCGGAGACCATGGAGACCATCATGATGTCTCGCTCACGCCCTTGGAATACAGGCGGCGGGCCAATCGCGATCTTTCTGCCCACGATATCGACTGGCGAGATCTCCTCGCTGACGCGCTCATGGATGTATGCAGCCTGAGAGTTTCCGAGCAAAGTGACGACACCAATGCTTCTTCCGTCATATGCGGGATCAGCAATGATCGACTTGATCTCGTCGACAATCGCCTTTGCTTCCGCAGGGTTCACGTCTCCTTTTCGATAACCTCCCTTCACGACAACATCAATCAGGGGCGGATCAAGCCGTTCATTCGCCTTCGGTACGCGGAGCGGTCGGATATCGCCCTGATAGAACTCGCGGTTCGAGAATTCGATGATCGCCGGGACGCACCGGAAATGCTCCTTGAGCATTATCTGGTTGCCAGCAAAGACCACGCGGGCCAGGTCGTAGATCGACTTGTCCGGCGTCATCTCGGATCCGAACGGCTGGTTGCCGAGGAAGCGGCTGATCAATTCCTTGATCTTCTCCTCGGCGGTGCCGACGGCCGACGGCGAGACCTGTTTGTGGTCGCCGACCACAAGGACTTTCCTGCCGCGGAGCAAGGCAGGCAGCGCCCAGATGTCGGACTGGGACGCCTCGTCGATCACGACCAGATCGAACAGGCCAATTTCCGCCGGAAGGGTCTCAGAGACTCGCCACTGCGGCAGCACCCAGCATGGAACGGCCTTGTATGCCCGTGTCATGGCCTCGCGAGCCGTTTTACGATGTCTGACCGCCCGCACACCCGTACCCGCTCCCATCGCTTGGACAGCGTTCAGATAGGCCTGCAGCGCCTGACGCACGGCATCCGGCGAGTTCCTGTGGACGCCCAGCCAGGTCTTCTCGGCGACGAGGTCCTGATAGGTCCGCGCCAGCGCCGCCGTGAGAGTCCTGCGCTCCTCGAAAAGCTCGCGGAGCCTTTTGTGGCCGTCGATGCGATCCAGGAAGAGAACCGCCAGCCGCCAGTTCCATGCCTCCCGCCAAGTGGATGGTGTAACGGTATCCAGTTCGGCAGTGGCTGGAAACGTCAGAAGCCGCGTCGCCCATTTGGGAGCACCCGCCTCCTCGATGGAAGCGGTCACACGCTTGATTTCATCGAAGTATGGCCGAAGCCCCGTCAGGCGTCGCAGTTCTGCCAACAGGTCCAGCCAGCTGGTCTGCAAGGTAGTCTCGTCAGCATCGTCATCGCCCACGGACTTGAGCAGGAATGAGCGAAGCTGTCCAACGATTTCGCCCCCGCAGCCTTCCAGGTAGCCCACAAGTTCCTGCTGGCGCCGCAGGGCGTAACCCAAGCGACCTTTGTCCAGATGGGCGCGAGCGCTCGTGTACGCGTCCGCGAGGGACTGCTCTCCTTCCGCGGCCATGCGATCGACTGTTGCACTGCCAAATACCTCGCTCAGGCGCTTGTGCAGATTAGCGTCGTACTCGAAGACCAGCTGCCGCATCGCCTCGATGCTGGGCTGCCATTGGGCTAATTGCCGGAATCCGGCTTCGAGCCCCTGCTCAGGTTGTCCAAGACCAAACTCGGCCGAGAACGAATTCCACTTCGCAATCACTCGACGTGCGTTGACTCGCCAACCCGTCGTCTCCTGAATCAGCCTCCATTCGTCGGGACTGTTAGGCGTTGCGCCTGCAACTTTGGAGGCAGCGATCATCTTCCGTGCCTCGCTCTTTCCGAATGGCAACGCAAAAGCGCCTTTGCCAGCAACCAGTCGATTCACCGCTTCGGCAAAGTCCTCGCTCGACTCGGCATCGACAGGTACTTCGACGGCCTTGGCAACGAATTCCTTGCGTTGCGCCTCCAACCTGCGCATCTCGGCTGCAGCTGCCAGTAACGCCTGTAACACCGGATCGTTCGGCTGGGCGTCCGCGAACCGGCGTCCCAATGCGTCGAGCCACGACAGGCCTGCTGCAGCGATCTTCGTAATGAGTGTCGTCCGCTCCTCCAAGAACTGCGCCAATTCCTGCGTCTTCTCGAAGGTCTCCATCCGCGTGTCAGCAAGTGGATAGATCGCGCCTTCGGTGACCCTCGCGTCGATCGACCTGGCCTTGACCAGATCCCGATGCAGGGCGAGCAAATCCGCCCAAGCCGGGAACTGCTCCGGGTTGGGAAGCGAATGCATCAGATAGGCAAGATCCTCACGAACTGCCATTCGGGAGCGCCTCAGCGAAGCCACGGCTTCATCATCGAACGGCAACGACCCGTCTTTCGATTCAGGCGGTTCGTCATCGAACCATTCATGTACCACGGCCTGCTGGAGCACCAGCTTCGCCATTTCCTCCGGCGTAACCTCCTGCCCCTGGAAACTGTAGTTGCTCATGTGCTTCGACGCATAGGCCGAAACATTCCGGTCGACATTGGCGATCTTGGCGTGGAGCTGGTTGAGCTTCTCCTCCGCAACGGCGATGCCTGCTTCGGCTCGCGACGGATTCAGTCGCGCAACACTGGCAGCGATGGTCTGGATTGCGTGCTCGAACTGGCGCATGCCATCCCGCTCGTCCGATAGCAACGAAACGCTCAGAGGCCTGACGGCATCGGGGAGCTTCTCCTGCAGCACCGACAACGCCGATTCACTCTTGGCAGTAACCAGAACGCGCTTGCCTTCCGCAAGGTAATGACAAATCACGTTGGCGATGGTGTGGCTCTTACCGGTGCCAGGCGGGCCCTGAACCACGACGCCATCATTGGTGTAGAGCTTCTGTACGATCGATACCTGCTCGTCGTTGTAGGGCATCGGAAAGAACAAGTCCTTCGCCCCCTCGACGCTCTCGCTGGACGCCAGCCCCCGGAACGGTTGCTCCGCGTGCACGCGGACCGTGGTGTCCCCACGCTCGACAAAACTCTTGATGACCTCCGGAAGCGAGGACGATTCCTCAACGCTCTTCTTCAAGCGGCGGATGTCTTCCAGGAAGATGTCCCCGGAACGCTTGCGTCCGAACAGTACCCAGGTATTGGTGACCTTCAGGTGCTCGCTTGGGACCGGCGGCGTGACATCGTCCGTTCGCGCTTCATAAGTCCCCGTCGAATCCAGATGGGTCACGGCCGCGCGTAGTGTTCCCTCGTAGGTCGACGACTCGAAGGGATTCAGGCGATTGACCCCGGAGGCCAACGCGCTTCGCCAATAGGCTTCGAGTTGCCTGACGCCCGGCAACTCCATCTCCGCGTAGCAGTCGGCTTCGAGCCTGGGCTCAACGTCGCGCGGACGCACCTCAAGATCGAATGTCTTTTCGTTGAGCGACACCTCGCAGGCCTGCACCAACAAGGGGTATTTCACCGGCGTGGCGAATCCTTCCTTCTTCCAGGCAACATTGCCGATGCCCCAGACCAGTTCCAGAGGCGTATCAGCCCCCTCCGAGGCGATGGCCTGTTGCAAGGAAAACAGGTGGTTGTAGAACGCAATGGCCTTGCGGCGCGGCCGTTCCGCGTAAGCCCAGGGATTCCATTGATTCTCGACGTACCATGCGAAAAGCTCGCGAATCTCCGGATGGCCTTCGATCTTCGTGCGTCCAACCTCCTGCTTACCCTCGTACTGGACAGTTTCGGTCTTCAGCTCAGGGATCTTTTCCGGGCTCTTCGGAAGGACAATCCAGCCCTTGAGCGCTTCGTCCGGTTCCGGGGCAGAAATCTCCTGCATCCGGGGCACGCGAAGCCAAACGTCATCGCCTTCGACCTGGAGGTTGAATTGAAGCTCGGGAAGGCCTTTCAACTCATGCTGATAGGCGACGAAAAACTCCGTCGGTACCGAGAAGGCCGGTTTCCTCTTCAGCTTTTCGACCTGCTCGATGTAGTTGAGCAGATCAAGTACAAGCTCGTGACTCATTCGCCTTGCCCCGCCTTCTTCCCTAAATCACTCGCGCAATGCCCTATCGCTCGGGGCACGCTAAACCCTTACAACCCCACTGGGGCTAGATCGCGCTCATGATTCCCCTAGGTGGATTCTAGGCTCTACCGCCCGCAACGGCGACGCGCCGGTAGCAATGATGCAACAAGCTGGCGTCATCGCAACGCAAGCCATTGAATTTAAATAATTAGTTCGGACTTTGGATCCAGTCCATCATCGGCGCAACGGCCAGCGTGGGGCCTTGTGTTTGCTGCAATTTCATAAACCTACTCGGAAAAGCAAGGCTCCAACGGTCCCGCCAACCCCAGATTCCTCAGCCGAATTCCGGTGGGATGGGCCACTGGTGCGCCAAAATCGCGTGGTACACGATGGCCCGTTTTTCGCGCAGCGATCGGGGAGTTTGCCGCGCCATTGTGCGCCGTAAAGGCCAGAAGCCCAAAACCAGGGCCTCCCGGACCAGGTCAGCCGACGGCACGCTGCCCCACGTCAGCGCGACCTGCCCTTTTCGGCGGCATCGGTCCCGGCGGCATCGGCAAGACCCACGGCCGCGCCGGTCTCGACGCCTTCGGCAAAACGCCGGGGATCGACGATCATCCCGGCCCGGACCGCGCCGCCCGCGTCCGGTTGTAGGCGTCCTGCAGCGTCGTCATCAGCGCCGCGGTGGAGACGCCGATCATCAGCACACCGTTGACCGCCTCCAGCGGACCCAGCAGGCGGAAGCGCTCGGACATGACGATGTCGCCGTAGCCCAGGCTCGCGAAGTTGACGGCCGAGTGGTACACGGCCACGTCCAGCGCGTCGAATTCGCCGAGCAGGCGGAACACGAAGGCCCAGATGAACAACTGGGCAAGGTTGCCGGCCACCAGCAGGACCATCACCGCATTGAGCACGCGCAGCGTCGACCAGGCGGTGGGATTGGCGCCCATGACGTCGTGCCGCGCGTAGTACCGCAGCGCCACCACGATCAGCACCGACTGCAACATCAGGCATACCGCCATCGTCGAAATGCCGATCACGATATTCAGCAACATGGCGCACCTCCGCGAATCAGGCTGGGTGGACGGCTCGGGCTGAACGGCGGGCACGCAGCCTCTCGAGCACCAGGATCGCGAACCACGCGTACACCGTGACCGCGACGAACAGGATGAAGCGCTGGGCGAATGCGCCGTAGACGTCGCCGCCGTTGCTGTCTTCGACGGCGGGACCGACCAGGATCAGCATCGTCACCGCCACGTTGACCCAGAACGAAGGCGGGAAGCGGGTGGCGAGGACCCCGTACAGTTTTCCGCCCACGTACACGCCGAACAGCAGCATCCACAGGGCGAACATCCACAGGCTTGGCCAAAGTTTCAGCGCGAACCAGAACGCGATGGCGAAGACGCCTGCCAGGAAGGTGGAGCCCAGCAGTTCGCGCCCTGCCGCACGCGCGCTGACACCCGTGCCCTGCTGCCCGAGCAGCACCGCCTTCATGATGATCGCCATGTACATCGAAGGATTCGAGAACGCCAGCAGCACCGGCGGCAACACGATGACGGTGGTGCGCAGTGCGATCCACGCCGCCTGACGCGAATCGGTGCCCGCCGGCTTGCGCGGGCGCGGCCCGGGTGGATCTTCGGGAAAGAACGGATGGACGATCCATTGGCAGACGATGGCCAGTCCGATCCCGATCAGCAGCGCCTCCACCACCGATTGCGCCAGCGCGTGCTCGACCAGGCCGGCGGCGGGAATCATCGTCAGGCCGACCGTGAGCAGCGTCGCCACCGCGCCCTTGCCAAGGCCTACGCCCAGGTAGGTGCTGACGAACAGGCCCGTGGCGATCATCATCACACCCGACAGCGGGTAATGCCGGAGCACCGGCGTCAGCACCAGGCCGATGCCCAGCGTGAGCGCGACGACCAGCAACAATCCGGCCAGCCCTTTCAATCCCATCGGCGGCGCCGGTGCCGCGGTCAGCACGACGGCGAACAGCGGTGCGAGGAACGGCAGCGGCGTGTCGAACCCGTAGGCCAGCGCCAGCGACAACGACGCGATCGCGCCGAAGCGGAAGGTGCGCCTGGCGCCCAGCGGCATCACGGCTTCGCATCCCTGGTCGGGGCGCCATCAGTACGCATACGTGAGCCAGCTGGCCACGCGGATGTAGAGCTTGCCGAGCAGCTTGGTGATGCCACTGCCTTCGCCGTAGGCGATCACGGACGCCTGACCGCCGACACGCAGGGCATCGCGCAGCGCCGGGTCCTGCTTCGCGTCGAAGCCGACGATCACCGGAAAGCGTTGCGCCTGCCGCAGCCAGTCGCGATCGTTGTCGATGGACGGCAGCGTGCCCGCGGGCGGATTGCTGTCGGCGCCGACACCCAGGCCGATGCTGCGCACCTCACCCTTGAACACGCGTCCCGGCATCGCGTCGAACACGATGTCGACCGGCGTTCCGGCTTTCATCCGGCCGAGGTTGTTCTCGGTGAACTCGGCGTTGATCCACACGTCGTGCACGGCGACCAGGGTCAGCACCGGACTGCCGGTGCCGGCGTACAGGCCCACGTCGGTGCGCAGGTCGGTGATGACGCCGTCCGACGGTGCGCGGATCACGGTGTTGGACAGGTCCAGCTCCGCCTTCTCGACCGCGGTCAGCGCCGTCGCCAGCCCGGTGTTCTCTTCCATGCTGTCGCCGCCCATGCTGTCGATGGCGCGGCGGATGTCCGCTTCGGCCGCCACCACCTGCGCGGTGGCCTGCTGCAGCGTGGCGTCGGCGACTTCCTGGCGACGCACCGAGATCGTGCCCGGATCTTCTTCGCGCAGGCGACGCAGGCGCATCGCATCCTGCCGCGCCTTCAGCTCGTTGGCGCGCGCGGCCTGCAGGCTGGCGCGTGCCGCCTCCACCGCCGCACCGCCCGCGCCGAACTGCTTGCGTGCACTGGCCAGGTCGGCGCGCGCCTTGTCCAGCGCGATGCGGTACTGCGAGGGATCGATCTCCACCAACGGCTGCCCGGACTTCACCGCCTGGTTGTTGCTGACCGACATCTTCGTCACCGCACCGGCGACTTTCGGCGACACGCCCACGACGTAGCCCTCGATCCTCGCCTGCGAGGTGTACGGCGTATAACGATCCGCGAGCAGGTACAGCAGCAGGCTCAGTGCGATCACGCCGGCGATGATGTAACCGCCTTTCCTCACGCGTCCGTTCGCGTCTTCCCCTTCTGCTCCGCCCCCCGCGCCGGCATCCTTCGCCGCACCCTTGTCATCGACGTTCGTGTTCATCTGCGCTCCCCGCTCGGGCCTGCATGGCCGTCCGTGCTGGCCGGCAGCGGCCGGGTCAGCAGGTCGCCCCAGTGCGTCCTGGATTCCATCGTCTCGCGCACCGTGGCGGGCACCAGATCCTCCACCGGCGTGTCCACCCAGCCGCCGCCGAGCGCCTTGTACATCGTGATGACCGCGCTGATGTGCGCACTGTCGTTGAGCAGCTCGCGTTCGGCCTGCGTGAACATCACGCGCTGCGCGTCCAGCACGCGATCGAAGTCGGCGTAGCCTTCCTGGTAGAGGGTGTTGGCCAGGCCGAGCGAGCGTTCCGCGGCACGCGCCGCGCCGCTCAGCGGTTCCTGTTGCTCGCCGGTCTTGACCACCGTGATCGCCGCGTCGTCGATCTCCTGCGCCGCCAGCAAGGTGCTGTTCTGGAATTGTTCGATCGCCTGCTGCAGGCGCGCATCCTGTACGCGCACGTTGTTGCGGGTGCGTCCGTAATCGAGGATGTTCCAGGTCAACGCGGGACCGGCGGCGATCGTGCGCACCTCCGGCGTGCCATCCACGTCGTCCGACGACCAGCCGATGGTGCCCAGCAGGGTGATCGAAGGGAAGTAGTCGGCCTTCGCGACGCCGATCTGCGCCGATTGCGCCGCGACCTGCCACGCGGCCACGCGCACGTCACGCCGACGCAGCAGGAGTTGCGCGGGAAGTTCGGTAATGACCGTCCGGCCGACGTCCGGAAGCGGCCCGCCCACCGCAGCCAGCTCCGGCATGTCGCCCGGCATCCGCGCCAGCAGGACCGACAGCGCATTGCGGATCTTGACCAGGTTGGCCTCCAGTTCCGGAATGAGTGCCAGCGTGCCCAGGTACTGCGCCTGCGCCGACTGCAGGTCCAGCTCCGATTCCTCGCCGCTGCGGAACAGCCGCTGCGTGATCTCGAAGCTGCGCTTCTGGATCGCCGCGTTGCGCGTGGCGATGTCGATGCGCAGCAGCGTGGTGCGGTAGAGGTAGTACAGGTCGGCGACCTGCGCGCTCAGCAGCACCTGTACGTCCTGCTGATTGGCGACGGAAGCGAAGAAGCCGGCCTCGGCCGATTCGACGCCGCGCCGGAAACGCCCCCAGAAATCCAGTTCCCATGCGAGATCGAAGCCGGCGCTGTAGGCCGTGAACTGCTGCGCGCGGCTCGCGCCCTGGCCGCTCTCGCGCTGGTCGACATAGGTGGCCGCACCGTTGAGCTGCTGCAACTGCGGGTACTGGCTGGCACCGGCGATGCCCAGCACGGCGCGGCTTTCGAGGATGCGCAGACCGGCGATGCGCAACGACGGATTCTCATGGCGCGCGGTTTCGATCAGATCGTTCAGCACCGGATCGTTGAAAGCGTGCCACCAGAAGCGCAGGTCGACCTGCGTCTGCAGCTCCGGACGTTCGAGTTGCCCGTACAGATCCGATTGCCATGCCTTGAGCCAGGCCACGTCGGGTTCCTGGTAGTCCGGGCCGAGCGTCGTGCAGGCCGCCAGCAACGCGAGCGTGGCCGGCGCGAGCACGAGTCCGACGCGTCGTGCCGCGCGCGCGACCATGATCACGGGCTCCTCGTGGCGATCAGGCGGGAGTGTCGGGGTGAACGACGATCGCCGGTGGCGGCACCGCCGCGACGGGCACGGGCTCGGGCCCGCCGACCCAGTCCATGAAGAGCTTGTATCCCACGGCCAGCAGCACCGCGCCGAGGAACAGGCCGGTGATGCCCGCGGTCGCCATTCCGCCGATGGCGCCGATCAGGATCACCAGCATCGGCGCGTCCACGCCGCGTCCCAGGAGCATGGGCTTGAGCACGTTGTCGGCCATACCTGCGACAACGAAGTACACGGTGAAGATCACCTTGACGGCGGTGGACATCTCGTCGTCGGCCCACCACAGGTAGCCGGCCGCCGGCAGCGAGATGACCAACGCGGGCAACTGCATGATGCCCAGGAACATCACCAACAGCGCCAGCACGCCCGCACCGGGAATGCCGGCGAGCAGGAAAGCCACTCCCAGCAGGATGGCCTGGATGAAAGCCACGCCCACCACGCCGGTGGCGACGGAACGGACGGTGGCGATGGTGAGCTGATACAGCCTCGGGCCTTTTGCCGCATCGGTCAGGCGCACGACGATGCGTTCGATGGCGGGACCGCCGGCCTTGGCATAGGCCATCATCACGCCCGCCAATGCGATCGCGACCAGGTACAGCAGCGCGGCGATGGCGCCGCCCCCGGCCATCTGCAGCGCCTTGACCGCGGCGCCCTTCACCAGCTCGCGGTTCTTGGCAAGAAACGCGGGGAGGTCGGCGGCCGCGGCGTTCCATGCGTTGTACAGCGGTTGGCCCACGATCGGCCATTCGGCAATCTGCGGGTTCGGAGCCCGCAAGCCCAGCGTGTCGTTCACCACGGCCTCGTGGAACTCACCCAGCTCCGTGGCCAGCGCACCGCCGAGAAGCAGAATCGGCACACCGATCAGAAGCAGCGCCAGAAGCACCAACGTCGTGGCCGCGACCCCGCGTCGCCCTCCGCATAACCGGGCCGTCATCCACTCGTACAGCGGGTACAGCGCAATGGCCAGGATCATGGACAGGATCACCAGTCCCGCGAACGGCGTGAACACCCGCGCGCACATGATCACCAGGAACGCGATCAACCCGACACGGATCAGCGTCTCCGTCAGGTCCTCCTTGAACAGCTTGCGCAGCATCGCCTGATCAACGTTCATGTTGTAAGCCTCCGGTCGTCCAGCGACAGCCTTGATTTGGTCGGCATTCGGAATTGCAGTCAGCGATCTTTCTTCGGATCTGATTCGCCGAGCGGGCGCATCGTCGAACCACTGGCGGGGAGTTTCACGAACGTGTTGACGCCCGAGTGTACGTGCAGAGTCGCTGCGAAGTCCCGTCACGCATCGGCCCCGTTCCCTGTCACGCAAGACCCCACCCCCCAAACAGTATAGGGCCTTGGGGAGCCTCGCTCAGCGGGCCTTTTCTTGAAACGCCTGCCGTTCGTCGGATGGGCTGCGCATCGATGGAGCTGACCGCAGCCAGCGTCCTTTGCGTCGACGCACCGGGGGTGGGGGGGAGCAGCCCGCCCCCGGCATAAACCCTTTCACGCCGGGTTAACAAGCAAGCCGTCAGCGTTAAAAGAGTGCGGTCATGCGACCGCGGGCGGCCGCAAAGGGTGGCGGACGACATTCACGGTTGAACCTATCGAAAAAGGAAACATCGATGAGCACCAAGACACGCAACCTGATGGTCTCCCTCGCGATCGCGACTGCCGCCTTCATCGGTGCAGCGGGCAGCGCCAGCGCTGCCGACGAATGGTTCGTGCTGGGCCAGCAGACGCTCAAGGCCAGCGATCCCAGTGTGGCGATCAAGAGCGCCGGTGGCCGGTGGGACAAGGACGTCAAGCAAGTCAAGCTCGCCGCCGAAGGCGCCGACGTGCAGATCACCAACGTCGTCCTTCATTGGGACAACCGTCCGGACGACACGATGAAGGATGTGGGCGTGCTGAAGTCCGGCGGGCAGACCGCGCCGGTGGATGCGCCGGGGCTCAAGGGACGGCTCAAGTCCGTGACGGTCCAGTACAAGATCCTCGGCAACGCGCAGACCGCCGAGCTCAAGGTCATGGGCTACGACTGACCGCTCCGTCGGACAGCGGTGCACGGGCGGGCGTGGCGCCCGGCGGATCAGCCGCCCAGCGCGATGGTCAGCACGGCCAGGACCACGCCGAGCGCGGTCATGCCCAGACACCGACCCGCAACGCGAGCCGGTCGATGAACATGCGCAGCGCGCCGTTGCGCTCGGCGCGGCAGGCCATCAGGTAGATGATGCCGTCGATGATTCCCCAGGCGACGTTGCAGCCGAGCGCGCCGATGAACATGGCGCGGACGTCGTCGCGACCCGCATCGACCACGCTGAGCGTGCCGGTGAAGGTCATGGTCATGATCACGCCGAACAGGATCTCGGCCGCGCGTTCGCCGGGGTCGAGGATGCGCCGCGATTCGTGCGGAAAGAGGGCCATCGGCTTCTGCGGCGCCGGGGAAGTGCCGCTCAGCGGGCGGCCGGCTCGCGCACCGCTGCTGCAGAACCGTCGGCGCCGGGGTGCGCCAGCGCGGCGCCGGCCGGCACCGCACCGCCCTCCAGCCGTTCCATGAAATGGACCAGTCCCACCAGCGAACGGATGCCCAGCTTGTGCATGATCCGCGAGCGATGGACCTTGATGGTCTTCTCGGCGATGCCCAGGTCGCCGGCGATCTGCTTGTTGAGCCGGCCGGTCAACAGGTGCGGCACCAGTTCGCGCTCGCGCGGGGTCAGGGTCGCGAACAGCGCCTGTGCGTCCTCGCGCTCATGGCTGCGATGGCGCAGGTCGTCGTCCATCACCACGCCGCGCTTGACCGCCTCCAGCAGAGCGTCCGCGTCGACCGGCTTGGTCAGGAAATCGATCGCGCCGGCCTTCATCGCGCGCACGCTGCTGGCGATGTCACCGCAGCCGGTGAGGAACACGACCGGGTGGCAGGCGCCGCGCGCGGCCAGCATGGCCTGCAGCTCCAGCCCGTCCATGCCCGGCATCGACAGGTCCAGGATGATGCAACCGGTCGTCGCCGGGTCGTAGTGCTCGAGGAACTCCTGGGTAGACCCGCTCAGCGCCACCTCCAGGCCGTCGCTGGCGAGCAGCCGCGCCAGCGCCTTTCGCAGGTCCGGATCATCGTCGACGATATGCACCAAGGCTGACATCGCTCACCCCCGCACCGGCAGATCGAACAAGACGCGCGCACCCCGCGGCACCGCGTTCTCCGCCCAGATGCTCCCTCCATGGGCACGCACGATAGTACGACAGACGGCCAGGCCCATGCCCATGCCCGTGGCCTTGGTGGTCTCGAACGGGGTGAATATGCGCTCGAGCATGTCCTCGGGTATGCCGCTGCCGGTATCCACCACCTCGACGCGGATGCCGGTATCGGTGCGGTGCGTGCGGATGCGGATGATCCGCTCCGCCGGGTGGTCCGGCAGCGCGTCGCAGGCATTGCGCATCAGGTTCATCAGCACCTGCTGCAGCTGGATCGAATCGCCCGGGCAGTCCGGCAGGCCGGGCATCAGGTTCATCCGGCAGGACACGCGGCGGTTGAGCAGGTCGTTGCGCATCAGCCGCACGCAGTCCTGGACCACTTCGTTGATGTCCAGCGGCGCGAACTCGCGGGCCTCGCGCCTGAGCATGCTGCGCAAGCGGCCGATCACCTGCCCGGCGCGGCGGTCGGTCTCGACGATGTCCGCGAGGATTTCATGCACCTGCTCCAGGTCGGAGGGATCGCGGTGGAGGATGCGCTGGGCGGCCTGCGCGTTGCTGAGGATCGCCGCCAGCGGCTGGTTGAGTTCGTGCGCGAGCGATCCGGACAGCTCGCCGAGCATGGTCACCCGCGCCAGGTGCGCCATGCTCTCGCGCTCCATCGACATCTCGTACTCGATCTTCTTGCGCGCGCTCAGGTCGGTCACCGTGACCATGATCCGCGCCCGCTCCTCGAGCACGACCCGGCGCATGCGTACCTCGATCGGGAACGGTTCGCCGCCGCTGCGCTGCCCGTGGAGGTCATGCGCGGGACCCATCTCGTCGGCAAGCGCGTCGTCCATGAACCGCCGCCACAGCAGGAGCTCCTGCACGCGCGCCTCCTCGGCGAGGAGCGATTCGATCGCCATGCCGGCCATCGCGTCCTGCGGATAGCCGAAGGTCATGGCGGCGGCGATGTTGGCGTAGCGCACGGAGCCCGATTCGTCGAAGACCAGCAGCGCGGTCGGCGCGGCTTCCAGCAGGGTGCGGAGCACCTCCGCCTCGTCCTTGCGCCCGGTCACGTCCAGGGTCACGCCGCGCACGACCCGCGGATCGCCGTCCAGGCCGTGCTCGACGTTGCCGCGCAGCAGGATCCAGCGCCGCGCGCCATCGGAGCGCTGGATGCGGTACTCGAATTCGTAGGTGGGCCGGCGGATCGCTTCGCGGAACGCGCGTTCCTCCTCCGCGCCCAGCTCGGCATTGCCGAACAGGTCACGGATCGCCTCGCCGCTGGTGGCGGCATGGCCGAGCAGCGCATGGTTGGTTTCGTTCTGGGTGAACCTGCCATCGGCCACGTCCCACCGCCACAGGCCGAGGTGGGCCGCGTTGGCCGCCAGTTCCAGGTCGCGCTGGGTGCGCAGGTTGCGCGACTCGCTTTCCTGCAGCAGCACGTCCATCTGCCGGCCGCGCCGCAGGTCGCGCACCATCACCGCGCTGAGCAGCAGGACCATGACCACGGAACTGGGCGAGGTCCCCAGCGGCAGGCGCGGCAGGCCCAGGATGATCGACAGCGTGGAGGCGATCATGGTCAGGACCAGCAGCAACCAGCCGCCGCAGACCACCAGCGCGCCGCTCCATGCCGCCGACCCGCGCGGGATCCGGAAAAGCGTCTGCACCAGGTAGGCGACCACCAGCAGGTTGCTGACCTGGGCCACGAGCGCCCAGGGGTTGAGCTGGCCCACGGGATACGCGATCGCCACGCCGAACCATTCGACGTGGCCGATCCCTTCGATGGACTCGAAATTGAGGTTGGTCCCCGTGGCGAAGTTCAGCACCAGCGCGAGCAGGCGCAGGGCCACCGCCGCCAGGGCGAGCGCCGGCGAGCCGTAGCCGAACGTCGCATGGACGCCATAGATGATCGCGCAGACCAGCAGCGCGATCGGGACATGCCAGCCGCGGATGACCGCAGCCATCTCCGCGGGCGTCTGCGCATTGAAGCTGCCAAGCTCGAACAGGGCGATGGCGCCCACCGAGATCGCGGCCACCGCGAACGTCAGGTGACTGCGATCCTGCGGCCCGCTGATCCAGACCACGGCATGGATCAGCCCGAGCACGAAGCTCGCGGCGGCCAGCATCGGCCATACCAGGTCGACCCAATTCATAGTCTCGTTCCTTGACGACATCCGCTCGCGTGAAGCGTCCGGCGGCATCCCGCCGCCGGCCCGTCGGCCCGCGGCCCCGATGGCACGCTCCTTGCCGATCCTCCCGCCGCCCCCCCGGCCCGGCTTCGCATCCTCGCACAGCCACGCGACAGAGCGAAAGGGCGGCCGCGCGTAAGGCCAACGGCCAATTGCCGCCGGAGGGGGCCGGGGCGATGGTGACGGCCATGTCGGGAAAGCCGCCCATCGTTGCCGTGGTCGATGACGAAGATGACGTGCGGCATTCGCTGCAACGTCTGCTTCGCGCGGCCGGTTTCGAGGTCCTGGTCTACGGATCGGGGACCGAGTTCCTGCGCCACGTGACCGACAGCTCGCCCGATTGCGTGGTCCTGGACATGCACATGCCGAGGCTGACCGGCCTGGACGTACAGACGGTGCTGCGCGAACGCGCCCTGATCGTGCCGGTGGTCATCCTGACCGGCAACGAGACCGCCGAGATGCGCGCCGCCGCCTTCGCCGCCGGGGTCGACGACTACCTGGCCAAGCCGGTGGACGATGACGTGCTGATCGGCGCGATCGTCGCCGCCATGCACCACCACGGCCGCCCGCGCAACGCCGGCACGGCCGGCCACGGCATTCCGTAGGGGGGAACATGATTCCATCGCCACGCCGCGCCTTCCGCCCCGCCCTGCCTGCCGTCGCCGCGCTGGCCGCCGCCACCCCCGGCCTGGCCAGCGCCTCGCTGCTCAGCGGCGAGGCCCTGGACACCGCAGCCGACGTGATCGCCTGGCTCGCGCTGATCGTGGTGCCGGTAGTGGTGATCGCCGTGTTCTGGATGTTGCACATCCTGCCGGAGAAGATCGCCCACAACCGCCGCCATCCGCAGCTGGCCGCGATCAAGACCCTGTGCCTGCTGTCGCTGTTCTTCGGCGGCCTGCTGTGGCCGCTGGCCTGGCTGTGGGCCTACACCAAGCCGGTCCTGCACAAGCTCGCCTACGGCACCGACCAGGACGACCACGACGACCACGACGCGGCGGTGACCCCGTTCAAGGACGCCGCCGGCCAGCCGGCGCCGTACACCGGAGCGCCGCCGCCGCCGGCGCCGGTGGCCGCTGCCGCCGCACCCGCCGGCAGCGGCAGCGAGATCGAGGAACTGCGCCGGCGCCTGCGCGCGCTGGAGATGGCCATGGCGATGTCGCCCGGCCCCGGCCGGGTGACGGGCCCGGCGCCCCCGGCCGCCGACCCGAGCTGAGCGAGGACCCATGGAAATCATCCTGCTGCTGATCTACTCGTTCTTCGTCTGGCTGATCTTCTTCAAGTACAAGTGGCTGCCCTGGAACTTCATTTCCCAGGTCATCGTCATCTCGCTGCCGATCTTCTTCCTGACCGCGCTGATCCTGATCCTCAACATCGTCGCCCCCTCCACGGCGGACGTGCGGGTGGTCAACTATGTCGTCCAGGTGGTTCCGCGCGTCGCCGGCCGGGTGATCGAGGTGCCGGTGGAAGCCAACCGCCCGGTGAAGAAGGGCGACGTGCTGTTCCGCATCGACCCGGTGCCGTTCCAGCAGCAGCTCAACGCCCTGGAGGCCAAGCTGCCGGAGATGGAGGCCAAGCTCGATTCCGCCCAGGCCTACCAGCGCGAACTGGGCGAGCAGCTCAACTCGGCCCGCTCCGTCCGCCAGTCGGTGGCCTCGAGGCTGGCCCTGGCCGAGCGCCGCCAGAAGCAGACCGCCGAACTGGCCCACACCGGCGCCGGTTCGGTGTTCGAACGCGAACAGGCCGAGACCGAAGCGGCCAGCCTGCGCTCGGAACTGGCCTCGGCGACCGCCACCGTGGCCCAGGTCGAGCAGAAGCTGTCGGCGCTGACCCGCGACGGCGAGCTGTCCGAGGTCGCCCAGGCCAGGGCGGCGATCGAGCAGCTGCGCGCGCAGATCGTGGAGGCCAACTGGCAGCTGGAGCAGACCACCATCTATGCCCCGGCCGACGGCAGTGTGATCAACCTGCAGCTGCGGGTGGGTTCCTACGCCGCCAACCTGCCGCTGACCCCGGTCATGACCTTCGTCGAGCAGGAGCAGTGGGTGCTGGCCATGTACGCGCAGAACGAGCTGCGCTACGTCGCGCCCGGCAACGAGGCCGAGATCGCGCTGAAGGTGATGCCCAACCGGATCATCAAGTGCGAGGTCGATTCGGTGGTGTGGGCCTCCAGCACCGGCCAGCTGCCGATGGGCGGCACGCTGCCCGGGCAGACGGTCACCCAGCCGGTGCCGCCGGGCCGCATCGCGGTGCGGCTGCGCCCGATCGGCGACGACGAACACACCTTCCTGGCGATGGGCGCGCAGGGCCAGGGCGCGGTCTACACCGAGCGCGGCGCGCTGATCCACATCGTCCGCAAGGTGATCATCCGGGTCGGCACCAAGCTCGACTGGCTCGTCCTCAAGCTGCACTGACCGCCATGTCTCCGCAGTCCGCCACCCGCCGAACCGTTCCCGACGCGCTGCGCGTGGCGGCGGCGGCCTTCGTCCTGAGCCTGGCGGCCGGCTGCGCGGTCATGCCCGAGCCCACCGCCTCGGAGGTGCAGGCGCAGGCGCTGGGCAAGGTGGTGATCCCGCCGAACTGGTCGGCCGAAGCCAGCGCCGCGCAGGTGGACGACGGCTGGCTGGCCAGCTTCAACGACGCCGACCTCTCCCGCCTGGTCCACGAGGCGCTGGAGAACAACCCGGACCTGTGGATCGCCTCCGCGCGCCTGGAGCAGGCCAACGCCCAGGTCGAGATCGCCGAAGCGCAGCTCAAGCCGGCGATCGGCGTGCTGGGCCGCGCCGGCTCCAAGCCCGTGGCCGACCTGGTCGCGCTGCTCAGCGGCGTGATGCTGCGGATGTCCTGGGAAATCGACCTGTGGGGCCGGATGCGCTACGCGCGCAACGCCGCGCGCGCCTCGCGCGACGCCACCGGCGCCGACTACCGCTACGCCCAGCAATCGCTGGCCGCCGCGGTCGCCCGGGCCTGGTTCGTCGCCAGCGAGACCCGCCTGCAGCAGAAGCTGGCCACGGAGATGGTGGCCTCGGCCGGCAGCCTGCTCGACATGAGCGAACAGCGCAGGCGCGTGGGCATCGGCAGCGATGCCGACATCATGGCCGCGCGCGCCAGCCTGGCCGGCTACGCCGATGCGCAGCAGCAGGTCGAACTGGCGCATCGCCAGGCGCTGCGCGCGCTCGAGCTGCTGCTGGGCCGCTATCCGGGCGCGACCCTGGCCACCAGCGACCGGCTCACCCCGTTCCCGGGCCCGGTTCCGGTCGGGATCCCGATCGATGTGCTCGACCGGCGCCCGGACATGGTCGCGGCCGAACGCCGCGTCGCCGCCGCCTTCGACCGGGTCGGCGAAGCCAAGGCCTCGATGCTGCCGGGCCTGTCGCTGTCCGCCGGCTACGGACGCATCAGCAACGAAGCCCTCCAGGTGCGCGACGACCTGGAACAGACCACCTCGAGCACGGCCGCCACCGCGGTGATCCCGCTCTACACCGGCGGCGCGATGACCGGGCAGGTGGACGTGCGCACCGCCGAACAGAAGGTGGCCGTGGCCGACTACGCCCGGCGCGCCCTGCTCGCGCTGGGCGAGGTCGAGGACGCGCTCAATGCCGACCGCGTGCTGGCCGAGCGCGAGCGCATCCTCGGCGACGCCGCCAGCGCCAGCCGCAGCGCCACCCGCCTGGAACAGGACGCCTACCGCGTCGGCAAGTCCGACCTGCGCGCGGTGAACCAGCGCCAACTCGCCCAGTGGGGTGCGGAAGTGGCCCTCCTGCACGTGCAGCGCGAACGGCTGGCCCGTCGCGTTGACCTGCATCTGGCCCTGGGCGGAAACTTCGGTGAAGCGCCCGCCCCCGCTCCCGTCGCGACCACCGATTCCCCCTGACTGACCGACCCCCATACCAAGGCAGCCGCCACCATGAAGCCCCACTATCCCGCCCTGCTCGCCGCCGCCCTGCTCGCCATCGCCGCACCGGAAGGCCGCGCGGTGGAGCCGCTGGACACCTTCAGCGCACGCATCGGCGGCTACGTCACCGAGTTCGACACCAAGCTGCGTGCCGACGGCCAGGCCGGCGATGGCACCAGCATCGACCTCGAGCGCGACCTGGGCATGAACCAGAGCAACACCGTCGCCGTCATCAGCGCGACCTGGCGCCCCTGGGAGAAGCATGAATTCGGCCTGTCCTATTACCAGGACGATGCCTCGGCGACCCGGCGCATCGACCGCGAGATCGAGTTCGACGGCACCGTCTACGAAGTCTCCAGCACGGTACGGGCGGGTATCGACCTGGATGCCTACGAGGCCTACTACGTGTGGTGGGCCGCCGACCAGGACAACTGGGTGATGGGCCCGCGCCTGGGCCTGGTCTGGTACCGGATCGGACTGGGCCTGTCGCTGGAGGCGGACGCCAACGGCAACCCGATCGGCAGCGGCCAGGTCAGCAGCAGCGTCGACGCCGACCTGCCGGCGCCGTCGATCGGCGGCAGCTGGCGCTGGGTGCCGGGCGGCAGCGACTGGCGCCTGTCGGCCGACGTGGGCTACTTCAGCGCCGATATCAACAACATCGACGCCAATGTCACCTTCGGCCGCTTCGGCGTGGAATGGTTCCCCTGGGACAACTGGGGCGCGTCGCTGGACTACACCCTGCGCCGGATCGACGCCGACGCCCAGCGCACGAATTTCGACGGCAATTTCCGCTTCATCGACAGCGGCCTGAGGCTGGGCGTGGTCTACCGGTTCTAGGTCCACCCCGGTACGGACGCCGCCATTCCGGCCCCGCGTCGCGGTCGCGGGCCGGAACGGGTCACCTTGCCCTGCTCCGATCGGGGCCGGCCGCGTGCCCATCGTATCAATACGACTGCCGCACCCGCGTGCCGGTGGCATATCACCCAGTTGAAGCGGATATGTAGGGCCAAGGGCCAATTTCGGCCTGCCGGTCACAGTTCTAGCGTGGGCGCAAGCTGGTCCCCATCGCACGGCGTTTCCCCCGTCACACGCAGCCGCAGCGCAGCGCCTGCCGCCCAGAGAGCCGATCATGAGCACTGTTCCGCAATCCGACGATCTTTCCCTTTCCAACGTCCTCGTCGCCGCCTCGATGCGCAGCGACCAGTGGCGCCAGCTCAACGCGGCCGCGCGCGCCTGGTCTTCCGCCGGCGACGCCGCGCGCAGCGGCGCGCGCGATGCATGCACGAAGCTGCTCGACGAGGTCGTCCGCCTCGAGCACTGCTGGGCCTATCCGGGCGAGCGCCTGCTGGCGGCGGTGCGCGAGGCGCTCGAGCGCGGCGATGCGGCGCTGTTCGCGCGCCTGGTGCAGAAGGTCTCCGGCGCGCTGCTGTCCGGCGACTACCGCCGCGACGAACAGGTATGGGACACCGGCGACGCCGCCGACCGCAACGTGCTCGACGCATTGCCGCCGGACGTGACCGGCGTGCAGGACAAGCCGTACTTCGAAGTGCTGGTGGTCACCCCCAGCGACCCGTCGCAGTGGGCGCGCTCGAAGGAGGAACTGCAGCGCATGCAGCGCCCGGACGACGCGTTCCAGTACTCGGCCGTGCACGTGGGCAGCTTCGAGGACGCGGCGCTGGCGGTGATGGTCAACTTCGACATCCAGGCCGTGGTGCTGATCGACGGTTTCCAGTTCTCTTCGCGCCACGACATCCCCGACCTCAAGGCCTTCCTCGCCCGCCACCTGCGCGTGGAGCAGGACGATGTGGCGCCGGGCCGGCAGGCCACCGCGCTCGCGGCCAAGATCAAGCAGTACCGGCCGGAGCTGGACCTGTACCTGCTCTCCGACCGCGCGCCCGAACAGCTGGCCGGCAGCGACGAGGCCGCGCCGATCCGGCGCATGTTCCACCACGTCGAGGAGCCGATGGAGATCCACCTGGCGCTCCTGGACGGGATCAAGGACCGCTACGAGACGCCCTACTTCGACAACCTGAAGAAGTACGCGCTGCGCCCCATCGGCACCTTCCACGCGCTGCCGATCGCGCGCGGCAAGTCGATCTTCGGATCCAACTGGATCCGCGACATGGGCCACTTCTACGGCACCAACATCCTGTTCGCCGAATCCTCGGCCACCACCGGCGGACTGGACAGCCTGCTGGAGCCCACCGGCAACATCAAGCGCACGCAGGACCTGATCGCGCGCGCGTTCGGCGCCAAGCGCGCCTACCTGGGCACCAACGGCACCTCGACCTCGAACAAGATCGTGGTCCAGGCGGTGTGCAAGCCGGGCGACATCGTCATCGTCGACCGCAACTGCCACAAGTCGCACCACTACGGCTTCGTGCTCAGCGGTGCGCAGCCGTACTACGTCGAAGCGTTCCCGCTGACCGAGTACTCGATGTACGGCGCGGTGCCGCTGCGCACGATCAAGCAGGCGCTGCTCGACTGCGCCGCCGGCGGCAAGCTCGACCGGGTCAAGGCGATCGACATGACCAACTGCACCTTCGACGGGCACATGTACAACCCGCGCAAGGTCATGGAGGAGTGCCTGGCGATCAAGCCGGACCTGGTGTTCCTGTGGGACGAGGCCTGGTTCGGCTTCGCCCGCTTCAACCCGCTGCACCGCCGCCGCACCGCGATGGGCGCCGCCGCCGCGCTCACCGAGCGCTACCACAGCGCTGCCTACCGCGCCGAGTACGAGGCCTGGGCCAAGGACGCTCCGCCGCTGGATCCCAACGACCCGGCGGCAGTCGATGCCCACCGCCTGCCCGACCCGGACAAGGTCCGGATCCGCGTCTACCAGACCAACTCGACCCACAAGTCGATGTCCGCGTTCCGCCAGGGCTCGATGATGCTGGTCTGGGACGACGACTTCCACAAGGTCCAGGGGCCGTTCCAGGAAGCGTTCCTGGCCCACACCTCGACCTCGCCCAACCTGCAGCTGATCGCCTCGCTGGACCTGGCGCGCCGGCAGATGGAGCTGGAAGGCTACGCGCTGACCATGAAGATGACCGACCTGGCCCTGCGCATCCGCCAGTCGATCAACAACCACCCGCTGATCTCGAAGTATTTCCGCGTGGCCACCCCGGAGGAGATGATCCCGGCCGAGTTCCGCGCCTCGGGATTGAAGGACTACGGCCCGCCGAACTCCAGCTGGGCGCAGACCGCCGAGGCCTGGGACGAGGACGAGTTCGCGCTGGACCCGACCCGCCTGACCGTGATCTGCGGCGCCGCCGGCTTCGACGGCACCCAGTTCAAGGGCATGCTCGCCGAGCGCTTCGACATCCAGATCAACAAGACCTCGCGCAACAGCATCCTGGTCCAGACCAACATCAACAACACCCACAGCGACGCGGCACTGCTGATCAAGGCGCTGGCCGACCTGTCGCGCGAGATCGAGGCGCGGCTGTCGCAGGAAGGCCCGTCCGGCCGGCAGATCTTCGCCGACCGGGTGAAGTCGCTGATGACCGACGTGCCGGACCTGCCCAACTTCAGCCGCTTCCACGACGCGTTCCGCGACGACCCGTCCGGGGCCAGCAACGAGGGCCACATGCGCCCGGCGTTCTTCATGGCCTACGACGAGGACAACTGCGAGTACGTCAAGCTGTTCAGCGACGACGTCGACGCGCGCCTGCGCGACGGCCCGGAGATGGTCTCGGCCAACTTCGTGATTCCGTACCCGCCCGGGTTCCCGATCATGGTGCCCGGCCAGATCATCACCGCCGATACCATCGCCTTCATGCGCAAGCTCGACGTCAAGGAGATCCACGGTTACAACGCCGCGCAGGGCATCAAGCTGATCAAGCCGTCGTTCCTTGCCGGACGCCGCGCCGGGTCCGACCGCTAAACCTCACGCCGAACTTCCGGAGACCGCTGTCATGCAGGCATTTTTCCAGTTCCTAGGCGACAACCCGTACATCCTCCTGTTCTTCACGGTGGGCATGGCGGTGGTCGTCGGCAAGTTCTCGCTCAAGGGCTATGGCCTGGGCATGGTCGCCGCGGCGATCGTGGTCGGTGCGGCCATCGCCACCTGGGCTTCGATCTACGGCGTGAAGCTGCAGCTCGACAACTTCGTCAAGTCGCTCTTCTACTACCTGTTCATGTACGGCGTCGGCCTGCGCGTGGGTCCGGCGTTCTTCAATGCACTGAAGAAGGACGGCATCACCTTCACCATCCTGGCGGTGATCTGTTCGGTCCTCGGCCTGGGCCTGGTGGTGATGATGTCGGGCCTGCTCGGCCTTCCTGCCGGCGCCGCCGGCGGCATCCTGGCCGGCTCGCAGACCATGTCCGCGGCGATCGGCACGGCCGAGATGGCGGTGGAACAGGGCGCCTACCAGCTCCCGCCGGGCACCACCGCCGAACAGGTCTCGGGCATGATCGCGCTGGGCTATGGCGTGACCTACATCTGGGGCACGGTCGGCATCATCCTGATCTGCAAGTACCTGCCGCGCTGGTGGGGTATTGATGCGCGCAAGGCGGCCCAGGAGTACGAGAAGGAACACGGCGTCAAGAACGTCGACGACGCCGCCCTGAGCGGCTACCGCGGCGGCGGCCTGCGGGCCTACCGCCTGGAGAACGCCTCCACGGCCGGGCAGAGCATCGCCCAGCTGCGCGGCACCTACCCGCAGTACCGGATCGTCAACGTCCGCCGCGGCGAGGAGTCGCTCGGCGCGGATCCAGGACTGGTGCTGCAGACCGGCGACGTGGTCGCCCTGGGCGGCAGGCTGGGCGACCTGACCGACAACCTGGGCCTGATCGGCGCCGAGGTCGACGATCCCAAGGCGCTGTCGGTGCCGCTGGACCAGGCCGAGATCGTGGTCTTGGAGAAGAGCATGGTCGGCCAGCCGCTGCGCACGCTGGCCACCGAGGATTTCGCCGGCCAGCTGCAGGTCACCCGCATGGAGCGTTCCGGCGAGCCGTTCCCGGTCGGTTCGGAAACCGAGCTCAAGCGCTTCGACGTGCTCTACGTCACCGGCCTGAAGGGCGCGGTGGACAAGGCCGCGGGGCTGCTGGGCAAGATCGCCCGTCCGAGCACCTCCACCGACCTGCTGACCCTGTCGGCGGGCATGGTGCTCGGCCTGCTGATCGGCAAGATCAACGTGCCGGTGGGCGACTTCTCGGTCGGCCTGGGCAATGCCGGTGGCCTGCTGCTGTCGGGCATCTTCGTGTCCTCGATCGTCTCGCGCCTGCGCTTCTTCGGCAGCACGCCGAACGCGGCGCGCAACATCATCGAGGACCTGGGCCTGGTGACCTTCATCGCCATCGTCGGCATCAATGCCGGCGCCACCCTGCTCGACCAGCTCACCGGTGCGATCGCGCTGAAGATCTTCGTCGTCGGCTTCGTGGCCAGCACGATTCCGCCGTTCGTCACCTGGGCCGTCGGCCTGCACTTCTTCAAGATCAATCCGGCGGTGCTGATGGGCGGCGTGGCGGGTTCGCGCTCGCACTCCGGCCCGGCCCGCGAGGCGGCCAAGGAGATCAACAGCAGCGTGCCCTGGGTTGGCTTCCCGGTCGGCTATGCGATCTCCGGCGTGCTGTACACGGTGTTCGGTTACTTCGCGATGGTTCTGTCGCAGTAAGTGCGGCGGGACTAGGAGAAACGACATGGACACCAGGTCAATCCACAACCGGCGCCGCAGAGGAGCGGCGCTCCTCGCCACCACGGCCGGCTGCCTGCTCGCAGGCAGCCTTGCCGTCCCGGGTGCTGCGTTCGCCCAGACCACCGCGCAGACCCCCGTTCCCGAGGAGCTTGACGACATCGAAGTGGACCTGGCCCCGACCTCGGTCGAACAGGGCCAGACCCCGATGGGCGACAGCTTCGGCCCCTCGCGCCGGGAGTGGATCCGCGACACCCGGCGCAAGGCCTTCGAAGACACCAAGTTCGACGTGCAGGCCCGCACCTTCTACCTGGATCGCGACAAGTACGACAACAGCGAGATGGAAGCCTGGGCGCTGGGCGGATCGGCCGGGTTGAAGACCGGCTACTTCCGCGAATTCTTCGCCTTCGGCGCGACCGGCTATACCTCGCAGCGCCTGTATGGTCCGGAGGACAAGGACGGCACCGGGCTGCTGGCACCGGGGCAGGAAGGCTACACGGTGCTGGGCGAGGTCTACGGCGAGTTCCTGCTCAACCAGGACACCCGCCTGACCCTGGGCCGGCGCGCGTTCGACACGCCCTACATCAACAAGAACGACGCGCGCATGACGCCGAACACGTTCCAGGCGGCGGTGGTTCAGGGGCTGTATGGCGGCGGCGATGAGGCGGAATGGCGGTGGGGCGCCGGTTACTTCGACAAGATCAAGGAGCGCACCTCCGAGGACTTCGTGTCGATGGCCAAGGACGCGGGCGCGCCGGCCGGGGTCGAGCGCGGGGTCTACACGCTGGGCGGCAACTACGCACTGGGCGACCTGTCGATCGGTGCGATCGGCTACTACAGCGACGACATCATCGGCATCTTCTATACCGAGGCGAAGTACGCGTTCGCCCTGTCCGACGACTGGAAGCTGCGCACCGCGCTGCAGTACAGCGACCAGTCCAGCAACGGCGACCAGTTGCTCAAGGGCACCAGCTTCGACTCCAACCAGTGGGGCGCGAAAGCCGAACTGGTCCATGGCGGCGCGCTGTTCACCCTGGCCTATACCGATGCCGGCGGCAACGCCAACATGCAGAACCCGTGGAGCGGCTACCCGGGCTACACCAGCGTGCAGGTCGAGGACTTCAATCGCGACGGCGAATCGGCATGGCTGATGCGCGCCGGCTACGACTTCAAGTCGGTCAAGGGCCTGGGCGTCTACGCCTTGTACGTGGATGGCAGTGACCCGAGTTCGGCCACCGAATACGCGCGGAAGGAAGCCGACTTCAACGTGCAATGGAAGGCTTCCGAGGGCGTGCTGAAGGGGCTGATGGTCCGCCTGCGCTACGCCCAGGTGTCGCAGGCCGACCCGGCCAGCGACGACCTGAAGGACCTGCGCATCATGGTCTTCTACGACCCGCCTTCGCTCTGACCTGCGGGGGCCGCCCATGGAGTGGATGACCGCGCTGCTGGCGAGGAACCCGGAGCTCGGCGTCTACCTGGCGCTGGCGATCGGCTACTGGATCGGCACGCGCAAGGTCCGCGGCTTCACCCTCGGCGGCGTCACCGGTTCGCTGCTGGCCGGCATGGTCCTGGGCATCCTGTTCGAGGTGCCGGTATCGGCAACGGCCAAGTCGGTGGTGTTCCTGCTGTTCCTGTTCGCGATCGGCTACGAGGTCGGGCCGCGCTTCGTCTCGGCGATGAAGGGCGACGGCTGGCGCTTCGCGGTGCTCGGCGCGTTCGTGCCACTGGTCGGCCTGCTGGTCGCCTGGATGGTCGCCAGGACGCTGGGCCTCAATCCGGGCATGGCCGCCGGCATGCTCTCCGGCGCGCTGACCGAATCGCCGGCGATGGGCACCGCCGCCGAGGCGATCCGCGCCCTGCCGGTGGACGAGGCCACCCGGCAGATGTACGAGGCGCACATCGGCGTGGCCGACGCGCTGTGCTACGTCACCGGCGCGCTCGGCGTGATCCTCACCTGCACCGTGCTCGGGCCGGCCCTGCTGCGCGTGGACCTGGTCCAGGAAGCGCTCGAGCTGGAAGCGCGCTACGGGATCGTGCGCGTGCGCAACGGCGTCGCCTCGGCCTGGCAGCCGTTCGAGACCCGTGCCTACCGGGTCGCGGCCGGCGCGCGGATCATCGGCCGCAGCATCGGCGAGGCGGAGAACCTGGCCGACGGGAACCGCTTGTTCATCCAGCGGATCCGGCGCGACGGCGAATTGATCGATCCGGCGCCGGACCTGCGGATAGAGCCCGGCGACACGCTCGCGATCAGCGGCCGTCGCGAAGTGCTGGTGGCCTACGTCGGCGAGCGCGGCGACGAGGTCGACGACCGGCCGCTGCTCGACCTGCCGACCGCGGTCCACGAGGTGTTCGTCAACCGGCCCGACTGGGTCGGCCTGCCGCTGGAGGAAATCGCCGTGGCCGACGAGGCGCGCGCGGTGTTCCTGCGGCGGATCATGCGCCGCGGCCAGGAGATCCCGATCGGCACCCGCACCACCCTGGAGCGCGGCGACGTGGTGCAACTGACCGGGCCGGAAGCGGCGGTGCTGCGCGCGGTCGGGCGCCTCGGCGAGATCCTCCACCCCACCGACGCCACCGACTTCGTCACCGTGGGCGCCGCCATCTTCGCCGGCGCGCTGTTCGGCGTGGTCGCGGCGGTGCCGGTGGGCGACATCAAGGTGACCATCGGCACCAGCGTGGGCACGCTGCTGGCCGGCATCGTCACCGGGCACCTGCGCGCCAGCCGCCCGCTGTTCGGGCGCGTGCCCGACAGCGCGGTCAAGTTCATGCAGTCGTTCGGCCTGGCCGGGTTCGTGGCGATGGTCGGGCTCGGCGCGGGCCCGCACTTCATCCCGGCGGTGAAGGAATCGGGCATCGGCCTGCTGCTGGGCGGCGCGGTGGTGACGATGGTCCCGCTGCTGGCGGGGCTGTGGTTCGGCCGCAAGGTGCTGAAGATCCACCCGGTCCTGCTGCTGGGTGCGCTGTCGGGGGCGCAGACGTTCACCGCCGCGCTGGCCGCGCTGCAGGAGAAGTGCGGCAGTTCGATCGCGGTCATCGGCTACTCGGGGTCGGTGGCGGTCGCGCACGTGTTCCTGACCACGTGGGGCACGGTGATCGTGCTGCTGATGATCTAGCGCCGGTGCGTCCGGCGGGCGGTGGTCGCACCCGGTCCGATCGCTCAGGGCCCGGCTTCGGACCGCGTGCGCAAGGCCCGCGACAGCGCCGCATCCGGATGCGCCGGCACTGCCCAGCGCCGGAAGCTGTCGGCCAGCGACAGGCGGACCGCCGCGTAGGCCTCCGATCCGGGACGCGCGCCGAATCCGGCGGCGACGGTTTCCCATTCCGCTTCCGTCCCTGCCTTGGTACGTCCACGCACGATGCTGCGGCACGTCGCCTCGGTCGCACGCGCGAGGAAGCAGGCGAACCACGCATCCCCGCCGCCCCAGCCCGGCTGGGCGAGCAGGCCGTGCACGTAGGCGCGTGGCACCCCCGCGTAACGCTCCAGTTCGGCGGCGAAGGCGTCGGGATGACGGATGGCATAGGCGTCGATATCGGCCAGGCGCGCGTCGAGCCAGGCATCGCCGGTGCCATGGCTGCGGCGTTCTTCCATGGCGGCGTCCGCCGCATTGGCCGGCGACGCGCCCGGCGACTGGGCGGCGGCATCGACCATCGCCGCCGCGAATGCGACGGCCAAGGCGATGCGCAGCGGGATTCGGTGCGGCAGCGGCGCGCGGCTCATGCGGCGATTCTGCCGCAGCACGCCCCCGCTGTCAGGCGGCACGGCGGCCGCCGCGCCAGGCTTGCCCCGCCGGCCGTCACCGGTCGGGCGCGACCGCGGAACGGAAGCCTCCGTCTCCGGAATATCCGGTCAATCGTAATGACCGCGGTGCTTGTCATGGCCGTGCCCCTTGCCCTTCTTGCCGTGGTCATGGCGGTCACGATCGTAGCGATGGTCGTCGTAGCCGACCCGGTAATGCCGCGGGGGCGGCGCGTGGTAGTGGCGCGGCGGTGCGTAGTAGCGCGGCGGCGCCTGGTAGACCACCACCGGGCGTGGCGCGTAACGGTAGTACACCGGCCGGCGCCAGCGGTCGTACTCGACCACCACCGGCTGGTAGTAGCCGCGTTCGTGGTAGTAGGGGCGGCCGCTGCGGAAGACCAGGTCGGCGACGTCGACCAGCACGCGCACCTGGACGTCGGTGGCGTGCGCGCGGGCGGCAGGCAGCAGGGTGGCCGCGCCGGCGAGCGCCGCGGCCAGCAGCGCACCACGCATCCAGGCGGTGCGGTCGGAGCGGAGGGTGGAAACCGTCGTGTTCATGGCAGCGCTCCTCGGCATGATCTGTCGACGATGACGTTGCTGCCGGCGCGGTGAACCGGAGCTCAACCGCCGCGACTGGAAACGTTACCGGCGAACGCGGCGGCCCGACACGTTCAGGAGCCGTTGCGAACCGCCGTCACGATTTCCCGCACCGCCTGCGGCAGCTCCGCCGCCGCATCGACGGAGCGCACGCGCGGATGCGCTTCGGCCAGTCCGTGCTCGGCTTCGTGCGCCCAGGTCAACGCGTAGGGGATGTGCACGCCCCAGCCACCCAGGCGCACCACCGGCTCGATGTCCGAGCGCAGCGAGTTGCCGACCATCACGAACTGGGACGCGTCGATGCCGAACTCGCCGAGCACGCGCGCATAGGTCGGTGGATCCTTCTCCGAGACGATCTCGATCCGCGGGAACAGGTCGGCCAGGCCGGAGCTGGCGATCTTGGATTCCTGGTGGAACAGGTCGCCCTTGGTGATCAGCACCACCGGCAGTTCGCCGGCGATCGCCGTCACCGCCTCGCGGATGCCGTCGATCAGTTCCACCGGATGCTGCAGGGTGTCGCGGCCGATCTCCACCACCTTCTGCAGGTCGCGCGCGGCGATGCGGCCGTCGGTCAGTTCGATCGCCGCCTCGATCATCGACAGGGTCATGCCCTTGACGCCGTAGCCGAACACCCTGAGGTTGCGCCGCTCGACCTCGAGCAGGTGGCGCAGGGTGCCGGCATCGTGCAGGTCGATGTAGCGGCCGATGATCTCCTCGTACTGCTTCTCCGCGGCGCGGTAGTAGTCCTCGCTGCGCCAGAGCGTGTCGTCGCCGTCGAAGCCGACCAGGCGGATGTCGTGCATGGCGGGGGTCTCGCGGCGGGGGACGCGCAGGATAGCAGCGAGCCCGTGCGGCCGTCCGGCGATCCGGAGCGCACGCGCCAGGGGACCGCGCGCCCGGCAAAAAAGGAGGGAGCGGGCCTGCGCCCGCTCCCTCGTCATGCCGCGCATCGATGGCCCGCGGGCCCGCGCGTCACTCCTGCACCGCGCCTTCCTGCTGTTTCTCGATGAAGCTGCGGTACTCGTCGGTGGTCAGCTCGCCATTGCCATCGGCATCGATCCGGGCGAAGACGCTGCTCAACGCATCATGGGGCTGCGCCTCCTGCCTGCTGAGGCTGCCGTTTCCGTCCGCGTCCAGCTCGGCCCAGCTCAGGCCCTGGCCGCTGGCGGTGGACTGGGCGGGCTGCTGCTCGGCCGCGCCGACGGCCGGCGGCGAGGGGGTTTCGGTGGGCGGCTGTTCGGTCGTCGGGGTGGCCTGGGCGAAGGCCAGTGGCGCGGCGGCCATCATGCCCAGGACCAGGAAACCGGTACCGAAACGCTTGCAATGATTCATGGGGCTACTCCTGTCGGGTGGGACGGATCGCGTGGTTGGCAGCGCTCGCTGCAACGCACGGCGTCACCCTGCCCGCCCCTGCATGAATCCTGCTTGCGCCGCGATCACGGTGTGCACGCGCGATTAACCACCTTCACGACCGATCCCGGTAGCGCGTTCATTAGCGTCGCGTGGGCGGTCGGTTAGCGGAAGGTTCAAGCGTGACCCACGGCACCTTCCCGGCCTGCTAGCGGTCGCCTTGCGTGCGCCCGTGCGACGCGCGCACGCTGAACAGCCACCAGCCCAGCACCGCGCCGCACAGTGCGCCCAGGATCTGCAGGACCACGCGCAGGCCCAGGTTGTCCGCATCATGGATCCCGGCCAGCGCCAGGCGTGCGTACAGCGGCGATTCGAGCCGGGCCACGCCCAGGTAGAACAGGTGCCAGGTGTCGATGCCGGCGGCCAGCAACACCGCGATCGCACAGCCCCAGCCCAGTTCATGCGCCACCTTCAATCCGGCGCGACGGCAGACCCAGGACCACACCGCGTACACGAGCACGCCGATGGCGAAGGCGATCAGGCCCGCTTCGAGCGCGCCCAGCATGCCGGTGTGGAGTGACAGGTTCATGGGCGGCGGACGCGGCGACGGGATGCGGGAAGTCTACCCGCCTTCATCGGGGCACCGGGGCAGCGGCGTGCGCTCACGCGTCGTCGTCGCGGCGTGGCTCGACCCGGAGCGTGCCGTCCGCATCGTCCACGTGGACATGCAGCGCGATCGGGCGGCAGCAGACCTGGCAGTCCTCGACGTAGTCCTGGTCGCCGGCGCTGGCATCCACCGCCACCTCGATGCGCTCGCCGCAGTACGGGCAGTGGAGCTGCAGCCAGGCGGACATCAGCGCACCGGGAAATCGTAGGCGGTGTCCGGATCCGGTTCCGGCCGCAGGGTGAAATGCCACCATTCCTTCGGGTAGTTCTCCAGGGCCTGCGCGGCCATCGCCTCGCGCAGGCGCAGGCGGTTGCCGCGCTGAGCACCGGTGACCTCCTCCGCATCGGTGTGCGCGAGCGGATCGAAGAAGTCGTACGGCGTGCCCATGTCCAGCGGCTCGCAGGCATCGTCCTGTCCGCCGCAACGGACCAGGGTCAGGTCGACGGTAGCGCCGCGGCTGTGGCCGGAGACGCGGCCGATGTAGCCGGGCATCAATGCGGTCCTGTCGACCCGCGGATACCAGCGCGCCTTCAATGCCGGATCGTCCGGCTGGCCGACCCAGTCGACGAAGCCGAGCACCGCATGCGTCGGCCGGTAGCAGTCGTACACGCGCAGGCCCAGGCCGTCGGCACGCAGCGCGGCCTGGACCCGGGCCAGCGCCTCGGCGACCGGGCGCAGCAGGTAGCAGCGGTTGGCGGCGTAGCCGGGCACCGGCTTGCCGGTGAAGTTGTCGTCGCCGGCGTAGCGCATCTCCACTTCGATGTCCGGCGCCAGCGCCTGCACGTCGACCATGCCGGCCGCGGCCGGGTCGGCCGCCGGCGATATCCGCGGCTCCGCGGCGAAGCACGCTGCCGTGGCCAGCAGCAGGCATGCCGATCCCCATGCGATCGCCCGGCTCATGCGCCTGCGCCGCACCGCGCCGATCCCTTCATCGGCAGTCCCGCACCCGGGTGAAGGCAAGGTCGGCATAGTCATAGCTGAAGTCCGCATCCGGATCCACGTGGGACAGGGCCAGCGTAGCGCCATCGCCGCGCCCGCGGGAAGGCGGATGCAGCCAAGCCTCGGCGTCGACGCCGTCGTCGTCCCAGTCCACCAGCCAGCGTCCGTCCGCCAGGCGCATCACCCGCCCGGCCATCAGCGGCGAGCGCGCGGAGACGAAACCGATGCCGTCCGCGCGCGGGCACAGCGCCACCTCGCCGAACCATGGATCGCGCCACACGCCGAGCAGCGCCTTCGCTTCGTCCTGCCGGGCCGGGCGCCGCGACGAGGTGTCCGGCAAGGGTTGCGCCACGGCACGCTGCGCGCGTTCGCGCTCGAGCAGGCCGGCATAGTGGGCCACGTCGTGGCCGGCCTCCGGATCGGTGTAGCGCTTGAGCAGGGCCTGGGCCAGCGCGGTGCGCGCGGCCTCGCCTTCTCCATTGATCAGGATGATGAAGCCGCTGCGCCGGTCCGGCAGCAGCACCAGCGAGGAATACATCCCGCCGAGCGTGCCGGTGTGGGCGACCTTCCATTCGCCATCCACGTCGGACAGCCGCCAGCCGTAGCCGTAGGCGGAGAAGTGGGTGCCGTCCCATTCGCGCATGCGCGCGCTCACCGGCATCGGCATGTGCGCGGTCCACACCGCGCGGCGCTGTTCGGGCGACAACCAGGGATCGGCCGGGTCCAGCCACATCCGCATCCATTTGAGCATGTCGTCCACGCTGCAGCGGATGCCGCCGGCGGCCATCGAGCTGATGTCCGGCACCACCTCGCCGTCCTCGCGCATGGGCAGGTTGCGTCCGTCCACGCGCCGGTGCGGCACGGCCACGCTGCCGGCCCGGTCCAGGCGCCAGGCGCCGACGCGGCAGCCGTCCATGCCCAGCGGCGCGAAGATCTCGCGCCGCACCAGCTCGTCGTAGGGCACGCCGGCAGCCGCGGCGGCGACCTCGCCTGCGACCACGTAGAGCAGGTTGTCGTAGGCGTAGCCGGAGCGGAAGCTCGTCACCGGCTTCAGGTACTGCAGCCCGGCGATGACGTCGGCGCGGGCGAAGTCGTTGGGTTCGGGCCACAGCATCAGGTCGCCGGCGCCCAGGCCCAGGCCGCTGTTGTGGATCAGCAGGTCGCGCACCTGCATGTTCGCGGTGACCCACGGGTCGTGCATGCGGAACCGCGGCAGGTGCTTGGTCACCGGGTCGTCCCAGCGCAGCTTGCCCTGGTCGACCAGCCGGGCGAGCACACCGGCGGTCATCGCCTTGGTGTTGGAGGCGATCTTGAACAGGGTGCCGGAGGTGACCGGCTGGCCGCCACCGGCGGCCAGTTCGCCGCGCGTCTCCACGGCGACGATGCGGCCGTCCTCGATTACGCCGACGGCAATGCCGGGCAAGTCGTAGCGCCGTCCCGTGTCATCGACGGCCTGCTCGATCCAGGATTTTTCCGGTGCGCGGGCCGCGCCGCGCGCCGGTCCTGGCATGGAAAGAAAGGCGGCCGCGAATGCGGCCGCAAGCGGGAGGTTCCAGGGCATCTCCATCTCCACCACGGGCGCCTGGCGTGCCGCGGCACCGCCGCGACACGCCATCTCAGCCAGGTTCAGAACTGCAGGCCCACGACCAGCTGGGCCGAACGCGGCGACTGCAGGTAGCGTTCCTGGCCGAAGAACTCGTCGCGGGTGCCGATGCTCGATTCCAGGTCCTGGTAGACCCAGACCGGCTGCTGGCGGTTGAACACGTTGAATACCGACAGCTTGGCCGAGAACAGCATCGCGCCGAAATCGTAGTCGTAGCCGATGCTCATACCGTAGTCGATATACCACGGCATGCGACCCTTGCCACCGCGCGCGGAGTGCTCGTAGACGCGGTCGCTGGTGCTCCAGGTGTCGCCTTCTTGCGGATTCGCATAGGCATCCTCAGGGTTGCACTTGTCCACGCAGAGGAAGTAGCTGTGGTACAGCTTCCAGTTGTACGGGTTGCCTACGCCGAAGCCGGTGATCGGCCCGCCCGAACGCGCATCGAGAGTAGCGCCGAGACTCCAGTTCTCGGTCAGCGCATAGGCACCACGCATCTTGATCTGGTGGCGGTTGTCGTTGGCCAGCGGGCCGTCGCCCCGGTAGTTCACGAACGGGTCGTCGAAATTCTCGGTGCGGCCGGTATCGCCGAAGTTGGTATCGGTGTTGACCGGACCCTCCGCGTTGCCCTCGCTCCAGGACAGCGTGTAGGAGGCGTTGAACGCCCACTTCTCGTCCCAGGCGCGGTCGATCTGCAGTTCCAGGGCCTTGTAGGTGCGCTTTGGCTTGCTCCAGCCACGCTGTCCGGTCGGCGTGGATCCGACGTACTCCCACTCGCCATCGATGTACTCGTAGTCGTCCGATTCGGTCCAGTAGCCGCCTTGCGAGGTGTCGATGGTGATGTAGCCCTCGTTGCCGTCGCAGTCCTCGCCCCAGATGGTGACGTCCTTGCCCGGGTTCGCCATCACCCAGGAGCTGCCGACGCGACCGCAGCTGGTGGCCGTGATGTTGATGTCGTCGATGGCGTTGTTGAGCTTGCGGTAGATGCCCCGCGCACCCCAGGACCACTTCTCGTTGAGAACCTGCTGGAAGCCCAGGATCAGCTCGTCCTGGTAGACCGGATCCATGTCGGCATCGACTTCCGCACGCAGGTCGCCTACCGTGCCGTCGCCCTGGTCGTCGTCGAAGCCCATGAAGTCGCCAAGGATGGGCATGGCGTACTGCACCCCATTGCGCTCGCGGATGTCCCAGCCGCCGAAACCGTAGTAGCTGCGCGCATCGAGCAGCGCGCCGCCCTGCTTGATGTTGATGACGTTGGCCACCGGCAGGAAGTAGCGCCCGGCGTTGCCGAACAGCTTCATGGTGCCATCGCCCTTCATGTCCCACGAAAAGCCGAGCCGTGGCGCCCACATGTCATCCATGCTGATATAGGTGCTGCCTTCGGCGTCCTTGTTCTCGAACTCCTCGTAGCGCACACCCAGGCTCAGCAGCAGCGTGTCGGTGACCGACCAGGCATCCTCGAGGTAATAGGCGCGATTGGTGGATTCGAAATTGCCGAAGATCGCGTACTGGCGCGCGCGGACGCAGGCGGTATAGCCTGCGGGGACCAGGAAACCGCCGCAGTTGGAATTGTTGGTGCCTGGCGTGGCGCTGTAGACGTTGTACTGGAGGCCCTCCGGGCCGGCATACACCTGGTTGAGGTCGGACGTGTTGGATTCATCGTCCACGCCGAAGCGCAGCACGTGGCTGCCCAGTATCCATTCGAAATCGGCGCGGGTCTGCTCGCGTTCGTCGCTGCGATCGTAGATGGTCGGGTTGTTGGTACAGCCCGTGGGCACCCCAGGATCGGGCACGCCGGTTCCGCGGGTCACGTAGTTGCAGTCGCCATCGTTGGGCGAGGCGTTGACGTTGTCGCGCGTGCTGCTGCCCCGCATCAACTTCATCGATAGGTTTTCGGTCAGGTAGGAAGTCCAGGTCAGCGCCCAGTTCTTGCCGCCGCTCTCGGCATAGGACGTGCTGAGCGCGTCGCCCATCGTGCCGGTGTCGTGATCGAACGCGTAGGTGGTCGTATCGGTGCGGTTCGCATTCGAGAAGGCCATCAGGCTGAGCAGGTTCCGGTCGGTAATCTGCCAGTCCAGGGTCGTGCCCCAGAAGCCGTCGTCGGAGTCGCCGCGGTTCAGGGAGGTGCCTGCGTCGTTGGTGTTCCGGGGCGATACATCGCGCCCTTCGTACATCGCGAAGAAGAACAGCCGATCCTCCACGATTGGGCCCGAGGCCCACAGATTCAGCCGGGTGCTGGCACTGCTGTCGTGGCTGCGGGTCAGGTAGCGCTCGCCGTTGAGGTAGCTGTCGCGTGCCGACGAGTCGAAGGCGCGCGGGCTGGCCACCAGCTTGGCGCCATAGGTGAACTCGTTGGTGCCCGACCGCGCCAACGCATTGACCACGCCGCCGGTGGTGCGCCCGAACTGCACCGAGTAGCCGCCGGTCTTGACCTGGAAGTCCTCGTAGAACTCGAACGGCGCCTCGGCGAAACCGATGCGGTTGTAAAAGTCGGTGACGTTCAGGCCGTTGAGGTAGACCGCGTTCTCGGCGACCGAAGACCCACCGAAGGACAGGCCGCCGAAGGCGGCCGTTCCCTGCGAGACGCCCGGGGCCAGCAGTGCGACGGAAGTGACGTTGCGCTCGACCGGAAGCCTCGCGATCTCTTCGGCACCAATGTTGGTCCCCGATTCGGTCGAAGTGACGTCCACCGGCAGGACCACGCGCGAACCGACGACCTCCACGCCGTCCAGCGTCGTCGTACCAGCAGCCGCCAGGTTCACCGAGGTGGTGCCGCCCATCGTCACCGTGATGTCGATCGGTGCTCCGCCCTCGGCCTGGACCGTATAGCTGCCAGGCGACAGCAACGGCAGGCGGTAGCTGCCGTCATTGCCCGCAGTCACCGTGCGCGAGAAGCCGGTGGCGGGATTGCTGATGGTCACGCGCGTCCCGGCGTCGGCGCGGCCGGCGATCGCGCCAGTGGCTTGCTGTGCCAGCACCGGTACCGCCAGGGTACCAAGGCATGCTCCCAGCGCGATACACAAGGCCGCCTTGCGCAATTTCGTTGTTGTGTTCATCCCCGTGTCTCTCCCACGTTGGTGTTGGTTGTGTCGGTGCCCGTGCTTGTGGCGCCATTGCCTGTTGGCAGCATCTGCCATTCGAACCGGTAGTCCCATTGGTCGAAATAGAGGTTCCCGCCGCGCCACTCCGCTTCGCCGCGCTGCGAGTCCACGGTCTCGGAGCGGAAGTGGTGCTTGGCCGGGACGAAGTCCTGCGATATGCCGTCGTTGAAGGCGATCCGGTACGCATCCAAGCCGCCGAGGTAGAACCAGCGCAGCGCCGGTTCGTCGCTGGCGAGCTGGCCGGTGGTCACGTCCATCGGCACCCAGCCGTACGGCGCCAGGTACAGCCAGCCCCAGTCGTGCATGTTGTCGTAGCCGACCGCGTCGTCGGAGTAGGTCCAGCCGGACTGCCAGCGTGCGGGGATGCCGTTGAGCCGCAGCAGCGCCATCAGCAGCAGGGTCTGCTGGCCGCAGTCGGCATGGCCGGCGTGCAGGGCGTAGTCGCTGATGTTGGGGATCGTCGAGTACTCGCGCGCGCCGGCCCAGGGAATGCGGTCGACCGCGGCGAACAGCTTGCGCGCGACCAGGTATGGGTTGGTCTCGTCGCCGACCGCCTGCTTCGAGAACGCGCGCAGCGCCGGCGTGAACACGATGTGCGGCGCCTGCTCGGCCAGGTACGGCGCCAGCGCGGGATCGGCCGGCGTGGGCTGCACGCGCGAGGGATCGATGTCGAAGTGGCGGGCGTAGACGGTCAGTTCGTAGTCCACCGAGAACCGCGTCGGTTCGCCGGCGACCGCGGTGCGCTCCATGTACACGGTGCGCTGCAGCGCATCCTCCGGTGCGACCTGGCCGCCGGCCGGCAGCGTGCCGAGCAGGTGGATGCCTTCCTGCTGCCCGTCGATCGCGCGCGGATACGGGATCCAGGCACGCACGGTCTCGCCCGCCGGCACCGCGTCGGCATCCACCACCAGCGACTGCGTCACGCGCAGGCGGCGCGGCGCCACGCTGCTGTCATCCCCGCCCGCCGCCGCCGAGAGGACCTCCGCGTGGTGCGGATGCAGCCGTTCGAACGGGCCTTCGCTGAAGGGCTTCACCGGCGGCGCGCGGCGCGCGGCGGCGTCCGGGCTGAGCCGGAACAGGTTGGAGATGGCGCGGTTGAAGTACCGCGGCTCCCCGTCGATGTCGAGGCACTCGATCAGGCCGGCCTGGTCCCACGCGTCGAACTCGGATTCGCGCAGGTCCGGGATCGACTTGCGCAGCTGCGCCAGCGCGGCGCCGCGGTCGAGGCGGAAATCCAGGCGGATGCGGCGCATGCGCTCGCGTTCGAACTCCAGCGCGCGGCGCTGGTCCCTGTCCAGGCCCGGATCAGCCAAGGCGGCGGCGATCGCCGCCTCGGCTTCGCCGAAACGCCCCGCATCCACCTGCGCACCCACCTGCGCCGGTGCGGCGGGGGTTGCCACGGCAGGTGCGGCCATGGCCCCGGCCGCCATCGCACATGCCAGCAGCCACAGGCCGGTGCGCGGAACACCGGGAGTCCGGATCGCGCGCACGGCCGCGGCGGTCGCGGCGATCGGTTTCTCGGGCTGGCAACGGCGGGTATCCACAACGACACTTCCCGGGTGCGGTGGTGGTCGAT
>CAZBDE010000001.1:0-48790 GCA_964490415.1 uncultured Pseudoxanthomonas sp. | reverse complement strand
CGACCGTGGCCGACCTGGCGCGGATGCCGCACCTGCTGGTGGCCGGCACCACCGGTTCGGGCAAGTCGGTGGCGGTCAACGCGATGGTGCTGAGCCTGCTGTACAAGGCCAGCCCGAAAGAGCTGCGGATGCTGATGATCGATCCGAAGATGCTCGAACTGAGCGTCTACCAGGACATCCCGCACCTGCTGGCGCCGGTGGTCACCGACATGAAGGAGGCCGGCAACGGCCTGCGCTGGTGCGTGGCGGAGATGGAGCGCCGCTACAAGCTGATGAGCGCGGTGGGCGTGCGCAACCTGGCCGGCTTCAACAAGAAGGTCAGGGACGCGCAGGACGCCGGCCAGCCGCTGATGGACCCGCTGTTCCGCCCGAACCCGGAGCTGGGCGAGGCGCCGCGCCCGCTCGAGCCGCTGCCGTTCATCGTCATCTTCATCGACGAATTCGCCGACATGATGATGATCGTCGGCAAGAAGGTCGAGGAGCTGATCGCGCGGTTGGCGCAGAAGGCGCGCGCGGCCGGCATCCACCTGATCCTGGCCACGCAGCGTCCTTCGGTGGACGTGATCACGGGCTTGATCAAGGCCAACATCCCGACCCGCATCGCCTTCCAGGTGTCGAGCAAGATCGATTCGCGCACGATCCTGGACCAGTCCGGCGCCGAAACCCTGCTCGGCCATGGCGACATGCTCTACCTGCCGCCGGGCACGGCGATGCCCGAGCGCATCCATGGCGCCTTCGTCAGCGACGAGGAAGTGCACCGCGTGGTCGAGCACCTCAAGGCCAGCGGCCGCGCCGACTACATCGAGGGCGTGCTGGACGAAGTGCAGACGATGGGCGATGGCGTGGTCGTCGGCGCCACCGGCCTGCCCGAATCCGGCGGCGGGGGCGGCGACGAGTCCGACCCGCTGTACGACGAGGCGGTGCGGATCGTCACCGAGACCCGTCGCGCCTCGATCTCCGGCGTGCAGCGCCGGCTCAAGATCGGCTACAACCGCGCCGCGCGCCTGATCGAGGCGATGGAAGCGTCCGGCGTGGTCAGCCCGCCGGAGCACAATGGCGACCGCAGCGTCCTGGCGCCGCCGCCGCCGCGGGACTGATCCGCCGCTTCCTTCTCGCTTCTTTCTCGCCTCCTTGTAGGAGCTCCCTTCAGGGGCGACCCGACCAGGCCATGGCGCAGCCGCGTTCAAACGCACCGCTTCCGGAGGCTGCGCGTTGATCGCGGAGCCTTCCCGCGTCCTCGGGTCGCCCCTGAAGGGAGCTCCTACAAGAAGCCGGGGGCGTGCTGCCTGTTCAGGTTTATCGCGGCACACTTCGCCACACACCGATCAGGGACAGTGAACCCCATGCCGCACCGCTTCCGCCATGCCCGCCTCGCGCTCCTCGGACTGGCCCTGCTCGCCGGCACCGCTTTCGCCGGCGCCCGCGACGAACTGGTCCGCTTCACCACCGGCCTGAAGGGCCTGGAGGGGCAGTTCAGCCAGCAGGTGTTCGACGCCAACGGCCGGGCCAAGGAGAGCAGCAGCGGCACCGTCGCGGTGTCGATGCCGCGCCTGTTCCGCTGGGAATACGTCAAGCCGTTCGCGCAGCTGATCGTGGCCGACGGACAGCAGGTCTGGATCTACGAACCGGACCTGCAGCAGGCCACGGTCAAGACCCAGGGCGAAGAGGAGCGCAACAGCCCGCTGGTGGCGCTGTTCGACCCGGCGCGGCTGGACCGCCAGTTCGATGTCAGCGAGGAGGCCGAGGCCAGCGATGGCCTGCAGTGGCTGACCCTCACCCCGAAGGTCGACGCCGAGGCCAACTTCCAGATGGCGCGGCTGGGCTTCGGCGCGCAGGGGCTCGCGCGGATGCAGGTGCTGGACCTGGTCGGGCAGAGGACGGAGATCCAGTTCGATGGCTGGAAGCGCAACCCGGCCTTCGCCGCCGACACGTTCAAGTTCGTGCCGGGCAAGGACGTGGACGTCGTCGGCCAGTAACCGCCGCCACGCGTCCCTGTGCATGCCCCCTGTAGGAGCCCCCTTCAGGGGCGACCCGACCACGCCATGGCGCCGCCGCGTTCAAACGCACCGCCTCCGGAGGCGGTGCGTTGATCGCGGTGCCTTCCTGCGCCCTCGGGTCGCCCCTGAAGGGAGCTCCTACAGAGGCCGGCCGCCTTACCGCCTATGATGTGCGCATGAGCCGCGCGCGCCGTTCCCCCGACGAAAACGACCTGCTGGCCGCCGACCCCACCCGGCAGGAAGCGATGCGCCCGCTGGCCGAGCGCATGCGCCCGCGTACCCTGGACGAGATGGTCGGCCAGCGCCGCCTGCTCGCGCCCGGTTCGGCGCTGCGCCGCGCGGTCGAATCCGGGCGCGTGCATTCGATGGTGCTGTGGGGTCCGCCGGGCTGCGGCAAGACCACCCTGGCGCTGCTGCTGGCGCAGTACGCCGACGCCGATTTCCGCGCGATCTCGGCGGTGCTGTCCGGCCTGCCGGAGGTGCGCCAGGTGCTGGCCGAGGCCGCGCAGCGCTTCGCCGACGGGCGCCGCACCGTGCTGTTCGTGGACGAGGTGCACCGCTTCAACAAGACCCAGCAGGATGCGTTCCTGCCGCACATCGAACGCGGCAGCATCGTTTTTGTCGGCGCCACCACCGAGAACCCCTCGTTCGAGCTGAACTCGGCGCTGCTCTCGCGCTGCCGCGTGCACGTGATGGAGGCGGTGTCGGTCGACGACATCGTCGCCGCGCTGCGGCGGGCGCTGGAGGACGGCGAACGCGGGCTCGGCGGGCAGGGCATCGCAGTGGAAGCGCCGCTGCTGCGCGAGATCGCCGGCGCGGCGGACGGTGACGTGCGCCGCGGCCTCACCCTGCTGGAAATCGCCGCCGAACTGGCCGTCGACGAGGGCGGGCGGATCACCGAGGCGACCCTGCTGCAGGTGCTGGCCGACCGCACCCGCCGCTTCGACAAGGGCGGCGAACAGTTCTACGACCAGATCTCGGCGCTGCACAAGTCGGTGCGCAGCTCCAACCCGGACGCGGCGGTGTACTGGCTGGCGCGCATGCTCGACGGCGGCTGCGACCCGGCCTACCTGGCCCGGCGCCTGACCCGGATGGCGGTGGAGGACATCGGCCTGGCCGACCCGCGCGCCTTGCCGATGGCGATCGACGCCTGGGACACCTTCGAGCGCCTGGGCAGCCCGGAAGGCGACCTGGCCCTGGCCCAGGTCGCGATCTACCTGGCCAGCACCGCCAAGTCGAACGCCGCCTACAACGCCTACAACGCGGCCAGGGCCGACGTGCGCGAGTACGGCACCGCCGAGGTGCCGCTGCACCTGCGCAACGCGCCGACGAAGCTGATGAAGCAGCTGGGGTATTCGAAGGGCTACCAGTACGACCACGACCGCGAAGGCGGGATCGCGCTGGACCAGACCGGCTTCCCCGAGGCGATGGGCGAACGGGTCTACTACGCGCCGGTCGAGCGCGGCCTCGAGATCAGGCTCAAGGAAAAACTCGACCGCCTGCGCGCCGCGCGCGACCAGGCGCGCAAGGCGCGCGGCTGAGCGCGGCGCCGCCGCGCCACCAGCACGCAACCAGGACCGGGAGCAGGGCAGTGGACATGGTGCGTTCGTTCATCGCGGTGGGCAGCGGCGCGGCGATCGGGGCTTGGATGCGCTGGGGGCTGTCGGCCTGGCTCAATCCGGCGCGCAGCCCGGTGCCGCTGGGCACCCTGGCCGCCAATCTGGTCGGCGGCTATGTGGTCGGGATCGCCCTGGGCTGGATCATGTCGCGCCCGGGCGTGGCGCCGGAATGGCGCCTGTTCCTGGTCACCGGCCTGCTCGGCGGGCTGACCACCTTCTCCACCTTCTCGGCCGAGATCGTGCAGCAGCTCACCCGCCAGCAGTACGGCGCCGCGCTGCTGGGCGTAGCCCTGCACCTGTTCGGTTCGCTGCTGCTGACCGCCCTGGGCCTGTACACCTACCGCCTGCTGCGCTTCGGCGCCTGAGCGCGGACCCGAGCCACCGGCCAGTCGCCAGAGCCCTGCGCTATTGTCCGCAGCGGATGTGGTATTCACTCGTGGTGGCCGGACGCACGGGCGGCACAGGGGAGAGGATGCGGGACATGCACGGATCCAAGAACGCAGACAGGGGCACGCAGGGACGCCCACGGGCATTCCTTCACCAGCTGCTTGCCATCGCCATGCCGGCGCTGCTGGCTGCCTGCGCCCAGCTCCCGCCACGGGCCGACACCCCTCCGGAAGCTTCGCTGCCGGCGGCGACGGAGGGCCTCATCGCCGAGCGCACCGTGCCGGCCGAGGCGGCCCATCCCGGCCAGTCCGGCTTCCGCCTGGTCGGCGACGGCGCCGAGGCCTATGCCCTGCGCGCCTACAGCGCCCAGGCCGCCACCCGCAGCCTCGATATCCAGACCTACATCTGGCACGCCGACCTGACCGGCCTGATGCTGGCGCGCCAGGCGCTGCAGGCCGCCGACCGCGGCGTGCGCGTGCGCATCCTCGCCGACGACCTGGACGCGCGGGCCAAGAACAACGGCCTGGTCGCGCTGGATGCCCACCCGAACATCGAGGTCCGTCTGTACAACCCCATGGCCAGCCGCTCGGGCACCCTGCGCAAGGCCGGCGAGTTCGGCACCGGGTTCAAGCGCCTGAACCACCGCATGCACAACAAGAGCTGGATCGCGGATGGGCGTATGGCGCTGGTCGGCGGCCGCAACCTCGGCAACGAGTATTTCGCGGCCAGCGACGGCCCCAACTTCATCGACCTCGACCTGCTGCTGGTCGGCCCGGTGGTGGGCGAGGTCGCGGGCAATTTCGACCTGTTCTGGAATTCGCCCTCCAACTACCCGATCGCGCAACTGTCGCCGGGGCAGGACACGCCCGAGCGGTTGCAGGCGTTGCGTGGCACGCTGGAACAGGCCGCGGCGAACCTGCTGGCCAGCGACTACGCGGGCGTGCTGCGCGAGGATCCGAAGGTCCAGCAACTGCTGGAAGGCGGCACTGCGCTGCACTGGAGTCCGCGCTGGCGCTTCGTCAGCGACGACCCGATGAAGGCCACGCTGCCGCTGGAGCAGCGCTCGGAAGTGGTGAAGGTCCTGCTGCCGGAGATGCAGCGTGCCGGCAGGCAGTTGCTGGTGATCTCGCCGTACTTCGTGCCGGGCGAACGCGGCATGGCGGAACTGGTCGCGATCGACCAGCGCGGCGCGGCGGTGCGCGTGCTGACCAATTCGCTGGCCGCCAACGACGTGGCCGCGGTCCATGGCGGCTACAGCCGTTATCGCCGCCCGCTGCTGGAGCAGGGGGTGGAGGTGTGGGAACTCAAGCCGAGCGGCGGGCCGGCGCGCTTCAGCCTGAAGGGTTCGTCAGGTTCCAGCCTGCATACCAAGGCGATGGTGATCGATGACGGCGCCATCTTCGTCGGCTCGTACAACCTGGATCCGCGCTCGACCTCGCTCAACTGCGAACAGGGGATCCTGGTCGAGCATCCGGCGCTGGCGGCGGGACTGGCCGAACTGTTCGCGCAGCAGACCGGCCCGGACCATGCCTGGCATGTCACCCTGGGCGAGGATGGCGACCTGAGCTGGACCGACGGCACGCAGACCTTTACCCGCGATCCCGAGGCGACCGCCTCGCAGCGCTCGCTGGCCTGGCTGATGAAGGTGCTGCCGCTGGAGGCGCAGCTTTGATGGCCGGGGCGGTGGTGGCCCGGCGGCCAGGGGCGTTTGGAAGAACGGCGATGCGGACGACACCGCTTCGTCACGCCGGGCGTGGCAGCCTGCGGCCACTTCACCGCGTAGTGGCTGCAATGCGCACCCCACCGATCGTCTTCGCACTGGCGTGCCTGCTGTGGATCCCGGCGCCACCGGCCACGGCGAAACAGCCGCCGCGCAACATGCCGGTGCCGGTGCTCGACCTGGAGCGCTATTCCGGCACCTGGCACCAGATCGCGCACCTGCCGATGTTCTTCCAGCGCAAGTGCGCGAGCGACACGACCGCCACCTACACGCCGCTGGCCGATGGCCGGATCGAAGTGCGCAACGCCTGCACCAATGAGGACGGTGAGCCCATCGAATCGACCGGCATCGCCGAACCGGTGCCGGGCGCGCCCGGCTCGCTGCGGGTGCGCTTCGCCCCGGACTGGATGGCGTGGCTGCCGTTCACCTGGGCGCCGTACTGGGTGCTGGCGGTGGGCCAGGATTACCGCTGGGCCATGGTCGGCGGACCGGACCGCAAGTACCTGTGGATCCTCTCCCGCGAAGCCTCGATGGATCCGCAGCGTTACGCCGCGCTGGTCGAGCAGGCGCGCGAACTCGGCTATCCGGTGCAGGATCTGGTCCGCGAGCCCGGCTCGCAGTGAGTGATTGGCCGCCTCGGCGGCCGGGGGCCGATGGCCCCATCCCGGGGAACCCGCCCCGCCAACGAGGAGACGTACGATGCGCAAGTCCCCGCCATCCGCGAACCTGTGCCTGGCCGCCACCGTCCTGTGCCTGGCACTGGCCGCCTGCAAGCCGCCGCAGGAGGCCGCCACGCCGGTCAGCGACGCGGCCACGGCTTCCGCAGGCACCGATGCCGCCGTCGATCCGCCGGCGGCCACGGCCGGCCACAGCGTGGACGGCGACATCATCGCCTCGACCAACGAGCCATTCTGGAGCGCGAACGTGTCCGGTCCGGTGCTGGTCCTGAGCGGAATCGAAAGCCAGCGCAGCCTGGCGGTCTCCAGCAGCGAAACCGTCGGCGACACGCGCACGCTGGTCGCCACCGACGCCAGCGGCAAGGTGGAACTGAAGGTCACCGCGCAGGAGTGCCAGGACAGCATGTCCGGCGCGATGTTCCCGTTCGATGCGGTGCTGGTCATAGACGGCGGAGCACCGATCAACGGTTGCGCGCGCCCGGCCTCGATGCCGCCGCCGGGCGAAGGCCTGTAGGAGAACAAGTGGCCGCAGCCTCGTGGCGCGGTGGCCCGCCGGGCCCCGCGCCACCGGGGCCGTTACAATGGGCCCTTCCATTGCATCGAGACGCCCGCGCCGTGACCACGCTCCCCGACTGCCCGCAATGCGGGCTGGAAAACACCTACGCCGACGGCGCGCTCTGGGTCTGCCCGGACTGCGGGCACGAATGGAGCGCGCAGGCGGCTGCCGTGGAAGCGGGCACGGTGGTGCGCGACAGCAACGGCAACGTGCTGGCCGCCGGCGACACGGTGGTGGTGATCAAGGACCTGAAGGTCAAGGGTTCGTCGATCCCGCTCAAGCAGGGCACGGTGATCCGCAACATCCGCCTGGTCGAGGACGACCCGGAGCACATCGAAGGCAACTCCGAGAAGATCAAGGGCCTGGTGCTGAAGACGATCTTCCTGCGCAAGGCCTGAAGTCCCGCGTGGCGGGCAGCGTGCCGCGATGCCTGTGGCCGGGGGTGCCGGTACACCCCCCGACTTCCGTCATGGGCGCACGCACCGGGCCGGTGCTATCTATCGCAGGCCACGGGACGCCGCTCGCTGGAGGCCATGCGCCCGGCACATGGAGAAGCCGCATGCGTACCACCCGTCGTGACCTGTTCCGGATCGGCGCACTGGCCGCCGCCGCCGCGGCGTTCCCCACGCTGGCCATGGCCGCCGGCGCCACGCCGGTGGCGCGGGCCAAGCGCCCGCTGAAGATCCTGATCCTCGGCGGCACCGGTTTCACCGGGCCGTTCCAGGTCGCCTACGCACTGGCGCGCGGCCACCAGGTGACCCTGTTCAACCGCGGCAAGCGGCCTTCGCCGGAATGGCCGGGCGAGGTCGAGCAGCTGCACGGCGACCGCAACGCCGGCGACCTGTCAGCGCTGCAGGGCCGCAAGTGGGACGTGTGCATCGACAACCCGACCAGCCTGCCGTTCTGGGTACGCGACGCCGGCAAGGTCCTGGCCGGCAACGTCGGCCACTACCTGTTCATCTCGACCATCTCGGTCTACGCCGACGGCAGCCGCCCGGGCATCGACGAGGACGCGCCGCTGGCCGCCTACCAGGGCAAGGACGCGATGGCCGAAACCCAGCAGACGCTGATGGCCGACGTCGCCAACCTGTACGGTCCGCTCAAGGCGCTCAGCGAAGCGGAGGCGTGGAAGCAGTTCGGCAAGGCGGTGACCATCGTGCGCCCGGGCTACATCGTCGGCCCGCGCGACGAGACCGACCGCTTCACCTACTGGCCGCACCGCGTGGCCCAGGGCGGCGAAGTGCTGGTGCCGGGCGACGGCAAGGACCCGATCCAGATCATCGATGGCCGCGACCTGGGCGAGTGGATGATCCGCCTGGCCGAGGAACGCGCGTTCGGCACCTTCAACGCGGTCGGTCCGCGCGAGCCGCTGCCGATGGACACGATGCTGCACGCCTCGCGCGAGGTCAGCGGCAGCCAGGCCGGCTTCACCCACGTGCCCGCCGGGTTCCTGGTCGAGCACGAGGTCGACCTGCCGATCTGGGTGTACCGCGGCGACGGCCCCTACGCGGGTTACGGCCAGGTCAGCAACGCCCGCGCGGTGGCCGCCGGGCTGACCTTCCGCCCGCTGCCCACCACCATCGCCGAGACGCTGGCCTGGTTCGCAGGATTGCCGGCCGAGCGCCAGGCCAAGCTGCGCGCCGGCATCAGCCGCGAACGCGAGGCCGAACTGCTCAAGGCCTGGCACGCCCGGGCTGCCGCGCGGCCCGCGGCCTGAGACTCCGGCCCGCCGCCGGCCCGGCCCGGCCGGCGGGCCGGCCGCGCGGCGCTGACGCCGTTTACGTTTTCGTTCACCCGGCAGCGCGCACGCTGTCGGGGCAGGGCGGCAGCGAGGACAGACCATGGCAACCGGCTGGGCAGGCGATGGCGCGGTCAACGAGCAGATCGACGCGACGGTGAAGGACGCGGTGGAGCGCGCGCGCCGCCAGTTGCCGCAGGGCCCGGGCCTGGAGCGCTGCGAGGAATGCGACGCGCCGATCCCGCTGGCGCGCCGTCGCGCCATGCCTGGCGTGCGCCTGTGCGTTCCCTGCCAGGAGGCGCACGACGGGGAAGCCGGGTTCAGCGGCTTCAACCGCCGCGGCAGCAAGGACAGCCAGCTGCGCTGAGCCGTCGTCCGGGTTCGGGTTTCAGTGATCCTGCTGCGGGGCCGCGTCCGTGGCCGGACTCGCCAGCCACCGCGCCGGCACCGCGGCGCCGCGCCAGCGTCGCACGGTGCGCTGGAAGAACAGGCTGTTCGGCACCTGCAGCACGCTGTCGGCGTCGCCGGCAGCGGCATCGGCATCCACTTCCTGCAGCGTGGTGTAGATCAGGTTGATGTCGGCCACCCGGCCCTTGAGCCCGGGCTTCTCGCCGTTCTCCAGCACTTCGATGTGGTCGTGCAGGCGGAACGGCCGGCTGGTGAAGATCAGCACCGCGCAGAAGATGTTGGACAGCACGCTCCAGGCGGCGAAGAACGCCACCGCGCCGACCGCGGCGAAGCCGGTGAACGCGGTCCACAGCACGGTGGCGGACACGCCCAGCCGCTCCAGCACCAGCAGCAGCGCCGCGCAGGCGAGCAGGGTGGCCGAGACCCGGCGCAGCACCGTCGCCATCTCCGGGGGCAGTCCGCGCCGCGCCACCAGCCGGCGCACCATCGCCCGCACCAGCCGCTGCAGCAGCCAGGCGACCAGCAGGATCAGCAGCACCTGGCCGATCGGCACCACTGTCCCCAGCCAGCCCTGCACCCAGTCCGGCATTGCGTGCTTCATCGTCGCGTGGCTCCCACTGCGGCCACCGCGGCCGTGCCCCTATTCTAGGAAACCTGCGCTCAGGCGCCAGCCGTGCCGGCCACCACCTCGATCTCCACGCCGCCGCAGCCGACCCGCTGCCCGGCGCGGATCTTGCAGGTCTTGCGCAGTTCCATCGCGCCGTCGACCCTGACCTCGCCGGCGGCGACCAGCGCCTTGCCGGCGCCGCCGCTGTCGCACAGCCCGACCAGCTTGAGCAGCTGGTTGAGCTCCACGAATTCGCCTTCCAGCTCGAACCGTACCTGTTCGTCCATGTGCCGCCCTCAGTGGCCGACCTGGCTGGAGGCCTGCTCGCGCCAGCGCTGCAGGCCATCCAGCTTGTGCCGGTAGACATCGCGGATCCGATCGGTGCCGCCCAGGGCGAGCGCACGGCCCAGTTCGCGTTGCGCGCGCGACAGGTCGCCGGACAGGAAATAGGCGCGGGCCAGGCCGAAGTGGAACGGGTGCTGGTCCGGCTGCAGCCTGATCGCGCGCTGGTAACGGACGATCGCGCAGCCATGGTCGCCGCGGTTCTCGCATTCCAGCGCGAGCCGGAACTGGTGGAACGGGTCGCTGCGCTGGAGCCTGTCCAGCTTCCGTGCATAGTGCTGGCCGCGCGGATCGGCACTGCGCCGGTACAGGGCGACCAGGTTGCTCAGGGTCGCCGCGTGCATCGGATCCTGGCCGAGCGCGTGCAGGTAGGCGTGCTCGGCGCCATGCCGGTCGCCTTCGCGCAGCAGCAGCACGCCGTAGTTGTTCCATGCGGCGACGAAGGTCGGGTCGTCGGTCATCGCGGCCTGCAGCAGCGCCTGCGCCGCGGCTGTGTCGCCGTCGGCCATCCGTTCTGCGCCGCGGTTGTTGTGGAAGTGCGCCATGGCGCGGCGGTCGTCGATGCCGTGCGGACGGTCGCGCATGGCGAGGATGCTGCTGTCCACGTCCACCACCTGCCAGTGCCCGCCGGTGCGCACGCCGACGTTGACGTGGTTGGAGTTGTAGACCACGCCCTGGTCCTGGTACCAGGCCAGCACTTCGCCGACCTCGCGCACCTGCGCCTCCAGCCCTGCATCGCGCGCCAGTGCCACGAAAAACAGGGAGAACGACAGGCAGTTGGCCCGGCGATCGCGATAGACCTCGGCGACGGTGCGGGTCATCGCGCCGTCGTACTGAAGACGCATTCCATCGTCATCGAACACGAAATCGGCGAGCCGTTGCAGGCGATGCTCGGGGGAACGGTCCGGTGCGACCACGCGGCGCTGCACTTCCGCGTGCAGCTCGGGCGGCACTGCCATGATTTCGTCCTGGCCCAGCACCGCCACGGGCGCCGGAGCGGCCACGGCCATCGCGGCGGCGGTGGAAGGCGCCAGGGCCAGCGCCGCGATCAAGGTCAAGGTCAAGGCACGCATGGCCGATCCCTCCCAGGCATGCAGCGTCGCGGCCAGTGTATGCCTTCCGGACAGCGGGCTCGAGCCGCTGCGCATCGGTTGGAGGGGAGGGTGTATGCTGCGCCGCGGCAGACGCAGTCGCCATCCATACCGCCCGGGAGGAACCCCGCATGATCCAGCGTTTCGAAGTCGGTCCGCGCATGTCCGAACTGGCCGTGCACAACGGCGTGGCCTACCTGGCCGGGCAGGTGCCCGAGGATGCGGCGCAGGCGATCGAGGGCCAGACCCGGCAGGTGCTGGAAGCGATCGACGCGCTGCTGGCCCAGGCCGGCACCGACAAGACCCGGATCCTGCGCGCGCAGATCTTCCTGGCCGACATCGCCGACTTCGCCGGCATGAACAAGGCGTGGGACGCCTGGGTCGCCGCCGGCCACACGCCGCCGCGCGCGACCGTGCAGGCCGCGCTGGCGCGGCCGGAGTGGAAGGTCGAGATCGTGGTGACCGCGGCGGTCTGAAACCGGTGCGTCGCCCGGGTCACTCTTCCTCGGGCACCACGTCGGCGTCGCGCTCGATCACGCTGGCCTCGCGCAGTTCGCGCTTGGCCTCGGTGATGGCGCGTCCATCCAGCGGCCGGGCGCTGCCGATCCGGCACGGCTGCGAGATCGCCGAACCGTTGGCCGCACGCGGCTGCACGCTGTCCACGCGCGGATTGACCGTGCCCAGCGAGTTGCTGATGGTGATGGAGCCGGCGATCGCCAGCCCGGCGCAGCGGTTGCGGAACTCGAGCAGGTAGCCGCTGTTGGGCGTGTTCCAGATCGCCAGGGCCTGGTCGCCCAGCGGCGTCCAGCGGTTGACCCCGGCGACCCGGTTGATGCTGAAGCTGGCGACGGGCGCGCCGGCATGCGCCCGGTACAGTTCGAGCCGTTCGTCCGGCGTCAGCGTGGGGCCCGAATGGGCACAGGCGCCCGCAAGCAGCGTGGTCAGCACAGCCAACGGCATCGATCTCACGGTATCGGCTCCCTCGTCGACCCCGGGCCCCGGGCCCCGGGCCCGTCGCCACCCTCGTCGGGCGGCTGTTACCCACGCGTGAACCGCACTTCAGGCGCCGGCCTGCTCCAGGTTGGCGTGGACCAGTTCGACCACGTCCTGCAGGGTCGGGTCGCGCGGCAGGTCCATGTTCTTGAAAGTGAACTCCAGGGCGTCCTCGATGTCGAGCATCATGTCGGCCGAGAGCATAGAATCGATGCCCAGTTCGGACAGCCGGGTATCCGGCGACACGGCCGCGGGATCCACGTCGAACCGTTCGTGGAGGAGGGCGCCCAGGCGGCTCATGATGCTGTTCTTGTCCATTGCGTGGCCTTGCGGATCGTGCTGTGGGTGGCCTGATTCTTGCATAGCCTGCGTATCACCAACAGGGCGGTGACGGAAAAGCATGCCAGGTGAGCCGATGGTGACAGCCCAGGAGGACCTGGCCCGCAACGTGCTGGCGCAGGCGAACTTCCGCGTGCGCATCGGCCTGGTCATGGCCGCGGTCGTGGTCGGTACCCACCTGTTCGGCCCGTACCAGTCCGGGACCAGCCCGCTGCTGCCGCTGGGCGTGGCGGCCGGCTACGTGATCTACACCGCGGTGGCCCGCTATTTCTCCGCCAGGCCCGCGCCGCTGACCCACCGCGACGTGGTGATGATCACCGCGGTGGCCGACCCGCTTTTCTATTCGGCGTGGCTGTTCGCCACCGGCGAGTCCTCGGTGCTGTTCGTGGCGCTGTACCTGTTCACGGTGCTCGGGTTCGGCTTCCGCGTCGGCGCGGTGCCGATGCACGTGTGCCAGGTGATGTCGCTGGTCGGCTTCACCCTGGTCGCGCTGACCTCGCCGGTGTGGCAGGAGCACGTGCTGTTCGCGCTGTCGCACATGGTGCTGCTGGCGCTGGTGCCGCTGTACGCCTCGTTCCTGATCGCGCGCATCCAGAACGCGCGGGCGCTGGCCGAGCACGAGAGCCGGGCCAAGTCGCAGCTGCTGGCCAAGGTGAGCCACGAGTTGCGCACGCCGCTCACCGGCATCTCGGCCGCGGCGCAGCTGCTGGAAGTGGAGTCCGCAGAGCCGGCCACCGTGGCGCGCGCGCAGTCGATCCTGCACCTGTCCAACGCGCTGGACGCGGAGATCCGGCAGCTGCTGGACCTGTCCAAGATCGAGGTGCGCGGCCACCTGCGCCGCGACGAGCCGCCGGCCCCGTACAGCGTGGCGCGGGCGATGGCCAGCGCGTTCCAGTCGCTGGAAAGCATCGCCGCCGGCAAGCCGGTCCAGGCCCGGCTGGAGATGGATCCGGCGATCCGCCTGCCGGTGGTCGGCCACCACGACAACCTGGTGGCGGTGCTGACCAACCTGGCCGGCAACGCGGTGAAGTTCACCGACCGCGGTTCGGTCACGCTGGAGGCGCGGCTGCTGGAGGATGCCGGCGACCGCTACCGCCTGCGCTTCGCCGTGGTCGACACTGGCATCGGCATCGCGCCCGAGTTCCACGCGCAGATCTTCGATCCGTTCTTCCAGGTCTCGGCCGGCACCCAGAAGAGTCGCGGCGGCACCGGCCTGGGCACCACCATCGCACGCGAGCTGGTCACGCGGATGGGCGGGCGGCTGGACGTGGACAGCGCGCCGGGCGAGGGCAGCAGCTTCCATTTCGAACTGGACCTGGCGGTCGACCGCGCCGCGGCCGGCACCGGGGCCGAGGCCGTCGGCGGCGGCACCCTCGACGTGGTCACCGGCAAGCGCGTGCTCATCGCCGACGACAACCAGACCAACCTGGAACTCCTGCGCGAGATGCTGCTCAAGGACGGCCACCAGGTCACCGCCGTCGACGGCGGCCGCGACGCGCTGGCCGAGCTTGCCGCGCACGATTTCGACGTGGTCTTCCTCGACTACAACATGGATGACGTCGACGGCGCCACGGTGTTCCAGACGTACCTGTTCGGCCGGGTGGATCCGGCGCCGGTGTTCTTCGTCACCGCCGATGCGACCCCGCTGACCCGGCGCACGCTGGAGGACGTGGGGGGGGCAGGGGTGATCAACAAGCCGGTGACCTTCGCGCGGATCCGCGAAGCCATGCTGCAGGTATTCCCCGGCCAGGCCACGCGCCGCGTGGCGTTGCCGCCGCCGGCGGCGACGCCGGGGCCGCGCCGGACCGCCGAGCTGGCCGCGGTCCCGGTGGAGTACTTCTCGCCCGAGGCGATCGACATGCTGCGCGAGATCAAGGACAGCGACGCGTTCGTCTGCCAGGTCCTTGGCGACGGCCTGGCCGACCTCGAGAAGCTGGAACGCCAGATCCTGCCGGCGATCGCCGCGCAGGACATCGGCCAGGTGCACCGGCTGGCGCATGCGATCAAGGGCGTGGCCCTGAACATCGGCGGCGTGCGCCTGGCGGCGCTGGCCGACCGGCTGATGACCATGCCCGCGGACACCCTGGCCGCCGATCCGCTGCGCTGGCAGCAGGAACTCGGCGCGACCAGCCGCAACACCCGGCTCGCGCTGGATCGCGAGCGGCGGGCGAGGGGACCGGCGAAGGCGGCCGGGCGCTAGGCGCGCGGGCGCGTCAGGCCACCATCCGGCTGCTGCCGGCCGAGGTGCGCGAGCGCTCGCCTTCCTGCATCAGGATCAGCATCTCCAGCGAACGGATCTCGTCCTGGTCCAGGCACATCGCCGTTTCCACCCAGTCCTCGACCACCTGCAGGCCTTCCTCGTAGTTGAGCGCGCTGTGGCGGTGCCGGCTCTGCTGGATCTTCAGCCGCGCCTTGCGGCGCTTCGCGTGCTGTTCGATGAACCTCTCCACCGCCATCTCGCCCTCGCCGGTGGCGCAGACCTCGTCCACCAGGCCCAGCTCCAGCAGCTGCCGGGCGGTGTAGACCTTCTTCTGGGTCATCAGCCGCTCGGCCACGAAGGCGTTGCTGCGCGAGGTGACCAGGCCCATGGCGCCGGTGCAGGGGAACAGCCCGAACATGATCTCCGGGAAACCGAACGAGCTGTGCTCCTCGGCGATGATGTAGTCCGAGCTCAGCGCCATCTCGAAGCCGCCGCCCAAGGCGCGGCCCTGGACCAGGGAGATCGTGGTCATGTCCTGCTTGAAGTCGCTGGACCAGCTCAGCAGCGCATCCAGGCAGGACAGCGAGTAGTCGCGCAGCTGGCGCGCATCGCGGTGGTCGATGCAGGACAGGAAGAACGACAGGTCGCCGCCCTGGCTGAAATAGACCGGGTCGCTGGACTGGATCACTGCGTAGCCGGGGCCTTCGGCACCGGACGCACGCAGCTCGTCGTTGCGCTGCTTGAGGTCGTTGAGGGTGCGCTTGAAATCGGCCAGCAGCTCGGGGGTGAAGTTGTGCACGCCGGTGGCCGGGTTGGCGCCGACGGTGAGCCAGGCGGTCTGGCGCGCCAGCTGGCGCATCTGGGTGCGGACGCGGCCGGTGGCCGAACGGTTGAACACGGGGGCTGCGATTACGGGGGTGGCAGCGTTCATGACTCGATCTCCTTCGATCGGGATGGTGGTACAGCCGGGAGTGACACGATCAATGCGGCGTTGGTGCCGCCGAATCCACAGGAAAAACTCAGCGCATGCCGGTACGGGACGCCGGCGACGGGGGCCTCGCCGACGTGGTGCAGCGCGCAGCGCGGATCGGGTTCGCCGATGTGCGCGCTGGCGGGGAGCAGGGCGTCCTGCATGGCCAGCACGGTCAGGGCCAGTTCCAGGGCGCTGGTGGCGCCGATCAGGTGGCCATGCACGGCCTTGGTCGAGCTGACCCGGGGCGCATCGGGACCGGCGCCGAACACCTGGCGGATGGCCGCCGACTCGATCATGTCGCCGCCGTTCGTGGCGGTGGCGTGGGCGTTGATGTAGCCGATCTCGTGCGCGGCCAGGCCGGCACTGGCCAGCGCCGCCTCGAGCGCGCGCACCTGGCCGCTGGATTCGGGCATGCCGATGTGGTGCGCGTCGCAGGACACGCCATAGCCGGAGACGTAGGCATGGATGTGTACGCCACGGGCCAGCGCCGCCTCTTCGCTCTCCAGCACCATCCAGGCCGAACCCTCGCCGAGCACGAGGCCCGAGCGCGTGGCGGAAAACGGTTTGCAGGTGCGCGCCGGATCCTCCGGGTCGGGGCTGGACATCGCCCGCGAGCCTTCGAAGATGCCCAGCACGCCGGCGGTCAGCGGCGCCTCGGCGCCACCGGCCAGGGCCACGTCGATGTAACCGTCGGCGATGGCGCGGGCGGCCTCGCCGATGGCGATGCCCGAGGAGGCGCAGGCGCTGTTGTAGGACAGCACGGGGCCCAGCACCTGCTGCCGGATCGCGACCTGGGCGCCACCGGCGTTGCCCATGATCGCCATCGCGGTGAACGGCCGCGAGGCCTGCTTGCCCTTGAGCAGCAGGTCGTCGAACCAGCTCATGATCGTGGCGGTGCCGCCGTTGATGTTGCTGTAGTAGAGGCCGGCGCGCTGGCCGTAGGCCGCGTAGTCGCCGATGCCGGCCGCGTCCGAGGCCTGGCGCGCGCCGAGGATCGCCAGTTGCTGGCAGCGGTCCAGGAACGGCAGTTCCAGCTTGGTGAAGTGCGCTTCGAAACGCTCCGGCACGGCGCCGGCGGCGAATTCCTTGCGGATCGGTGGCGCCTGCACCAGGCGGATGCCCGAACGGGCGGCACGGAGGGATTGCAGGTTCTGCTGGACATCCAGCCCGATCGGGGAGATCAGGCCGAGGCCAGTAATGGCTACGCGGCGTCGTGGCATGGATTTGGCCGGAAATTCCGGCCGGCGCACCAGACCGTCCTTGGCGCCGGTTTGCTCAGCCGGTCAGGTTGCTGTACAGGGGCTTTGACGTTATCACTGAACGGCGGCCGTGGATGCCTGGCGCCACGGATTTCGCACATCGGAAAGGCCATCGGGGCAGGGGCGGGCGGGCAGAGCATCGGTGCGGGGCAAGGGCGCCGTGCCGCAGGTCGGAGGGGAGCTGCAGATGGATGTCGGGGATTTCGATTTCAATTTACTTCATATATGCATTATAAGATGTTGATTAACAATATATTTTCCCGATCATCATGATCGCTTTCCTGCGCAAGCCCGGACGTTTCGCCACCTGCCTCTTCTTCGCGGCAGTCCTGTCCGGCTGCGCAACGCTGCCGCGCACCCCGGTGCCGGTCGAGTTGACGTCCGAGGCCGCGATCCCGGGCATGCCCGGCGTGCGCGGCTGGGCCGGGGAACCGAGCGCGGCGCTGGCCGACGATTTCAGCCGCTCGCTGCGGCAGGAGTCGCCGGCCGACTTCCCGGCCGCACCCGACGGCACGATCCGCTATCCGTATCTGGCGCTTTCCGGGGGCGGCGCGAACGGTGCCTTCGGGGCCGGGTTCATGAAGGGCTGGACCGCCAGCGGGACACGGCCGCTGTTCAAGGTCGTCACCGGCGTATCCACCGGCGCGCTGATGGCGCCGTTCGTGTTCCTCGGGCCGGTCGAAGACGAGGCGTTGCGGGATTTCTATACGACCACGCGCAACGAGGACGTGTTCGACGCCGGTTCGCCGTTGCTCGCGCTCCTGCGCCGCGATTCGATGGCCGACACCGGGCCGCTGGCGGCGCTGATCGCCAGGCACGTGGACGCCGGACTGCTCGCACGCGTGGCGGCCGAGCACCGGCGCGGGCGTCGCCTGTACATGGGCACAGTGGAACTGGATTCGCGCCGTTTCGCGATCTGGAACATGGGGCTTATCGCCGGACATGGCGACGCCGAGGCGCTGGCCCTGTTCCGGCGCATCATGCTGGCGTCCTCGTCGATGCCGGTCGCGTTCCCGCCGGTGCTGTTCCAGGTGGAGGCCGGTGGCGCGCGCTACGACGAGATGCACGTCGATGGATTCGTCGGCGCCAACGTGTTCCTGCACGTGGGCGCCTTCGACCCGTCGCGCCTGGTCGCCGCGCAGTCGCGGGGCAGGGCGGTCGAACAGCTCTACATCATCCACAACGGCCAGCTGCAGCCGCCGCCGAGTCCGACGACGCGTTCGCTGGGCGGCATCGCGATGCGCTCGTTCGAGGTCTCGGCACGCGCGGGCATCACCGGCGACCTGATCCGCGAGCATGCGTTCGCCAGCCGCAGCAACGCCGAGTTCCGCTGGGTGACCGTGGAGGAAGACGTCGAACTTCCCGATCCGGCGGATTTCGATCCCGCCGAGATGCGGCGGCTGTACGACCTGGGCTACCGCGCGGCCCAGCGCGGATCCGTCTGGCGGACCCGGCCGCCAGGGCTGGTCGAGGAGTCCCGGCCTTGAGGACTCCGGCCGGGAGGACTCCGGCCGGCCCGGACATGGGACATGCGGTCAGGACATGGGCTCGGGTGCCGCGCCGAGCCTGGGCGGCAACGGAATGAACTCGTCGTTGTCCAGGTCCGGCAACTTCATCCGGCCCGCGGCCCAGTCGGCCCGGGCCTGCTCGATGCGCTCCTGCGAAGACGACACGAAGTTCCAGTCGATGTAGCGCGGACCCACCGGCTCGCCGCCCAGCGCCATGACCGTGGCGTCGCCGAGCGCCGCCACGACCGCCGCCTTGCCGGCCGCCAGCACCGCCATGTTCCCGGCCTCCACGCGCTGGCCCTCCACCTCGACCTCGCCGCCGGCGACATAGATCGCACGCTCGCTGTACTCGGCCGGCAACGAGGCCCGTGCCCCCGCACGCAGCTGCCAGTGCACGTAGAACTGCGGCGAATCGACCTTTACCGGCGACGCCACGCCCGCCAGGCGCCCGGCGATCAGGCGTCCCGCGATGCCGTCGCCATCGAACACCGGCAGCGCATCGCTGGGGTAGTGCCAGAAGCCCGGATCCATTTCCTCGCGCCCGTCGGGCAGCGCCACCCAGAGCTGGACGCCGTCGATGGGACCGCCCTCGCGACGCAGCCGTTCGAAGCGTTCGGAATGGGTGATGCCGCGGCCCGCGGTCATCCAGTTCACCTCGCCGGGCCGGATCGACTGCTCGGAACCGACGCTGTCGCGGTGCATGATCTCGCCGTCGTACAGGTAGGTGATCGTGGACAGGCCGATATGGGGGTGGGGGCGCACGTCCGCTTCGCGCGGCAGGCCGGGTGCCAGGTCCTTCGGCCCGATGCGGTCGAAGAAGATGTAGGGCCCCACCATGCGGCGTTTGGCGAACGGCAGCACGCGACCGACCTCGAAGCTGCCGAGGTCGCGGCGGCGCTGCGGGATGATGAGTTCGATCATGGGAAACTTCCGGCCTGCAGCCCGGATGGAGGCTACACCTTGCAACGGGCGCCTGCATCCGGGGCGACCGGCCACGGTACGTTCGCGCTTCCGGCGCGGTACGCGCGCCATGACAATAAGCACAGGATGAGCGGCACGCCCGCTGTCATCATGGGCAAATCCTCTTCCTGACGACTGCGCATGAAGCTGCTTCTTCCGTTGACCGCAACCTGCCTCCTGCTGTGCGCAGGCTGTACCGATCGCGCTGCCGGCCCGGCCCGGGAGACTACCCCGCTTACCCTGGCCTCCGGGGCACCGCGGGCGCAGGAGCAGTTGGCCGTGGCGTTTGAGCGCGCGGACCTGGGCTTCAAGGTGTTCCCGGACCGGCAGGCGATCGAAGGCGACGCGACGCTCACTTTCCGCGCGCTCTCGCGGCTGGAGCGGGTGGTGGTGGACCTGGACCGCAATCTGGAAGTGGGCGCGGTCGAGGTCGACGGCGCGGCCCTGCCGGCGTCGTCCTGGCGCAATCCGGAAGGCCGGTTGAGCATCGACCTGCCGCAGCCGGTCCCGGCCGGGGAGGCCGTCAAGGTCCGGATCGTGTATGCCGGCCAGCCGCGGGTGGCGAAGCGGGCACCCTGGGACGGCGGCTTCGTCTGGTCGACCGCGCCCGGCGGCGAGCCGTGGATCGCCACCGCCGTGCAGGGGGAGGGCTGCGACCTGTTCTGGCCATGCATCGATCATCCGCAGGGCGAACCGCGGGTCGTCGAGCAGCGCATCACCGTGCCGGCGCCGCTGGTCGCGGTCGGCAACGGCGTCGCGCTGGGAATGGAGGAAAGCGACGGCTGGCGCACCTACCGCTGGCGCACGGAATCGCCGAACACCTACGCCATCGCGCTGAACATCGGCCCTTACGAGGAACTGCAGGGCGAATACCGCAGCCGCTTCGGCAACACCGTTCCGCTGCACTTCTGGCACCTGCGGGGCAACGAGGAGAAGGCCAGGGGCCTGTTCGGCGAGTTCGCGCCGATGCTCGACTTCTTCGAGCGGACGATCGGGCCCTATCCGTTCGCCGGCGAGAAGATGGGTGTGGTCGAGACGCCGCACCTGGGCATGGAGCACCAGACCGTCAACGCCTACGGCAACGACTACAGGAAGGACAAGTACGGCTACGACTGGCTGCTCCAGCACGAGTTCGCGCACGAGTGGTTCGGCAACCAGCTGACCAACGTGGACTGGGACGACATGTGGCTGCACGAAGGCTTCGGCAGCTACATGCAGCCGCTCTACCTGCAGTACCTGCGCGGCGACATGGAGTACCACGCGGCGCTGCTGGACCAGCGCGCGAAGATCGCGAACCGGCACCCGCTCGTGTCCGGCAAGTCGCAGGCCGTCGAGGCCGTCTACGACGACGAGGACGGTCCCGGCTCCGACATCTACCAGAAGGGCTCGCTGATCCTGCACACGCTGCGCGGGCTGATCGGCGACGAAGCCTTCTTCGCCAGCACCCGCCGGCTGGTCTACGGCACGGATGCCCCGGCGCCCGGCAATTTCCAGCCGCGCTACGCGTCCAGCCGCGACTTCATCGACATCGTCAACGAGGTCACGGGGCGCGACTACGGCTGGTTCTTCGACGTGTACCTGTACCGCGCCGCGTTGCCGGAACTGGTCGCCGAGCGCAGCGCCGGCATGCTCCGGCTGCACTGGAAGACACCGGACGACCTGCCGTTCCCGATGCCGGTGGAAGTGCGCATCGGCGGCGTCGACGGCGCGGTTCATACGCTGGCCATGGCCGCAGGCAGCGACGGCATCGCCTTGCCGGAGGGCGAGACCTACACGCTCGACCCGCACTCGAAATTGCTGCGCGCACTCCCGCACGTGGTCGAGTTCCAGGAAGACCGGAAGGCGCGGGAAAAAAAGGTGTCAGAAAAAAAGGTGTCAGGGACATTTTCTAGCGAGCAGTAGCACCCCGACAGCTACGCAATGAGCCGGACTGCGGTGGCCGCGGCGAGCAGCTATCGACGGGTCCAGGACCGCGATGTGCTGCTCGGTGGCCAAGGGCCGGCTGTGCGGCATCGAGGGCCGCCAGTGCACCGAGAAGTGGCAGGCCAGCGATGGCACGGCACGGGCGTGCAGGTAGCCCTCCAGTACGCCGGCCAGCGGCGCGCCCAGCGGCACGTAACGGTCGCGGCACGCCTTGCCTTGGACGTACAGCATCCCGTCGCTGACCAGGTGGCTGGTGCACATGCGGATCATCTCGCCGGCGCGCAGGCCGGTCACGTACAGGGTCAGGATCATCGCGTAGTCGCGCAGGCCCAGGAACGTGTCCAGCGGCAGCAGCCCCCAGCACCCGTCCGACCTCCGCGTCGGTGAGGAAGCGCGGCAGCCGTTGGGGCGGCCGGCGCATGCGCGGGATCTTGCCCATTTCCGTGGCCGGCATGTCATGGAAGACCTGCGCGTACCGGTAGAACGCGCGCAGCCCCTTGATCTCCTGATTGACCGTGGCCATCGATGTGCGGGCCCGCCGGCAGCGATGTGGTAACACAGGTCCCCTCCGGAAAGAGGAGTTCTAAACGACGACTACCAGCGCCCGCGCGGCACATGTTATGGAACATAATTGGCTCGAAAAATCAGTCTGTTGCGAGAACTTTTGCAACTGACAGGGCACCAGCTCCGCTGACCCTTGATTCAAGATGTTACATAAGCTTCATTATGCGAAATATCGGAAGCAGCATACCTCCGGAACCGCGAACTGCCCGCGCTGGTTACCTTCCCTCCGCTTTTTCCGGCTGGACTCCACCCTCCCGAGGGTCTTTGTATCCCACTCCCTTTGGAGCGGGATGACCAATACAGGCCAAGGCCCAATAGCGGCCGCCCGGCGTTGTGCGGTACATCTATTACCCCATGGAACCGGGGCCATGGTCAGGACGATGGCAGCGTAATCCCCGCACCTGTGATCGGGACCGAGCATGAATCGGACTGCGCAATCGCCCGGCGGCTGGCGTCGCCTGTGTGCCGGAATCGGGCTTCCGGCGATGCTGTTGCTGCTGGTCGTGGGGTTTCCGCTCGCGGCATCGCCCGCGTCCACGCCGACGCCGGCGGTGCCTGCCCGCGGCGAGGCCAAGCCCGCGGCGGTCGAGGCTCGCCCGGCCTTCGAGGAAGCCACCGTCCGCTTCTACAACCGCGACATCGTCACCCTGCGCACCGAGTTCATGGGCCGGGATCCGCAACTGCGCGCACGGACCGCGGAAGCGGCCATCAACCGCGCCTTCGAGCGTTTCGGATCGGCCAAGGTCGAGTTCAAGCCTTCGTCGGAAGGCCTGCTGGTGCTGCTGTCCGGCGAACTGGTCATGATCCTGACGCCTGGCGATCTCGACGTCCTCAGCGACGAAACGATGGCACAGGCACGCAGCGGCATCGCCCGCCGGCTGGGCGATGCGGTGACCGTCGCCCAGCGTGAACAGGCGCCCATGCGTGTGACGCAGGGCGTGCTGTGGTCGTTGCTGGGCACTGCCGTGGCCCTCGCACTGGTCGTGGCCACGCTGTGGCTGGGGCGCCGCGCACGCGCGTACGCGCGCGACTGGCTGCGTCGGCGGGCCGACTCGGCCTCACCTGGCTCGCTGCAACACCTGCTGACCGGCGTGCGCATCGTCGGCGACTGGCTGCTGAAGGTCGTCATCGCGGTCGCGCTGTTCGTGATCGCGGAGGAATGGGTGCGCTTCGTCCTCGGCCAGTTCGGCTTCACCCGGCCCTGGGCCGATGCGATGACCGGCTGGATGGTCGACCTGCTGCGCGGCTGGGGCCATGCCATCGCCGGCGCCCTGCCCGGCCTGTTCGCCGCGCTGCTGATCTTCCTGCTGGCCCGCCTGCTCACCCATACGGTCGCCCTCACCTTCCGCGGCGTGGCCGAGGGACGCTTCCAGTTGTTCGGCATCGACGCGGTCCTGGCCGAGCCGACCCGCAAGATGGTCAACGTGGTGATCTGGCTGTTCGCGCTGGCCATGGCCTACCCCTACCTGCCCGGCTCCGACACCGATGCGTTCAAGGGGTTGAGCGTGCTGGTCGGCCTGATGATCTCGCTCGGCGCGTCCAGCATCGTCAGCCAGGCGGCCGGTGGCCTGACCATCCTCTATTCGCGGACCATGTCGGTGGGCGACTACGTGCGTTGCGGCGAGGTCGAAGGCGTGGTGATGCAGATCGGCCTGTTCACCACGCGCCTGCGCACGATCGCCGGGGTCGAGGTCAGCATCCCCAACAACGTCGTGCTGGGCGGCCAGTTGCACAACTACTCGCGCCATCCCGACGGGCCGGGCATGTGGATGGAAACCGGCGTCACCATCGGCTACGACACGCCGTGGCGGCAGGTGCACCGGCTGTTGCTGGATGCCGCGTCGCGCACCGCCGGCATCGCCGCGGAGCCGCGGCCCTTCGTGCTGCAGACGGGATTGTCGGATTTCTACGTCGATTACCGCCTGCGCGTGCGCGTGGCCGACTCGCTGCGCCGCTTCCTGGTCCTGAGCGAACTGCATGCGCAGATCCAGGATGCGTTCAATGCCGAGGGCGTGCAGATCATGTCGCCCAACTACGAGGCCGATCCGGAATCGCCGAAGCTGGTCCCGCGCGAGCACTGGGAGGGATTGCCGGCGCCTGTGGCCGACGCGCCGACGCGCCAGGACTGAGGAGGCATGCGGGCGGCGCCTAGCGGCAAACCGCCGCCGGCCGCCTTCCCGCCTGCAGGAATCCGTCGCGACGGGACCAGCCTTCCCTGCCCTGGGCCGGCGGGGGCTACAGCGTGGTTTCCACGTAGGCGATGATGTAGTTCGATCCGCCATTGACGCTGCCCAGCAGCCGCGAGCTGGCGAAGATGCCGGAACGGTGCGAGATGCCCAGGCCGAAGTAGGTCTGCTTCAGCCGTTCGGAACGGAACAGGTCGCCCAGGCTGATGTCGATGCTCGGGTCCAGGTAATTGAGCAGCTTGGAGGTGGGCCGCTCGCGCCGGTCCTGGCTGATGACTTCCGGCGACGGCACGTGGTTCGCATAGGAAATGCCGAAGCCCATGCCGATCCGGGTGTTGACCCGGTGGCTCCACGGGAAGCCGTAGAAGAACCCCTTCATGTACGCGTCGACCTGCCAGCCGTTCGGCTGGATCCGGTTCATCTCGTTGCGGTACAGGAGGCCGACGTAGCCGTGGAAATCCACCGGCCAGCCGTTCACCCGCTCCACGAACGGCTTGCCCCAGTGCACGCCGGTCACGCTGCTGGGGAACTCGTGGTCCAGCGAGGTGCAGCTGAGGGTCATGATCTTGGCCATGTGGCAGCCATCGCCCGAGGCGCGGCCGTAGAACACCTTCAGCAGCGTCGGCACGTCCTCGTCGTCCCAGCGTGCGATCGGCGTGCCGAAGTCGTAGACCGTACCCAGGAACAGCGACGGATTGAACTTGTCGTCGCGGATGATCGGACTGTCGGTGACCACGCTGTCGTGCGCGGTCACCGCGATTCCGCCGATCAGGCGCCAGTTCTGCAGGAAGCCCCGGGTGCCGTACACGCCGACGGTGAAGTCGGTGCCGCTGCCCGGCGCGTAGGCCGGGCGCTCCGGGGTGGCCTCGCCGGGCTCGACGCCGTAGTAGTAGTTGTTGAGGTCGGCACTGCGGAAGGACAGGGTCACGTCCGGACGCAGGACCCAGCGCTCGCCACGCCAGGTGTGCGAATAGCCCAGCCGCAGCTCGCCGCCACCCGAGGCGCTGGTCACGTCATGCAGCACGGTGGCGCGCAGCGTGCCCCAGGGCGCGTCATGGCGGTAGCGCAGGCCGAGGTCTCCACCGGCCTCGCGCGGCTTCATCCCCTCGAGTACGTCGGGCACGTCGTCCATCGGGAAGCCTTCCATGCGCCGCGACAGGAACACATCCAGGCGCTGTCCGTCGTCCTCCACCAGCTTGATTCCGGCGCGGTCGGCATTGAGGAACAGGCGCTCGCCTTCGTACAGGTACAGCGGCAGCAGGTCGCTGCGCTGGCCGGCGTCGAGGTACGGGGATTCCTCGATGCGGTAGAGGAAGCCCAGGCCCGCGCTGCCGGGTTCGTCCAGCAGGTCGGCGATCGCATCGGTATCGACCTGGGCCAGCGCCGCAGGGCTGGCGAGGGCGGCGGCCAGCGCCAGCACCAGCGCCAGGACCGGCGCCTGCCCGTGCCCGGGCGATGAAGCGTGGACGGGATGGGGCGACCGTTTCTGGATCATCGCGTGTCGTCGAAGGGGGAATGGATGCGGCAGGAGAGGAACCGGTTCCCTCCCCTGCCCTGCGGGCCGGCACGCGGGAATCAGGCGTCCACCGGGTCGCGGATCAGCGGGCAGGTCATGCAATGCCCGCCGCCGCGGCCGCGGCCGAGTTCGGCGCCCACGATCGTGATCACCTCGATGCCTTCCTTGCGCAGCGCGGTGTTGGTGGTCACGTTGCGGTCGTAGGCCAGGACCACGCCCGGCGACAGCGCCACCAGGTTGTTGCCGCTGTCCCATTGCGAGCGCTCGGCCGCGTAGTGGTCGCCGCCGGCTGCGACCATGCGCAGCTTCTTCAGGCCCAGCGCCTCGGCGACCACGTCGTTGAAGTGCTTCTTCTCCACCGTCGCCTCGAATCCCGGCGCCTTGTCGCTGGGACGCAGCGTGATCGGGGTGATCTGGTCGACGATGCCCGGGAAATAGGTCGCCACGTCGCGATCGGCGAAGGTGAACACCGTGTCCAGGTGCATCGCCGAGCGCAGCTTGGGCATGGAGGCGACGATCACGCGCTCCGCTGCCTTGTTGTCGAACAGCGACCTGGCCACCTGGGTGATCGCGGTGCGCGAACTGCGCTCGCTCATGCCGATCAGGACCACGCCGTTGCCCGGGACCAGCACGTCGCCGCCTTCCAGCGTGGCGTTGCCGTGGTCCTGTGTGGGATCGCCGTACCACACCGGGAAACCGGCGTTGGCGAAGTCCGGGTGGAACCTGTAGATCGCGGTGGTGAGGATGGTTTCCTCGTGGCGCGCCGGCCAGTACAGCGGGTTCAGGGTCACGCCGCCGTAGATCCAGCAGGTGGTGTCGCGGGTGTAGAGCATGTTCGGCAGCGGCGGCAGCAGGTAGCCGAACATGTCCGGAACAGCGCGCGAGGCACGCAGGATCGGACCGGCGAAATCGTCCGGCACTTCGAGCACGCTCAGGCCGCCGATCAGCGTGCTGGCCAGATCCTGCGGCGACAGGCTGTCCAGGTAGGCGCGCACGTCGGCCATGACGTCCAGGCCGACTTCGTTGGCGTTGATCTGGTGGTCGAGGATCCAGCTGCGCGCTTCCGGCAGGGCCACGGTTTCTGCCAGCATCTGGTGCATCTCGACCACGTCCACGCCGCGGTCGCGCATCTTGGAGACGAAGTCGAAGTGGTCGCGCTTGGCGTTGTCCACCCACATCACGTCGTCGAACAGCAGGTCGTCCTTGTTGCGCGGGGTCAGGCGCATGTGCGCGGTGCCTGGCGAACAGACCAGCACCTTGCGCAGTACGCCGACTTCCGAATGGACACCATAGACAGGTCCCGTAGCCATGCCGATCCTCCCTCAGAGATGCGTGTCGATCATTCATGTGGGCTGGCGCCGGTCCTGCTCTTCCGGACGCCGTCATCCGCCGTGCTTTTCCCCCGTGCGTGCCGCGCATCTTGTCACCGACGCTGGCCGACTGTCGATTCTCGCGCGACCGCTGCCACCGGACACCTCGGGGCACAGGGGTCTTACTCACACCGTCTTAACCTTGTCCGTCAATACCCTGTGTCAACGCCGTTTGCGCGCGCTTCTTTGATGAGGAAGCGGGGGCAAACAGGCTGGTTGTCCAGGATTCCTTCTACGGATTTACCCAAACGGAGCCCGCAATGAAGCATCGAGTCATGATCGGCAGCGCAATCGTGGTGTTGGGCGTAGTGGCCGCTTCCGGTTGCGCCAGCCACAAGAGTCCCGATACGTTCAACCGCTCCGAAGTGGGGCGGCAGCAGACCGTCGAGGCCGGCACGGTCACCGCCGTACGTCCGGTCACCATCCAGCAGCAGGGCAGCAACGTCGCCACCGCCACCGGCGCGGTCCTGGGTGGCCTGGCCGGCAGCACGGTCGGCGGCGGCCGCGGCCAGACCGCCGCCACGGTGGGCGGTGCGGTCGCCGGTGGCGCGGCGGGCCAGGCGGTCGGCGGCAGCACCCGGCCGGGCGTCGAACTCACCGTGCAGCTGGATTCCGGCCGCACCATCGCGGTGGTCCAGGAAGGCGATCCCAATGCGTTCCGCGTGGGCGACCGCGTCAACGTGGCGTCCGACGGCGTCACCACCCGGGTTACCCGCTGACGTTGCCCACCGGGCCTACCGGATTCGCGTGCCGCATCCGGTCCCGGAACGAGACGCCCCGGCCATGCCGGGGCGTTTCCTTGTGTGGATCGTCCGCCCCGGGCTACAGCACGATGTAGCTGGTGGCGATCCAGTACACGCCGACGATCGCGCCGATGCTGGCCAGCACGAACACCACCAGATCCGCGGTCCGGTCGAAGATCTTCTTGCCCTGCTCGCGCCGCGCCCAGAAGTACAGGGCGCTGCCCGGCGCGTACAGGATCGCCGACAGCACGATGAACTTGAATCCACCGGCATAGAGCAGGAAGCCGGTATAGACCACCGCCACCGCCGCGATGAAGACGTCGCGCGAGCGCGCCGAATCTGGCCCGTTCTCGTAGGTGTCCCCGCGGGTGGTGAGCTTCATCGCGTAGCCGGCCACCAGCAGGAACGGGATCAGCGCCATCGCACTGGTCAGGTTCAGCATCAGCGAGAAGGCGTCGCTGGACCAGTAGGTGCTGATCACGATCAGCTGGACCACGATGTTCGAGGCCCACAGCGCGGCCGAGGGCACCTTGGCCCTGTTCTCGCGCGCGAACACCGCCGGCATGTCCCGGGTGCGCGCGGCGGCGGACATCACTTCGGCGCAGATCAGCGACCAGGCCAGGTACGCGCCGAGCACCGAGACCATCAGGCCCAGGCTGACGAAGACCGCGCCCCATGGCCCGACTACCGCTTCCAGCACCCCGGCCATCGAGGGTTGGCGGATCGCGGCGATCTCCTCGCGCGGCAGCACCGCGTACGGCAGCAGGGTCACCAGCACCATGAGCGTGGTCACCGACAGGAAGCCGACGATGGTGGCGAAGCCGACGTCCTTGCGCTCCTTCGCGTAGCGCGAATAGACGCTTGCGCCCTCGATGCCCAGGAACACGAACACGGTGACGAACATCGTCGCCTTGACCTGCTCCATGATCCCGCCTTCCAGGCCGGCGCCGTAGAAGTTGAAGCGGAACAGGTCCATCTTGAAGGCGAAGAACAGGATCAGGATGAACACCAGGATCGGCACGATCTTGGCGAAGGTGACCACCAGGTTGATCGCTGCGGCCTGCTGGATGCCGCGCAGGATCATGAAGTGGAACAGCCATATGCCGGTGGAGGCGACCAGGATCGCCACCACGGTGTTGCCTTCGCCGAACACCGGGAAGAACGCGCCGAGCGTGGATTTGATCAGCACCCAGTACGACACGTTGCCGATGCAGCTGCCGATCCAGTAGCCGAACGCGGACAGGAAGCCCGGATAGTCGCCGTACCCTTCCTTTGCATAGGCGAACACGCCGGCGTCCAGGTGCGGCTTGCGCTCGGCCAGGAACTGGAACACCCGGGCCAGCATGTACATGCCGGTGCCGGCGATGATCCAGGCGATCACCGCGCCCAGTGGCCCGGTCGCCGCGGCGAAGGTGCGTGGCAGCGAGAAGATCCCTGCGCCGACCATGCTGCCGACCACCATCGCGGTCAACTGGATCCGCGACATCTTCCCTGCTGTTGCCATGCGCTTCCCCTCAGAGGCCGCCCTTGCGGGCGAAGGCGGGCCCATGCTGTGGCGCGGGCGCTTCAAAAGCAAATGACGGCCACGGCCGGGAAGGACCGCTCCGGATCGCCCGGGAGTGGCTTCAGTGCAGGCCCCTTGGCCTGAATCAACGCCGAAACAAGGCCTGATCGCCAAGTGAAATAACGTACTTTCAAATAGTTATTTTGGATACATGAAGTAATTAATAGTGAAGGCGTTTCGAGGCTTGACCCTGGACCATCCTCCAGGGTCGAGAATGGCCACGTTCCCGCAGGAATCCCGGCATGAACATCGGACAGCTGGCCCGCGCCGCGGGCATCCCCATCGACACCATCCGCTACTACGAGCGCGAGCAGGTGCTGCCGCCGCCGCGCCGGCGGGCGAACGGCTACCGCGAGTACGGTCCCGGCGACGCGCAGCGGCTGCGCTTCATCCGCCGCGCCAAGGAACTCGGCTTCGCCCTGGACGAGATCCGCGGCCTGCTGGCCCTGAGCGACACGCGTGGCGCGGACATGGCGCAGGTGCGCGTGGCCGCGCGGGAGAAACTCGATCTCGTCCAGGCCCGCATCGCCGAACTGGAACGCGTGCGCGATGCGCTGCGCGGCCTGGTCGATGCCTGCCCCGGGCACGGCGCGCTGGACGCCTGCCCGATCATGGCGGCGCTGGCGGGTGACCCCGCATGAGCCGGCCGTCCGGCCACCACGCGTCGTCCGCCTCCCCGGGCACCAGCTGCCAGGGCCATGGCGCCACGCCGCCCGGCCACCCCGACGATGCCGCGGCGGTGATCGATCCGGTCTGCGGCATGGCCGTCGATCCCGCGCGCACGCAGCACCATGCGGAACACGACGGCCGCACCCGGCATTTCTGCTCGGCCCGTTGCCGCGAACGCTTCCTCGCCGAGCCACGACGTTTCCTCGCTCCGCCCCTTCCCTCCGTGGAGGAGGAGGCCCCTGCCCCGCCCGGCACGCTCTACACCTGCCCCATGGACCCGGAGATCGTCCGCGATGCGCCGGGCGTCTGCCCGATCTGCGGCATGGCGCTGGAGCCGATGCTGCCGTCGCTGGACGACGGGGAAAGTCCGGAACTGGTCGACTTCCGCCGCCGCTTCTGGTGGTCGCTGCCGCTGACCGCCGCGACCGTGGTGCTGGCGATGGGCGGCCACCTGTTCCACGGCCTCCCCGCCGCCGCGCGGACCTGGCTGGAACTGGCGCTGGCCACGCCGGTGGTGCTGTGGGCCGGCTGGCCGTTCCTGCAGCGCTGGGCGGTGTCCATCGCCACGCGCCGCCCGAACATGTGGACCCTGATCGGCACCGGCGTGCTGGCCGCCTACGCGTACAGCCTGGTGGCGACGCTGGCGCCGGGCCTGTTCCCGCCCGCGTTCCACGAGCACGGCCGTGTCGGCGTCTACTTCGAAGCCGCCGCGGCGATCGTCTCGCTCACCCTGCTCGGCCAGTTGCTCGAGCTCAAGGCGCGCTCGCGCACCGGCTCTGCGATCCGCGCCCTGCTCGAACTGGCGCCCGCCACCGCGCGCCGCCTTCGCGAGGACGGCGGGGAAGAGGATGTGCCGCTGGCCCGGGTCCGGGCCGGCGACCGCCTGCGCGTGCGCCCCGGCGAGAAGGTGCCGGTGGACGGCACCGTGCTCGAAGGCCGCTCGCACGTGGACGAATCCATGCTCACCGGCGAACCCATGCCGGTGGCCAAGGCCGCCGGCGACAGCGTGGTCGGCGCGACCCTCAACGGCAATGGCGCGCTGGTGATGCAGGCCACCCGCGTCGGCGAAGCCACGGTGCTGGCGCGGATCGTGCAACTGGTGGCCCAGGCGCAGCGCTCGCGCGCACCGATGCAGAAGCTGGCCGACCGCGTGTCGTACGGGTTCGTGCTCGGCGTGATCGGCGTGGCCGTGCTCGCGTTCCTGGGCTGGGGCCTGTTCGGGCCGGAGCCGTCGTGGACCCGTGCGGTGCTGCATGCGGTCTCGGTGCTGATCATCGCCTGCCCCTGCGCACTGGGCCTGGCCACGCCGATGTCGGTGATGGTCGCCACCGGGCGCGCGGCGCAGGCCGGCGTGCTGTTCCGCGACGCGGAGGCGATCGAGCGCCTGCGCGAGGTGGACACCGTCGTCGTCGACAAGACCGGCACCCTGACCGAAGGCCGGCCGGCGTTCGGTGAAGTGGCCGCGCTCGCGCCGCTGGAGGGCGCCCGCGTGCTGCAACTGGCCGCGAGCCTGGATGCCGGCAGCGAACATCCGCTGGCCGCCGCCATCGTCGGCGAGGCACGCCGGCAAGGCCTGGCACTGCTGCCGGTGCAGGACTTCGAGTCGGGCAGCGGCACCGGCGTGCGCGGCCGCGTCGACGGCCACGCACTGTTGCTGGGCTCGCCCGCCCTGATGCGTGCGTCCGGCATCGATGTGGCGGCACTCGAAACGCGCGCCGGCGCACTGCGCGACGAAGGCGCCAGCGTCATGTTCCTGGCCATCGACGGCGCGGCCGCCGGCCTGCTGTCGGTATCCGATCCGGTGAAGGCTTCCACGCCCGAGGCGCTGGCGCGGCTGCATGCCGCCGGGCTGCGCATCGTCATGGCCAGCGGCGACGGCGAAGGCACGGCCCGGGCGGTGGGCCGCCGGCTGGGCATCGATGAAGTGCATGGGGAGATGACGCCCGACGGCAAGGTCGAGCTGGTCCGCCGCCTGCACGACGAAGGCCGGCGCGTGGCCATGGCCGGCGACGGCATCAACGATGCCCCCGCCCTGGCCGCCGCCGATGTCGGCATCGCCATGGGCACCGGTACCGACGTGGCCATGTCCAGCGCCCAGGTGACCCTGGTGAAGGGCGACCTGCGCGGCATCGCCGACGCGATCGCGATCTCCCGCGCCGCCGTGCGCAACATGCGCCAGAACCTCGGTTTCGCCCTGCTCTACAACGCCCTGGGCGTGCCGATCGCCGCCGGCGTGCTGTATCCGTTCACCGGCCTGGTGATGTCGCCGATGCTGGCCGCGCTGGCGATGAGCCTGAGCTCGGTGTCGGTGGTGGGCAACGCGCTGCGCCTGCGGTTCGCCCGCGACGGGAAGGGTTGAACGCGACGGGCGGCAGGAGGACCACGGCCCGGGCGGGATCCGCGGCACCACGCGGCACGACCTGCGGAACCGCCGGCGACGCGGAGGCCGGCCAAGAAAAAAAAGGGCCCGCAATGCGGGCCCTTTTTCTGCCTGGCGTCCCCACGGGGATTCGAACCCCGGTCGCTACCGTGAAAGGGTAATGTCCTAGGCCTCTAGACGATGGGGACTTGAACCTTTTCGCTCTCCTGCCGGTGACGGCGAGGAGTTGGTGGAGCCAGCCGGGATCGAACCGGCGACCTCTTGCATGCCATGCAAGCGCTCTCCCAGCTGAGCTATGGCCCCACGAGCTGAGGAGCGGAATTGTAGAGAGGCCCGGCGGAGGGCGCAAGCCTCTCCCGTGAAATTTTCCGGAACGAGCGACGAGGCCGCGGGCGCCCTGCCCTCCGCGGCCCTATCCGGCCAGTGGCCGCAGTTGCGGATCCAGCGCCACGCGTCCGTCGAACACGAAGCAGCTTCCCTCGTAGCCCAGTCCGCCGACGTGTTCGAAGTAGCCGAGGATGCCGCCCTCCAGCTGCAGCACGTTGTCCATGCCTTCCTGGCGCATCCACAGCGCCGCCTTCTCGCAGCGGATGCCACCGGTGCAGAAGCTGACCACGGTGGCGTCGCGCAGCGCCTCGCGGTGCGGCGCCAGTGCGTCGGGCAGTTCGGTGAAGCGCGTGATCGGCAGGGTCAGGGCGCCGGCGAAGGTGCCGTGCCCGACCTCCTCCAGGTTGCGCGTGTCCAGCAGCAGCACCGGCCGACCCGCATCGTCGCGGCCGCCCTGCTCCAGCCATCGGGCCAGCGTCCGCGGATCGACTGCCGGCGCGCGTTCGCCGGCCGCCAGCGGGGTGGCCGCCGGATGCCGGAAGCGGATGATCTCGGCCTTGACCTTGACCTTGAGCCGGGCGAACGGGACCTCATCGCTGTGGCTGTACTTCGCCTGCAGACCCTCCATGCCGGGCAGTCCGCGCAGTGCGTCGACGAAGTCGCGGATCGCCGCATCCGCGCCGGCGAGGAACAGGTTGATGCCCTCGCCCGCCACCAGGATCGTGCCCTTCAGGTCCGCCTGCGCGGCGGCTTCGCGCAGCCGGGCGGCCAGGCGGTCGGGGGCGTCGATCGGGGTGAAGTGGTAGGCGGCGACATTGAGCATGCGCCCATTGTAGGCGCCCCATCCCACCGACCCGCGACTGGCGGGGTCGTGGTCCGCGCCGCGTCGTTCAGCGCAGCAGCAGCCAGGGCAAGGCCAGGACCAGGGCGATGATCGCCACGATCGCCAGCAGCCGTGGCAGGACGTAGCCGGGGTGGCTCCGCAGCAGGCCGAGGAAGGTCTGGCGCCCCTCCCGCTGCAGGTCTTCCCTGGCCTGGTCCCGCCGTGTCTGCTGGTAGCCGTCCAGCAGGCGTCGCGCCTCCGGCCACGCTGCCGCGTCGCGCAGCCACAGGCCGCCATGGGAGATGCCCCACGGCCCGGGCCGGGTCTCGTACCAGTCCACGCCGTGCGCGGTGAGCAGGGCGCGGACCTCGTCGGCCTCGTCGTCGGGCACGTTGCGCAGGTTGAACAGCAATTTGGCCATGGCGCGCATGATAGCGGCGCACCGGTCGCCGGTCCGTCATCGGTTACCCTTGCCGCCCCCCGAGAGACCCCGCCGCCATGCGTCGCTTGCCCATGCTGCTGTGCCTGCTGCCCTTCCTCGGCCTCGCCGCCTGCCAGGCCGACCGTGGCCCGCCGCCGGGCGGCAGCGTGGCCGAGCTGCGGAGGATCGATGCGCGCACCGGCACCGGCGCGCTGGCCACGCCGGGCAGCGACGTGACCGTGCATTACACCGGCTGGCTCTACGACGAGCGCGCGCCGGACCTGCGAGGGGTGAAGTTCGACAGCTCGCGCGACCGCGGCGAACCGTTCACCTTCCTGCTCGGTGCCGGCCGGGTGATCCGCGGCTGGGACGAAGGCGTGGCCGGCATGCAGGTCGGCGGCCAGCGCACCCTGCTGATCCCGGCCGACCAGGCCTACGGACGCAGGGGCGCCGGCGACGTGATTCCGCCCGGCGCCTCGCTGGTGTTCGAGGTCGAACTGCTGGACGCGAAGCCGCGCTGAGCCACTCATGTCCGACGCGCATGCTCCGGTTCCGCCCGCGCTGACGGCCCTGCCCGGGCTGGCCGTCGTCGGTGGCGGCCCGGCCGGCCTGATGGCGGCCGAAGTCGCGCGCGCCGCCGGCGTGGAGGTCGACCTGTTCGAGGCCAAGGGTTCGGTCGGACGCAAGTTCCTGATCGCCGGCAAGGGCGGCCTGAACCTGACCCATGCCGAGCCGATGCCCGGCTTCGCCCGCCGCTACGGCGTGCGTGAAGCGGCGGTGGCGGCCTGGCTGCACGACTTCGGCCCGGACGCACTGCGCGAGTGGGCGCGCGGCCTCGGCGTGGCCACCTACGTCGGCAGCTCCGAGCGCGTGTTCCCGCTCGACCGCAAGGCCGCGCCGCTGCTGCGCGGCTGGGTCAGGCGGCTGAAGGACCAGGGCGTGCGCTTCCATGTCCAGCACCGGTGGCGGGGCTGGGACGACACCGGCGCGATGCGTTTCGACACGCCGGACGGCGAGCGGCGCGTGCGCGCCGGTGCGACGGTGCTGGCACTGGGCGGCGGCAGCTGGCCGCAGCTCGGTTCCGACGGCGCCTGGGTCGCGCCGCTGCGGGCGCGCGGCATCGGGGTCGCGCCGCTGCAGCCTTCCAATTGCGGCTTCGACATCGACTGGAGCGCGCATTTCGCCGCACGCCACGCCGGCGCGCCGATCAAGCCGGTGGTCGCGCACTGGCGCGATGCCGGCGGCGGCGAACACGCGTTGCAGGGCGAGTGCGTGGCCACCGCCACCGGCATCGAAGGCAGCCTCGTCTATGCGCTGTCGGTGCCGTTGCGCGATGCGATCGCACGCGACGGCAGCACCCCGCTGTGGCTGGACCTGGTCCCGGGCCGCGACCTGGCCCGCCTGCGGCGCGACCTGGCGCGCCCGCGCAACGGCCGCAGCCTCGCCGAGCACCTGCGCCGGCACGCGGGCGTGGAAGGGGTCAAGGCGGCACTGCTGCGCGAGGTGCTCGATGCCGCCGCGCTGGGCGACATGGGCCGCGTGGCGGCCACGCTCAAGCGCCTGCCACTGGCGCTGCAGCGCCCTCGCCCTCTGGCCGAGGCGATCAGCACGGGGGGCGGCGTGCGCCTGGACGCGCTCGACACCATGCTCATGGCCAATGCCATGCCTGGCGTTTTCTGTGCGGGCGAAATGCTCGACTGGGAAGCGCCGACCGGGGGCTACCTGCTCACCGCCTGCTTCGCCAGCGGCCTGCGCGCCGGGCGCACGGCGGCAGGCTGGCTGCAGCATGGCGACCGGTCTTCGGATTCGCACAGGGATTGATCCTGCGCGCGGGCACAGCGGCGCGGGCCCTGAACCTCAGTCCGGATTGGCCACGCCGTGCGGCACGTGGCCGGCGGCGACGTGCAGGCGGGCGCTGTCGATGTTGTGCGCCGAATCGTCGAAGAAGATGTCCGCACCGAATGCGGCCAGGAACGGTCCCTTGGCGCGGCCGCCCAGGAACAGCGCCTCGTCCAGGCGCACGCCCCATTCGCGCAGGGTGCGGATCACCCGCTCGTGCGCCGGCGCGGAGCGCGCGGTGACCAGCGCGGTGCGGATCGGCGCGTCCTCGCCGGGTGGGAACAGCGCCTGCATCTCGTGCAGCGCGGAGAGGAAGCCGCGGAACGGCCCGCCGGACAGCGGTTCGCGGGCACGCGCGTGTTCGTGCAGGCCGAACGCCTCCACGCCCTGCTCGCGCGAGATGCGCTCGCTCTCGTCGCCGAAGATCACCGCGTCGCCGTCGAAGGCGATGCGCAACTGGTCGCGCGCCGCGTCGGCCGCGCGTGCCGGCAGGATGGTGGCGGCGGCCACGCCGTGCTGCAGCGAGCGCCGCACCGATTCGGGATTGGCCGACAGGAACAGGTCGGTGCCGAACGGCGCCACATACGGCCAGGTCGGCTCGCCGGCGGTGAACACCGCGCGGACGATGCCCAGCCCGTGGCGCTGGATCGAATTGAAGATGCGCAGGCCGGTATCGGCCGAATTGCGCGACAGCAGGATGACCTCGACCTGCGGCGCGCCGGCGGGCAGCCGCCGGTTCAACGCCAGCAGCTTGCGTACCACCGGGAACGCCACGCCCGGCTCCAGCACTTCGTCTTCGAGCTGGCGCTGGTAGTCGGCATAGGCGTCCACGCCCTGGCTCTCGTAGAGGGCATGGCTTTCCTCGAGGTCGAACAGCGCACGCGAGGTGACCGCGACGGTGAGCAGGCGTGGGCTGTTGTCGTCGGGTCGGGCCATGGCCGCCATTATCGGGCAATCGCGCCCACCGCGGACGCGCCGCCGTTACTGGTTGACCACGATCCGCGCCGGTGGGCCGCGCTGCCGGTCGGGCGTCACCGCGCGCACCTCCAGCACCATGTGGATCGGCCGCTGCTGGCCCGGCGGCAGGTCGTCCCAGGCGAACTGGTGCTCGGCCTTGCGACCGCTCGACGGCGACACCAGGACGCCTCCGGGAAGCAGCCCCGCCGGAACCTCGCCGGACACGACCCGATACTCGAAGCCGACCTGGTCCAGGTCGTAGTCGCTGCCGCGCGGCCACTTGATCTGCACGGACAGGAAACCCAGCGCATCGCAGGTGGCACCGCCGCCGGCGCCGCGTATGAGGCTGGTCGCTTCGATCTCGGGCGCAGGAATGCCCGTGTTGTCGACCAGGACCGACGTATCACCCTGGAATGGCGCCATGTTGCTGGTGAACATGCACGCCGCGGCCGCATGCGCCGGCAAGGCGCATAGCAGCAACAGAAACCGCAACTTCACGGGACCCCTCCCCTCAAGCTGTGTAGCTGGTGCTCAAACCCCGAATTGTCTGATGGCCGGGAAGGACTGCCCACTTCACCCGGCCCTGTCGATCCGCATGCGGGCGGAACGAACAGTCATGTCATACCACGAATTGCTCGCTGAGGATACGTTCCTCGAGGTTGTGTTCGGGATCGAACAGCAACGTCACGGTGCGATCGGTCGACTCGCGGATTACCACCTCGACCACGTCGCGCGTCTCGTGCGAGTCGGCGGTGACGCTGACCGGCCGCTTGTAGGGATCCAGCACCTCGAAGCGGATCTCGGTGTCGGCCTTGAGGATCGCGCCGCGCCAGCGGCGCGGCCGGAACGCGGCGATCGGGGTCAGGGCGATGGTGTGCGAGCCCAGCGGCAGGATCGGCCCGTGCGCGGAGAAGTTGTAGGCGGTGCTGCCGGCGGGCGTGGCCACCATCACGCCGTCGCAGATCAGTTCGTCCAGGCGGGTCTGTCCGTTCAGGCCGATGCGGACGTGCGCGGCCTGCCGCGTCTGCCGCAGCAGCGACACCTCGTTGTAGGCCAGCGAACCGATGCTGCCGCCCGACTCGGTCTGCGCGATCATCTCCAGCGGCCGCAGCGTGGCCGGCTCGGCGCCGGCGATGCGCCCGAGCAGGTCGTCGGCGTGGTAATGGTTCATCAGGAAGCCGACCGTGCCCAGCTTCATGCCGTACACCGGCTTGCCGAGCCCGCCGTGCCGGTGCAGCGTCTGCAGCATGAAGCCATCGCCGCCCAGGGAGCAGATCACGTCCGCGTCCTCCGGGGCGTGCTGGCCATGGCGCGCGATCATCGCCTCCAGCGCCTGCCGGGCATTGGGCGCGCTGCTGGCCAGGAAGGCGATGCGTGGGCTGTCGCTCATCGGGGTCTCCATGCGGACCCCGCGAGGATACCGTCCTGGCGCGCGATCTGCGTTGCGCGGTCGCGGCGCTCCCGCGGGAGCCCTCGCCAGACCGTCCTGGCACGCGATCCGCCTGGCGTCGCGCTCGTAGAGCGAAGCTTGCCCCGCTCTACGGCGCCGGGATTGCCGGGGTCGCCCCCGGCAATCCCGGGCGGCTCAGCCGCGCGCGGCCAGCTGGCCCAGCTTCTGCACGGCCACCGACAGCGTCGGGTAGTCCAGGGTCCGCTGCGTCGACAGCTCGGCCAGCATGCCCAGGGTGAAACGCAGCGACGGGTCGTCGCGCTGCAGCCAGTGGCGCACCTTGGCGTCGGCATCGGCGCCGGGCTGCGACATCGCCTGCCCGGCCAGGACCCGGTGGTGGGCGGACAGTTCGTCGCGCATCACCCCGCGGGCCACCGCATGCCAGCGCCCGTCCACCGCCAGCGCGTCGACCTGCTCGAACAGCCACGGCAGCTGCAGCGCGTCGCCCAGGCGGAAGTGCACGCGCGAGACGTCCACCGGCTTGAGCTTGCGCGAACGGGCCAGTTCGATGATGTCGAAGGCCGACGCCAGGTACGGCAGCTCGGACAGCTGCTGGGCCAGCTTCGGCGGCATGCCCTTGTCGCGCCATTCGCGCAGGGCCGCCTCGTAGGCCGGCCGCTGCGAATCGGACAGCACGCCGGAGGCTTCGCGGATGTCGTTGAACGGATCGCGGTAGCGCTCGACCGCGTCGGTGATGCTCGGCATCGCCCCCGGGCGGTTGAGCAGCCAGCGCACGAACGAGCGCTGCAGGCTCCAGATCACCTGCAGCGCGTCGATCTGCGCGGCCTCCGGCAGCTTGCCGTCGAGCGCGTCGATCTGCGCCCACAGCATCCGTGCGTCCAGGGTCTCGCGGCTGATCGTGTAGGCCTTGGCCACCTCGGCCGGGCTGCGGCCGGTGTCCTCCTGCATGCGCAGCAGGAAGGTCGCGCCCATCCGGTTGATGGTGGCGTTGGTCACCGCGGTGGCGATGATCTCGCGCTTCAGGCGGTGCCGCTCCATCTCGCTGGCGTACTTCTTCTGCAGCGGGACCGGGAAGTAGCGCTGCAGCTCCTTGGACAGGTACGGGTCCTCGGGGATGTCCGAGTCCAGCAGCTGCTGGAACGCGACCAGCTTGGAGTACGACAGCAGCACCGCCAGCTCCGGCCGGGTCATGCCCTGCCCGCGCGCCTTGCGCGCCGACAGTTCGGCATCGGACGGCAGGAATTCGATCTGGCGGTCGAGCAGGCCCTGCCGCTCCAGGGTGCGGATGAAGTGCTGCTTGGAGCCCAGGCGCTTGACGCTCATGCGCTCCATCAGGCTGATCGCCTGGTTCTGGCGGGTGTTGTCCAGCAGCACCAGGCGGGCGACCTCGTCGGTCATCGACGCCAGCAGCTTGTTGCGTGCCGGCACGGCCAGCTTCTTCTGCGCGACGACGTCGTTGAGCAGGATCTTGATGTTCACCTCGTGGTCGGAGGTATCCACGCCGGCGGAGTTGTCGATGAAGTCGGTGTTGAGCAGGACCCCGGCCTGCTGGGCCGCCTCGATCCGGCCCAGCTGGGTCATGCCCAGGTTGCCACCCTCGCCCACGATGCGGCAGCGCAGCTGGCCGCCGTTGACGCGCAGGGCGTTGTTGGCGCGGTCGCCGACATCGCTGTTCTGCTCGCTGGAAGCCTTGACGTAGGTGCCGATGCCGCCGTTCCAGAGCAGGTCCACCGGCGCCCGCAGGACCGCGCTCATCAGGTCGTTGGGCGAAAGCGACTTCACGTCCTCGCCCAGGCCCAGCACGGCACGCACCTGCGGGGTGACCTCGATCGACTTGGCACTGCGCGGATGCACGCCGCCGCCCTTGCTGATCAGCCTGGCGTCGTAGTCGGCCCAGCTGGAGCGGGGCAGCCTGAACAGCCGCTCGCGCTCGGCGAAAGAGCGCGCCGCGTCCGGATCCGGGTCGAGGAAGATGTGGCGGTGGTCGAACGCGGCCACCAGGCGGATGTGCCTGGACAGCAGCATGCCGTTGCCGAACACGTCGCCGGACATGTCGCCGACGCCCACGCAGGTGAAGTCCTCGCTCTGGCAGTCGCGGCCCAGGGCGCGGAAGTGCCGTTTCACCGATTCCCAGGCTCCTCGGGCAGTAATACCCATGCCCTTGTGGTCGTAGCCGACCGAGCCGCCGGAGGCGAACGCGTCGCCCATCCAGAAGCCATGGGCGATGGCCAGGCCGTTGGCGATGTCGGAGAAGGTCGCCGTGCCCTTGTCCGCGGCCACCACCAGGTACGGATCGTCCTGGTCATGGCGGACCACGTCGCGCGGCGGCACGATCTTCCCGCCGACGATGTTGTCGGTGATGTCGAGCAGGCCCTGGATGAACAGCTTGTAGCAGGCCACGCCTTCGGCCAGCACCGTGTCGCGGTCGCCGGAGGCCGGCGGCTGCTTGACGAAGAAGCCGCCCTTGGCGCCGACCGGCACGATCACCGTGTTCTTCACCATCTGCGCCTTGACCAGGCCCAGCACCTCGGTGCGGAAGTCCTCGCGCCGGTCCGACCAGCGCAGTCCGCCGCGGGCGACCGGGCCGAAGCGCAGGTGCACGCCCTCCACGCGCGGGCCGTAGACGAAGATCTCGCGGTACGGGCGCGGCTTGGGCAGGTCCGGCACCTGGGCCGAATCGAACTTGAAGCTGATGCAATGCCCCGGTTCGCCGTCGGCGCCGTACTGGAAATAGCTGGTGCGCAGGGTCGCATCGATCGCGCCGATGAAGCCGCGCAGGATGCGGTCGTCGTCCAGGCTGCTGACCCGGTCGAGCAGCTTCAGCAGCGCGCCGCGGGTGGCGCCTTCCTGGACGGCGCGGTCGGCGCTGCGCGCGTTCACCACGTCCTGCAGCACCTTGACCACGTTCTCGTCGCCGGCGGCCAGCACGCGCAGCTGCTCGACCAGTCGCTGCTGCCCGGCCAGCACGTCGGTGCGCGATTCGTGGCCGGCGGCCGGGTGGAAGCGCGCCTCGAACAGTTCGACCAGCAACCGCGCCAGCAGCGGGTAGCGGCCCAGGGTTTCCTCGACGTAGCTCTGCGAGAACGGCACCCCGGTCTGCAGCAGGTACTTCCAGTAGCCCCGCAGCAGCGACACCTGCCGCCAGTCCAGGCCGGCGGCCAGGACCAGGCGGTTGAGGCCGTCGTTCTCGGCGCGGCCGGACCAGGTGGCGGCGAAGGCCTGTTCGAACAGCGGTGCCAGGCGGGCGATGTCGACGCTGCCGCCGGTGGCGGGCTCGACCTCGAAGTCCTGGATGTAGATCGGCTGGCTGCCGCCATCCGGCAGGCTGGCATGCAGCCGGTACGGATGCTCGGAGATGACCTTCAGGCCCATGTTCTCCATCAGCGGCAGCACGTCCGACAGCGGGATGTCGTCGTGCTGGCGGTACAGCTTCAGGCGCAGGCCGGGCGCGCCCTCCCGCGCGACCGCATGCAGGCTCAGGCGCAGGTCGTCCGGGCCGGCGAGCGCGGCCAGCTGCTCGACGTCGTTGGCGGCCAGCTCCGGGGAAATGTCCTCGATGTAGCCCGCCGGCAGCGCACGGCCGAAGACGCTGGCCAGGCGCAGGCCCTCGCCCTCGCCGTGGCGGGCGATCAGCAGCTCGCGCAGGTCGTCCTGCCAGTTGCGCAGCAGGTGGGCCAGGCGGCGCTCGAGTCCGGCCGTGTCCAGTTCGGCGGCGGCGGCGCCGCGCGGGCGCACGATCAGGTGCAGCTGCGCCAGCGGCGACTGGCCCAGGACCACGCTGGAATCGACCTGTTCGCCCTGCAGCGCGTCCTTGAGCAGCGCCTCGATGCGCAGGCGCACGTCGGTATTGAAGCGTTCGCGCGGGATGTAGACCAGCGCCGAGAAGAAGCGGCCGTAGCGGTCGCGGCGCAGGAACAGGCGGCTGCGCACCCGCTCCTGCAGGCCGAGCACGCCGGTGGCGGTGCGGTACAGCTCGTCCTCGCCGGCCTGGAACAGCTCCTCGCGCGGCAGCGTTTCCAGGATGTGGCGCAGCGCCTTGCCGCTGTGGCTGTTCGGCGACAGGCCGCTGCGGCGCATGACGTGCTCGTAGCGCTCGCGCACCAGCGGGATCTCCCACGGGCGGCGGTTGTAGGCGCTGGAGGTGTACATGCCGAGGAAGCGCTGTTCGCCGATGATCGAGCCCTTGGCGTCGAACTCGAGCACGCCGATGTAGTCCATGTAGCCCTTGCGGTGGATCCGCGAGCGGCCGCTGGTCTTGGTCAGGACCAGCACCTCGCTGGCGCCGGATTCGTTCAGGCCGTGCGCCGCCAGGCTCTTCACCGGCCGCGGCGGCGCGCCGTCGCCGCCGCGCATCAGGCCCAGGCCCGAACCCTCGACCGGTGCCAGCACCGCCTCGCCGCCCTGCTTGACCACCTTGTACTCGCGGTAGCCGTACAGGATGAAATGGTCGTTGGCCGCCCAGCGCAGGAACTCCTGCGCCTCGCGCCGGCCGGTATCGTCGATCGGCATGCGCCGGGTGGCCAGGTCGTCGGCCAGCACCTGCATGCGCTCGCGCATCTGCGCCCAGTCGCCGACCACGCCGCGGACCTCGGCCAGCACCTCGGCGATGCGCTGCTCGATCCGGCGCATCGCTTCCGGCGGCTGCCGGTCGATCTCCAGCAACATCAGCGACTCGGGCTTGCCGTCGCCGACCGACAGCAGCTTGCCGGAGGCATCGCGGGCGATGCGCACCAGCGGATGGCCGAGCACGTGCACGCCCACGCCCATCTCGGCCAGGGCCATGCTCACCGAATCGACCAGGAACGGCATGTCGTCGTTGACGATCTGCAGCACCGTGTAGGCCGATTCCCAGCCGTCGTCCTTCAGCGCGGGATTGAACACGCGGACGTTGGCGGTGCCGTGTTTGCGCCGGCGCGCGAACTCGAGCATGTCCACGCCGATCGCCGCCCAGGCCTGGGCCGGGTGCTGCGGGTATTCGTCCTCTTCCAGGCGGCGGTAGAACTCGGCCAGGAATTCCTGCAGTTCGGCCTGGCGCGCGGCCGGCACCCGCTTGCGCGCGGCGGCGTACACCGCCTCGATCGACGGGTGCATGGCGACGGTCGTGCCGGCTGCTTTCTCCTGCTTCGCGCCGCTGCTGGCCGGTACGGCTTTCGCCGCGCGTTTGCCACCTGTGGACGTGGATTTCATGGAACGGGAACTCCGCGGAAAGTGAGTGCGCCGATTGTAGCCGCGGACGCTGGCCGGGCCTTGCTGCGACACGGCAGAAATGGCCTCTTCCAAATTACTGAACTGGACGGTATAGTCCAGTTCCATGATGGAATCCGCCACCGCGCCCGCCCCGGAACCGGCCGAAGACGCTCGCCACCAGCGAGTGCACGAGGCCGTGCGCGGACTGGTCCGCGAGCACGGCGTGCAGGTCAGCATGGAAGCCGTCGCCGCGCGCGCCGGATGCTCCAAGCAGACCCTCTATGCCCGCTACGGCTCCAAGCAGGCGCTGCTGCTCCAGGTGCTGAGCAAGGACAGCCGCAACCGCACGGCGCTGGCAGGCACGCCCGACGCCGCGACCCTGCGCCCGCAGCTCGTGGCGCTCGCGCGCGCCCATCTCGCCCGGCTGTCGGAGCCGGACACGATCGGCACCGCGCGCCTGATCACCGCCCAGGCCAGCCAGTTCCCCGACGAGGTGCGCGACCTGTTCGAGACCTGCGTCGGCGACCTGCAGGAGCGCCTGGCCCTGTGGCTGCGGCAGGCGATGCGCCGCGGCCTGCTCCGGCATGACGATCCGCACTTCGCCGCCGAGCTGCTGCTGGGCATGGTCGTCGGCCTGGATTTCGACCGGCAGCGTTTCCTGCTCCCTCACCGCGACTCGGCCGCCGCACGTGCACACTGGGCCGACTTCGCCGTCGACAGCTTCCTGCGCGCCTTCGCCCCCCCCTCTTCCCGTTCCTGACTCCCCCGGATCCCCCCATGCGCCTCCAACGCCCCCTCTTCCTGGCCTGTGGCCTGATCGCACTGACCGCATGCGGCGGCAACGAGCAAGCCGCCGCGCCTCCTCCTCCGCAAGTCGGCGTGGTCGAGGTCAAGCCGCAGACCGTACCGCTGACCCGCGATTTCGTCGGCCGCCTCTCGCCCTACCGCAGCGCCGACGTCCGCGCCCGGGTGCCCGGCGTCCTGCTGCGGCGGGTGTACGAGGAAGGCAGCGACGTGCGCGAAGGCCAGGTCCTGTTCGAGATCGATCCGGCGCCGCTGCAGGCCTCGCTGGGCGTGGCCCAGGGCCAGCTCGCGCAGGCCGAGGCCACCTACGCCAACGCCCGCGCCAGCGCCGAACGCGCCCGCCAGCTGGCGCCGCAGAAGTTCGTCTCACAGAACGACCTGGACAACGCCCTGGCCGCCGAGCGCAGCGCCGGCGCGGCGGTGCAGGCGGCGCGCGCGAACGCGCGCAATGCGCAGATCGACCTGGGCTACGCCAAGGTCAGCGCGCCAATCGCGGGGCACGCCGGCAAGCAGCGGGTGACCGAAGGCGCCCTGGTCGGCCAGGGCGAAGCCACGCTGCTGACCACGGTGGACCAGCTGGATCCGCTGTACGCCAACTTCTCGATCGGTTCGAACGAGCTGGGGCAGTTGCGCGCGGCGACGAACGTCTCCCTGGCCGGCACCGGCAAGTCGGCCGTACAGGTCGTGCTGCCGGGCGGCCGGGTCTATGGACAGCCCGGGGTGCTGGACTTCTCCGACACCACCGTGGATCCGGCGACCGGCGCGGTGTCGTTGCGCGCGCTCGTGCCCAATCCTGAGCACACCCTGTTTCCCGGCAGCTTCGTGACCCTGAAGGCCAGCCTCGGCGAGCTCCACGAGGTGTTCCTGGTGCCGCAGGAAGCGGTGCTGCGCGACGCCAACGGCGCCTTCGCGCGGGTGGTGGGCGCCGATGGCAACGTCGAGCGCAGGGACCTGACCGTCGCCGCGGCGCAGGACAACCAGTGGATCGTCACCGCCGGCCTCGGCACCGGCGACAAGGTCATCGTCAGCGGCGTGCAGAAAGCGAAGGAAGGCGCCCCGGTGCAGGCCTCGCCCTGGCGGGCCGAGGCCGCCGGCCAGGACGACGGCAAGGCCCCGGCGGGCGCGGCGCCCGGCAAGTCGGCGCCGGCCGCGTAAGGACCCTTCCCCATGCCCAAGTTCTTCATCAACCACCCGGTCTTCGCCTGGGTCGTGGCGATCCTGATCTCGCTGTCCGGCGTGATCGCGATCCTCGGCCTGGGCGTGGAGTCCTATCCGAACATCGCCCCGCCGCAGGTCACCGTCGGCGCCACCTATCCCGGCGCCAGTGCGTCCACGGTGGAGCGCGCGGTCACCCAGGTCATCGAGCAGCAGCTGACCGGCATCGACCACCTGCTCTATTTCAGTTCTTCTTCCAGCGCCAACGGCCGCGCCAGTATCACCCTGACCTTCGAGACCGGCACCGACCCGGACATCGCCCAGGTGCAGGTACAGAACAAGGTCGCGCTGGCCACCCCGCGCCTGCCCACCGAGGTGATCCAGCAGGGCGTGGTCGTCGCCAAGGCAAACTCCGGCTTCCTGATGGTGGTGGGCCTGGTCTCCGACAACCCGGCGGTCGACCGCAACCAGCTCAACGACATCAACGGCTCGCGGGTGATCGACCAGATCTCGCGCATTCCCGGCGTGGGCAGCATCCAGCAGTTCGGCGCCGAGTACGCGATGAACATCTGGCTGGACCCGGGCAAGCTGCAGGGCTTCGGCCTGTCGGCCACCCAGGTGCTGGCCGCCGTCAGGGGCCAGAACGTGCAGTTCGCCGCCGGCTCGGTCGGCGCCGATCCGGCGCCGGAAGGCCAGGTGTTCACCGCCACGGTCTCGGCCGAAGGGCGCTTCACCAGGCCCGAGCAGTTCGAGGACATCATCCTGCGCGCCGACAGCGACGGCACCACGGTGCGGCTGCGGGACGTGGCCCGGGTCAGCATCGGTCCTGGCGCCTACGGTTTCGACACCAAGTACAACGGCAAGCCGATCGGCGGCTTCGCGGTGCAGCTGCTGCCGGGCGCCAACGCGCTCAATGTGGCCGATGCGGTGCGCGCGAAGATGGACGAGCTGCAGGCGACCTTCCCGCAGGGCGTGACCTGGATGTCGCCGTACGACAGCACCACCTTCGTCAAGATCTCGATCCAGGAAGTCGTCAAGACCCTGCTCGAGGCGGTGGTGCTGGTGTTCCTGGTGATGCTGATCTTCCTGCAGAACATCCGCGCCACCATCATCCCGACCCTGGTCATCCCGGTGGCGCTGCTGGGTACGTTCCTGGGCCTGTCCATCATCGGCTTCACCATCAACCAGCTGACGCTGTTCGCGATGGTGCTGTCGATCGGCATCGTCGTCGACGACGCGATCGTGGTGATCGAGAACGTCGAGCGGATCATGACCGAGGAGGGGTTGCCGCCCTACGAGGCCACGATCAAGGCCATGGGCCAGATCACCGGCGCGGTGGTCGCGATCACGGTGGTCCTGGCGGCGGTGTTCATCCCCAGCGCCCTGCAGGGCGGCGCGGCCGGCGAGATCTACAAGCAGTTCGCGCTGACCATCGCCATCGCCATGGCCTTCTCGGCGTTCCTCGCGCTGGGCTTCACCCCGGCGCTGTGCGCGACCTTCCTCAAGCCCAGCCACCACGCCAATTCGAACTGGGTGTTCCGCACCTTCAACAAGTACTACGACAAGGTCAGCCGCACCTACGTCGGCCATATCGGCAGTGCGGTCAGGCATGCGCCGCGCTGGATGGTGCTGTTCGCGGTGCTGGCGGTCCTGTGCGGCTTCCTGTTCACGCGCATGCCCGGCAGCTTCCTGCCCGAGGAGGACCAGGGCTATGCCATGGCCATCGTGCAGTTGCCGCCGGGCTCGACCCTGCAGCGCACCCAGGACGTGTTCGACGAGGTGCGCGGCCGCCTGGAGCAACTGGACGGCTACCAGAGCATGATGCAGGTGGCCGGTTTCAGCTTCGTCGGATCGGGCGAGAACGTGGGCATGGCCTTCATCCGGCTCAAGCCCTGGGAGGAACGCGACCTGACCGCGCCGGAGTTCATCCAGCAGGCCAATGGCGCGCTGTCCGGGATCAAGGAGGCCTCGATCTTCGTGGTCAACCTGCCGACCGTGCAGGGCCTGGGCCAGTTCGGCGGCTTCGACATGTGGCTGCAGGACCGCAGCGGCCAGGGCCAGGTGGCCCTGACCCAGGCCCGCAACCAGCTGCTGGGCGCGGCCGCGCAGAACCCGGCCCTGGTCGGCGTGCGCCCGAACGGCCTGGAGGACGCGCCGCAGCTGCAGCTCAACGTGGACCGCGTGCAGGCGCAGTCGATGGGGCTGGACGTGGGCGACATCTACAACGCGGTCAGCCTGATGCTGGCCCCGGTGTATGCCAACGACTTCTTCTTCGAAGGCCGGATCAAGCGCGTGACCCTGCGCGCCGACGCCCCGTTCCGCACCGGCGCCGAATCGCTGGACCGCTTCTTCACGCCCGGCGCCGCCAGCGGCCAGATGATCCCGCTGAGCACCGTGGTCGGTACCGAGTGGATCACCAGCCCGCCTTCGCTGAACCGCTACCAGGGCTATGCCGCGGTCAACATCGTCGGCTCGCCGGCGCCGGGCCACAGCTCGGGCGAGGCGATGGCGATGATGGAGCAGATCGTCAGCGACGACCTGCCGACCGGCTTCGGCTACGACTGGTCCGGCATGTCCTACCAGGAAATCCTGGCCGGCAACACCGCCACCCTGCTGCTGGTGCTGTCGATCGTGGTCGTGTTCCTGTGCCTGGCCGCGCTGTACGAGAGCTGGTCGATCCCGGTGGCGGTGCTGCTGGTGGTGCCGCTGGGCATGCTGGGCGCGCTGGTGTTCAGCCTGATGCGCGGCCTGCCGAACGACATCTTCTTCAAGATCGGCCTGATCACGATCATCGGCCTCGCGGCCAAGAACGCGATCCTGATCGTGGAGTTCGCGGTGGAACAGCGCCTGGCCGGCAAGACCCTGCGCGAGGCGACCATCGAGGCGGCCCGCCTGCGCTTCCGCCCGATCCTGATGACCTCGTTCGCGTTCATCATGGGCGTGGTGCCGATGGCGATCTCCACCGGCGCCGGCGCGAACTCGCGGCATGCGATCGGCACCGGCGTGATCGGCGGCATGCTCTTCGCCACCTTCCTCGGCCTGCTGCTGATCCCGGTGTTCTTCATCGTGGTCCGGCGCATGCTCGGCGACAAGCTCGACGAGCCGTCGCGCGAGTGGCTTGCGAAGCAGGAGCGCGAAGGCGGCTCGGCGATGCGCTGACGCGCCCGCTGCCGCGCGAACCAGGCAAGGCCCCGGCATCCGCCGGGGCCTTGCTTTTCGTAGAGCGAGGCAAGCCCTGCCCTACGAAAAACGCCCCGGCTGGCCGGGGCGTCGCTTGATCGGATGGATCGCCGCTTCGTGGCTTACTTCACGGCCGCCTGGTAGCGGCGCTCGACCTCGTCCCAGTCGACCACGTTGTAGAACGCGCCGATATAGTCCGGACGGCGGTTCTGGTACTTCAGGTAGTAGGCGTGCTCCCACACGTCCAGGCCCAGGATCGGCGTGTTGCCATCGCTCAGCGGGCTGTCCTGGTTGGCGCTGCTCTCGACCACGACCTTCTTCCCGCGGGTCACGCTGAGCCAGGCCCAGCCGCTGCCGAAGCGGGTCAGCGCGGCCTTGGTGAAGGCTTCCTTGAACT